>DATGRS010000238.1:0-14669 GCA_035303365.1 Ornithinicoccus sp.
GTCTCGTCGGCCTCCTCGAGCTCGATGATGATCGAGGTGTTGGACTGCTCACCGGTCAGCACCGCGGAGCGCTTCACGACCGGTCGGGGCAGGGCGGGGTCCAGCGGATGACCGGTCGCGGTGCCGCCGTCCTCGCCCTCCTCCGAGGTGACCGTCCCACCGGAGTGGATGGTGTCGAGCAGTGCCTGGACGTATGCGGGGTCTGCCGTGCCGTCATACACGAACCTCGTCCCCAGCTCGTGGTGCTCGGGGGTGGCGACGAGCGCCGTGTGGAGCGCCTCCACCGGCGCCGGGCGGTAGGTGAGCGGCACGTGGTAGACCACCGGCTCGGGACCGGCCTCGTCAACCACGATGTGCGTCTCGATGCCCACCTCGCCCGCCGGGTCCTCCCAGCGCAGCCCGCCGAGCCGGCGCAGGCGGGGCTCCCGTCCCTTGCCGGAGTACCACCGCTGCGACGCCATCCAGCGCGGCAGGAACTCCGTGAACGACGGGGTCAGGGAGGCCATCTCAAGCTCCTTCAGGGGTGAGGCCGAGCCAGTAGAAGCCCTGGGAGCCCAGGGCCAGGTGGATCCGGCCCTCGGCGTCGACGTCGGCGAAGCCGGTGCCGCCGAACAGGTCGACGGTCACCGACCCGGCCAGCTCCTCGGGGAGCTGGATGTGGGCGGCCTGCGGGCGGGCCGAGAGGTTGTTGACGCACAGCACGCCGACCCGGCCCTGGAAGTCGGGCCCCGGCTCACGGACGAAGCGGGTGTAGGCCAGGACCGCGGTGTTGTCCGCCTCGCACAGGGTGAACTCGCCGAGCCCGAACACCTCGTGCCGGGAGCGGATCTGCAGCATGCCGCGGGTCCAGTGCAGCAGGGAGGAGCTGGTGGCCATCTGTGCCTCGACGTTGACCGAGGCGTGGTGGTAGACCAGGCTCGTGATCACCGGGAGGTAGAGCTTGCCCGGGTCGGAGGTGGAGAATCCGGCGTTGCGGTCCGGTGTCCACTGCATCGGGGTGCGCACGGCGTCCCGGTCGCTGAGCCAGATGTTGTCGCCCATGCCGATCTCGTCGCCGTAGTAGAGGCAGGGCGAGCCCGGCAGGCTCAGCAGCAGCGCGTTGATCAGCTCGATCTCGCTGCGGGAGTTGTCCAGCAGCGGGGCGAGGCGGCGCCTGATCCCGATGTTGGCGCGCATCCGCGGGTCGGGGGCATACCAGCCGTACATCGCGGAGCGCTCCTCGGCGGAGACCATCTCGAGGGTCAGCTCGTCGTGGTTGCGCAGGAAGGTGCCCCACTGGGTGCCCTCCGGGATGGGCGGGGTCTCCTGCATCACCCGGATGATCGGCTCGGCCGACTCGTCGCGCAGCGCGTAGTAGAGCCGCGGCATGACCGGGAAGTGGAAGCACATGTGGCACTCCGGCGCCTCCTCGGTGCCGAAGTAGTCGACGACCTCGGCAGGCAGCTGGTTGGCCTCGGCGAGGAGCACCCGACCGGGGTACTCCTCGTCGACCATGGCCCGCAGCCGAGCCAGGAACTCGTGCGTCCTGGGGAGGTTCTCGCAGTTGGTGCCCTCCTCCTCGAACAGGTAGGGCACGGCGTCCAGCCGGAACCCGTCGATCCCCATGTCCATCCAGAAGCGGACCACGTCGAACATGGCCTCCTGGACGGCCTCGTTCTCGAAGTTGAGGTCCGGCTGGTGACTGAAGAACCGGTGCCAGAAGAACTGGCGCCGGACGGCGTCGAAGGTCCAGTTGGAGACCTCGGTGTCGACGAAGATGATCCGCGCGTCGGCATACCGGTCGTCGGTGTCGGACCACACGTAGAAGTCGCCGTAGGGACCGTCCGGCTCGGCGCGCGACGCCTGGAACCACGGGTGCTGGTCGGAGGTGTGGTTCATCACCAGGTCGGTGATGATCCGGATGCCGCGGGCGTGGGCCTGGGAGATCAGCTCCTGGAACTCCGGCAGGGTGCCGAACTCGGCCAGCACCGCGGTGTAGTCGGCCACGTCGTAGCCGCCGTCCCGCAGCGGCGAGGCGTAGAACGGCGGCAGCCACAGGCAGTCGACGCCCAGCCACTGCAGGTAGTCCAGCCGGGCGATGAGGCCGCTGAAGTCACCGGAGCCGGAGCCGGTGGAGTCGTTGAAGGCTCGCACCACGACCTCGTAGAAGACCGCCTTGCGGTACCAGTCGGGGTCGTGCCGGAGTCCGGGCTGCTGGAGGTTGAGTCCGCGCATGGCTCAGAACTTCCGCATCCAGATGATGTGGACCGGCAGACCGCCTGGCCCCAGCTGGACGAAGTTCGCCTCACCCCAGTGCCACTGCTGGCCGGTGAGCAGGTCGTGCGCGACGAACCGGTCGTTCCAGCCCAGTCCGAGCGACGGCATGTTCAGGTGCACCGTGGTGGCGCGCGGCGCGAACGGGTCGAGGTTGGCGATGACGATGATCTCGTCGCCGTCCGACCCGTCGTGGGCCCCGCCCCCTCGCTTGGAGAAGACCAGGAAGTTCTCGTCCTCCGCGCTGTGGAAGGTGATGTTGCGGATCCAGTGCAGCGCCGGGTGCTCGCGGCGGATCTCGTTGAGCCGCTTGAGGAACGGCGCGAGGTTGGGCCGGCCGTGGGCCTCGTCGCGTCCGCCGTGCTCGGTGTCGAGGTCCCAGCGACGGTTCTTGAACTCGTACTTCTCGTTGTCGATGTGCTCCTCGGCGCCGGGCCGCGCGACGTTCTCGCAGTGCTCGTAGCCGGCGTAGATGCCGTAGGTCGGCACCAGGGTCGCGGCGAGCGCGGCACGGACCTGGAAGGCTGTCGGGCCGCCATACTGCATGTATGGCGTGAGGATGTCGTGCGTCGTCGGCCAGAACGACGGCCGCATGTAGGGGGCGGCCTTGCCGGACAGCTCGGTGACGTACTCCTGCAGCTCGGCCGCCTGGTTGCGCCACGCGTAGTAGGTGTAGGACTGCTGGAAGCCGACCTTGGCCAGCGTGTGCATCATGGCTGGCCTGGTGAACGCCTCCGCGAGCCAGATCACCTCCGGGTGGTCGACCGCGACGTCGGCGATGAGCCACTGCCAGAACTCCACCGGCTTGGTGTGCGGGTTGTCGACCCGGAAGATCTTGACGCCGTGGTCGATCCAGACCTGTATGACGCGGCGCACCTCGGCGTAGATCGTGTCGGGGGCGTTGTCGAAGTTGGTCGGGTAGATGTCCTGGTACTTCTTCGGGGGGTTCTCGGCGTAGGCGATGCTGCCGTCGGCGCGGGTGGTGAAGAACTCGGGGTGCTCGGTGGCCCACGGGTGGTCCGGTGCCGCCTGCAGGGCGAGGTCGAGGGCCACCTCGAGACCCAGCTCCTCGGCGCGGGCCACGAACGCGTCGAAGTCGTCGAAGTCGCCGAGGTCCGGGTGGATGGCGTCGTGGCCGCCCTCGGCCGCCCCGATGGCGTAGGGCGAGCCGGGGTCGTGCTCCTGGGCGTCGAGGGTGTTGTTGCGGCCCTTGCGGTTGGTCCGGCCGATCGGGTGGATCGGGGTGAGATAGACCACGTCGAAGCCCATGTCGGCGATCGCGGGCAGCCGCTCCTGCGCTGTCGCGAAGGTGCCGGAGGTCCACAGGCCCGTGTCGGGGTCCTGGGTGGCGCCCTCGGAGCGCGGGAAGATCTCGTACCACGCCCCGTGCAGGGCGAGCTTGCGCTCGACCCACCAGGTGAAGTCGCGGCTGGCGCTGACGAAGTCGCGCAGTGGTGCGCCGGCGAGGTACTCGCGCAGGTCGGTGCCGGCGGCGAGCCGCTCGTGGGTCGGGCGCTGAGTGTCGCGGAGCGCGCCGATGGCGTCGTCCAGGCGTTGCCGGTCCTCCGCCGAGCGCTCGACCTCGTCGCGCGCCCGCTCGATGACGCGGGCGCCCTCCTCGAGCATCAGCTCGACGTCGATGCCGGCCTCGACCTTGATGACGGCGTCGTGGTGCCAGGTGGCGTAGGGATCGGACCAGCCCTCGACGCGGTAGCTCCAGATGCCCTCGCGGTTGGCGAAGACCGTCGTGCCCCAGTGGTCCAGCCCCGGGTTGAGCAGGTGCATCCGCACGTGGTGTTCGGAGCCGTCGGGGTCGGTGAGCACGACGGTGGCGCTGACCTTGTCGTGCCCCTCGCGGAAGACCGTCGCGGTGATCGGGAACAGCTCGTTGACGACCGACTTGGTGGGCCGGTCGCCGCCGTCGACCGCGGGGCGCACGTCCTGCACGGGAATGCGTCCGATCGGGTGCTGTCCCACGAGCTCGAGGACTGTTCTGCTGGTGGGGCCGTCGCCAGATGTCTCGGTCACGGTGCCGACGCTACCTGTCTCGCGGAGCCGCTGCAGCCGAGGCGACGTCGGGTGGGCACGGTGAGTTCAGAGATCGCTGTGGCGAACGCCTACGCTGTCCCCCGTGAAGGCCATCCGCAGACTCCATGTGCGCACCGTTCTCCCCGAGGTGCTGTCCCCGTTGCACGACCTGGCGCTCAACCTGCGCTGGTCCTGGCACCCGCCCACCCTCGACCTCTTCGAGAGCATCGACCCCCAGAAGTGGGAGGAGGTCCGGCACGAGCCGCCGGCCATGCTGAGCGCGCTGACGCCCGAGGACCTGAACCGGATCGCTGGTGACCCCGAGTTCGTGCAGCGGGTGCGCGCGGCGGGCGAGGGCCTGCAGCGCTACCTGTCGCAGCCGCGGTGGTACCAGCAGCAGGCTGAGGCGGGCGGGGCCGCCGGCGGCTTCGGTGAGGCGTATGCGTACTTCTCCCCGGAGTTCGGGCTGACCGCCGCCCTGCCGCAGTACTCCGGTGGGCTCGGCATCCTGGCGGGTGACCACCTCAAGAGCGCGTCCGACCTCGGGGTGCCGGTGGTCGGGATCGGCCTGTTCTACAAGAGCGGCTACTTCCGCCAGCGGCTCAACGCCGACGGCTGGCAGCAGGAGTCCTACCCGGTGCTCGACCCGGACGACCTCCCGCTGTCGCTGCTGCGCGAGTCCGACGGGTCGCCCGCGCTGGTGTCCCTGGACCTGCCCGGCGGCGGTCACGTCGACGCCCACGTGTGGCGGGCCCAGGTCGGCCGCGTGCCGCTGCTCCTGCTCGACTCGGACGTCGAGACCAACGAGCCGAGCAAGCGCGACCTCACCGACCGGCTCTACGGCGGTGGCGGTGACCAGCGGCTCCAGCAGGAGATGCTGCTCGGCATCGGCGGGGTGCGTGCGCTGCGCCTCTGGTCGCGCCTGACCGGCGCCCCGGAGCCGGACGTCTACCACATGAACGAGGGGCACGCCGGGTTCCAGGGGCTGGAGCGGATCAGCGAGCTGACCACCTCCGCAGACCTGAGCTTCGACGAGGCGCTGCGTGCGGTGCGCGCCTCCACCGTGTTCACCACGCACACCCCGGTGCCCGCGGGCATCGACCGGTTCGGCGTGAACCAGATCAGCCAGCACTTCGGTGGCGCCCTCGAGCTGCCGGGCGTGCCCCTGGCGAGGCTCCTCGAGCTCGGTGCGGAGAGCTACAGCGGGGGAGACTCCAGTGTCTTCAACATGGCCGTCATGGGCCTGCGGCTGGGACAGCGCGCCAACGGCGTCTCGATGCTGCACGGCGAGGTCAGCCGCGGCATGTTCCAGGGCCTGTGGCCGGGCTTCGACCAGGACGAGGTGCCGATCGGCTCGATCACCAACGGCGTGCATGCCGGCACCTGGGTGGACCGCAAGGTGTTTGCCCTCGCCCAGGAGCACCTGAGTGATGACGCCGTCGCCACCGGCACGGCGTTCGAGGAGGCCGCGACGGTCCCGGCAGCCGCGATCTGGTCCACCAAGCGCGAGATGCGGGAACAGTTGGTCGCCGAGACCCGGGAGCGGCTGCGCAAGTCGATGCGCACGCGCGGCTCCACGGCCGCAGAGCTGGGCTGGATCGACGACGTCCTGGACCCCGACATCCTGACCATCGGCTTCGCGAGGCGCGTGCCGACATACAAGCGGCTCACCCTGATGCTGTCCGACCCCGAGCGGCTGACCAAGATCCTGCTCGACAAGGACCGCCCGGTGCAGTTGGTGATCGCCGGCAAGGCGCACCCGGCCGACGACACCGGCAAGCGCCTCATCCAGGAGATGGTGCGCTTCACCGACGACCCGAAGCTGCGGCACCGGATCGTCTTCCTCCCCAACTACGACATCGCGATGGCGCAGCGGCTCTACCCCGGGTGCGACGTGTGGCTCAACAACCCGCTGCGCCCGTTCGAGGCGTGCGGCACCTCGGGCATGAAGGCCGCGCTGAACGGGGCCCTGAACCTGTCCGTCCTCGACGGCTGGTGGGACGAGTGGTTCGACGGGCAGAACGGCTGGGCCATCCCGACCGCCGACGGCGTGGAGGACCCGCACCGCCGGGACGAGCTCGAGGCGTCGGCGCTCTACGACCTGCTGGAGAACAGCGTCGTGCCGACGTTCTACGACACCGACGCCGAGGGTCTGCCGACCCGCTGGTTGGAGATGCTCACGCACACCCTGACCACGCTCGGGCCGAAGGTGATGGCCGACCGCATGGTTCGGGACTACACCCAGTCCCTCTACCTGCCCGCCGCACGAGCCGGGTGGGCGGTGCGGGACAACAACTACGCCGGAGCTCGTGACCTTGCGGCGCGTGTCGCCAAGCTGCGCGCGGCGTGGCCGTCGGTGGCGGTCGAGCACGTCGAGGCCGAGGGTGTCTCGGACAGCCCGACGATCGGGGAGCACGTCCGGGTGCACGCCTACGTGAACCTCGGCAACCTGTCGCCGGACGAGGTGAAGGTGCAGGTGGTCTTCGGGCGGGCGTCGGAGAGCGACGAGCTGACCGACGTCGAGACCAGCGTGCTGCAGCCGGTGGAGTCCTACGAGGGCGGCCGGCACCGCTTCGACGGCGAGCTCGAGCTGGCGCGCACCGGCAGCCTCGGCTGGACCGTCCGCGTCCTGCCGGCGCACCCGCTCCTCGCCAACGACGCCGAGCTCGGCCTGGTGGTCAACGCCTAACCAATTTTGGTAGGGGTTTCGTACGCTTTGCCCGCATTTTGGTAGGGGTCTCGTACGCGCTGCGCGGGTCTTCGTAGGGGTTCTGTACGCCCTGGCTCAGGGCGTCACGCGGCTGTCCACAGCCTCGTCGCGCCAACCCTGGCGACCACAGAACGCGAACCCGGCCACTCGGCATACGTCTGGGCCGCCATGGTGGCGCCGGAGGTGACCATGACGACATTCCAGATCAGGAAGACAGCCGACCTTCTGGAGGACGGTATGCCGAGGCGCCAGGTGGACCGGTTGGCGAAGGTTTCGGGGATGGTTGGCGTGCGCCTCGTGGGAGACCCGCCCGATGATGAGCGGCTGGTCCGGATCCATGCGGCCTGGTCGAGGGCTCCCGAGGGCGCTGTACTCGCGGGATGGGCGGCCGCGGTGCTGCACGGCGTGCCCAAGGAGTTCCTCGATGGCATGGCCGGCCACGACACGCCGCGACCCGTCGATCTGTGCGTGCCGGAGTCGGCCGGTGCCTACGACACGCGCGGTCTGCGGCCGCGACGGTCCCGGGTCCCGGAACGCCAGCGGATGCAGCTCGGGGAGGTCACTGTCACGGACCCGATGCGCACCGCGTTGGACCTGGCGCGGTGGGTGCGCACGGACCCCACGAGGCTGGCCATGCTGGATCTCTCGGCTCGCTTCGGGCTCATCGACAAGGCTGCCTTCGCTGAGTTTCTTGAACCGCTGGGTGGGCTGCACCGGCTGAACAACGTCCGCGAGCTGGTGCCGCTGATCAGCGCGCGTGCGGAGTCGGTCCCCGAAAGCGAGACGCGACTTCACTGGCTGCAGGCAGAGCTGCCGACTCCGGTGGTCAACCAGCCCCTGCACGACCGGTTCGGAGAGTTTGTGGCGCGCGTCGATCTGTTCGATCCGGAGAGTGGGCTGGCGGCCGAGTATCAGGGCTTCTGGCACGACCTAGACCTCGCACCTGAGCTGGACGAGGCGCGCATCAGCCGGCTCCGCTCCATGAACGTCACCGTCGTCGAGATCCGCAAGGAAGACCGAGACCGCGTCGAGGACCTGTTGCTCGCGGGATACTCGCAGGCCCGGGCACGGGATCGACGAATGGATGCGTGGACCTGCCAGTCCGTGGAGGACATCTGAGGCGGAACCCGTGCGAGCGCATGCGACGACCGCATGGATCCGAACCCTCCCGTACGAGCTACGAAACGTCAGGCTGGGCGTACGAGACCGCTACGAGAATCCGGGGGAGCTGTACGAGACCCCTACGAAAATGCGGGGTGGGCGTACGAAACCGCTATCAAAATTGGGCGGTGAGGACGGCTATCGAGCAGGCACGCAGCTCGATCGTGTCACCGACGACCGACGGCTCCTCCGGACGCTCCCAGGTGCTGTCCCACGCCAGGCGCCAGGGACTGGGATCGTCGGACTTGGGGACCTGGACGGTCACCGAGTCGAGCGCTCCGTTGAAAGCGATCATCACGAAGTCCGGCTCCGCCCCGCCCGACTCGGCGAGCGCCCGGTCGTCCAGCAGCGCCACCAGCGTGCGCAACCCAGGATCGGACCACTGGTGCTCGGACAGGACCTCCCCCTCGGGGCCAAACCAGCGCAGCTGGACCCGCCCCGGGGCGGCGTCGAACATCTGGAACTCCGGCGGCCGCAGCAGTGGGTGCGCCCTCCTCAGCTCCAGCAGCCGCGCGGTCGTAGCCACCAGATCGGAGTCCGCCGTCGCCCAGTCCAGCCAGTTGATGTCGTTGTCCTGGCAGTAGGCGTTGTTGTTGCCGTGCTGCGTGCGCCCCATCTCATCGCCCGCGGTCAGCATCGGCACCCCGGCGGCCAGCAGGTTCGTCGCCATCAGGTTGCGCGCCGAGCGCCGACGCGCGGCCAGGATCTGCGGGTCGTCGGTCGGTCCCTCGACGCCGTGGTTCCAGCTGCGGTTGTCGCCGTGACCGTCCAGGTTGCCTTCCAGGTTGGCCTCGTTGTGCTTGTGCTCGTATGCCGTGACATCAGCCAGCGTGAAGCCGTCGTGAGCGGTCACGAAGTTGATCGACGCGATCGGGCCCCGGTCGTTGGCCTGGAACAGGTCGGCGGAGCCACTGAACCGGGTCGCCAGCTCGCGTGCTCCGTGACCGGTCTCGCCGGCCAGAGCGCGCGCGGTGTCCGGCAGCCAGAAGGTCCGCACGGTGTCGCGGAAGCGGTCGTTCCACTCGGCGAACGGCGGGGGAAACTGCCCGGTGCGCCAGCCGTGCACCCCGACGTCCCACGGCTCGGCGATCAGCATCACCCGCGACAGCACCGGGTCGGTCCGCAGCGCCACGTGGAAGGCGTGGTCGGCGTCGTAGGCGTCGTCCCGCCCGCGCGCCAGCGCCGGCGCCAGGTCGAACCGGAAGCCGTCGACGTGGAACTCGGTGACCCAGTGGCGCAGCGAGTCGAGGACCATCTTGGCGACCATCGGCTGTCGCAGGTCCACCGTGTTGCCGCACCCGGTCACCTCGATGTCGTAGCCGCGCTCATCCAGCCGGTAGTACGTCTTGTTGTCCAGGCCGCGCCAGGACAGGGTGGCGCCCTCCCGGTTGCCCAGCTCGCAGGTGTGGTTGTAGACGACGTCCAGGACGACCTCGATCCCGGCACCGTGCAGCGCCTTGATCGCCCCCTTCAGCTCGTCGACCACGCCCTGCGGGTCCTGCGCCGCGGCATACGCCGGGTGCGGGGCGAAGAACCCCATCGTGTTGTAGCCCCAGTAGTTGACCAGCCCGTTGCGGACCAGGTGCGGCTCGTGGGTGAAGGCGTGGACCGGCAGCAGCTCCAGGGTGGTCACGCCCAGGCCGGTGAGGTGCTCGAGTATGGCGGGATGGCCCAGTGCGGCGTAGGTGCCCCGGATCTCCTCGGGCACGTCGGGGTGCTGCTGGGTCAGGCCCTTCACGTGCGCCTCGTAGACCACGGATTCGGTCCACGGCGTGGCGGGGGAGCGGTCACCGGACCAGTCGAAGCTGGCGTGGTCGACCACGACGGAGCGGGGCACGAACGGGGCGCTGTCCCGGTCGTCGCGGGTCTCCCCGTCGCCGACCCACTGGTCGTCGACGAGGTGGCCGAAGACCTCCGGGCCCCACGCCACCTCACCCTCGATCGCCCCTGCGTAGGGGTCGAGCAGCAGCTTGGCGGGGTTGTGCCGGTGACCCTCGTGCGGCGACCAGGGTCCGTGCACGCGGAAGCCGTAGCGCTGCCCCGGCCGGACGCCCGCCACCACGTCCCACCACACGCCATACGCCTGCCGTGACAGCGGGATCCGTTGCTCGGAGCCGTCCTCGTCGAACAGGCAGAGCTCGACGAGCTCGGCGTGGGCGGCGAGCACGCACACGTCGGCGGCTCCGTTGTGGACGGTGATGCCCAGCGGCGGGGGCACGTCGGGTCGACGACGGGGGGCGGGCATGGTCGGCATGCTACGTACTCGGTTACGTTGGGACTATGACCGACCCGACTTCGTTGCCAAACTTCCCCCCGCCCCCCGAGGAGCACCCGCTGCGCGGCCGCGTCCTCGACGCGCTGCAGGACCTGCAGCTGCAGCCCGACCTCGACGCCGACGGTGACGTCAAGTTCACCGCGCAGGAGCAGCAGCTCTTCGCGCGGTCGCTGACCGGCGGTCAGGTCGACATCCTGCGGGTCTACGGGCAGTGGAAGGTCGCCGACACCGTCCCCGCCGACCTGCTCACGCGGCTGAACGGCTGCAACGACATCACCCTGGGGGTGAACCTGGTCAAGGCCGGGATCGCTGCCGGCAACCTGGTCCTCAGCGTGGAGCAGGTGATCGCGCCCAAGGAGAACCCCAAGGTCAAGCTGCAGATCGCGGTGAGCATGATCCTGCAGGCCGTCCAGCTCTGGCACCGCAACGTCGTGGCCAAGTCAAAGCGCGAGAACGAGCTGGCCGCCGGGGGCGCGGCCGAGGACGTCAGCGAGCACCAGGACATCGTGACCGCCGAGGACGGCACCGAGGTCGGCCCGTGGCTGTCCGAGGGCGTGCGACGTCGCAAGGGCGGCGCCGAGGGCAACGGCGGGGAGCCGGCATGAGCGAGGTGCGCACGGTCGCCACGTCGACCGAGTACGTCCGGGTCGAGATCGAGGACGGCATCGCCACGATCCGCGTCGACCGGCCCAAGATGAACCCGCTCGACATCGCCGTGCAGGACGCGCTGGGCGAGGCCGCCGGCATCGTGTCGGCCGACCCGGAGGTGCGCGCCGTGATCGTCTACGGCGGGGAGAAGGTCTTCGCCGCGGGCGCGGACATCAAGGAGATGCAAACCATGTCCTACACCGACATGGTCGACCGCGCCGCCGTCATCCAGGACTGCTTCCGCGCCGTCGCGCGCATCCCGAAGCCCACCATCGCCGCGATCACCGGCTACGCGCTGGGCGCTGGCTGCGAGCTGGCCATGTGCTGTGACTTCCGCATCGCCGGCAGCGACGCCAAGCTGGGCCAGCCCGAGATCCTGCTCGGCGTCATCCCCGGCGCCGGCGGCTCGCAGCGGCTGCCCCGCCTGGTCGGGCCGGCCCGAGCGAAGGACCTCATCTTCAGCGGCCGGATGGTCGAGGCGCAGGAGGCGCTGGACATCGGACTGGTCGACGAGGTCGTCGAGCCGGACCAGGTGTATGCCGCAGCTCGCGACCGCGCGCAGCGTTACGTCGGCGGCCCTGCCTACGCCCTGCGGGCGGCCAAGGAGGCGGTCGACCGCGGCATCGAGACCGACCTGGACACCGGCCTGTCGATCGAGGCGATGCTCTTCGCGGGTGTCTTCGCCACGAAGGACCGCGAGATCGGGATGGCCTCGTTCGTCCAGGAGGGGCCGGGCAGGGCCAAGTTCGAGGGGCAGTAGCGGAACGGGGCTCCGGGTCCGCCGGGCCAGATCAGAGCCGCAGCGGCCGCGCTCCGACCTAGGGCGTGGCCGCTGCCGTCATCTCCGGGATCCGCGTGGCTAGCTGGCCTGCCTCCGGGCCACGGACGCCGGCCGTCCCCCCGCGATCGCCTGGGTCACGGCCTTCCTCTTCCCGTTCCTGACCGTGATTCTGATCGGGATGGATCCTCTGTTCCGCGCGGTGGCCTGACCGGTGTTGTCAATATCACCCGATGGGGCGGTTGGCGAGCACCCGATAGCGGGTGCGAGGATGACCGGACAGTAACTTTCCTGCCCCCAACGATGAGGACCAAGCGTGAACATCGTCGTGTGTGTCAAGTACGTGCCGGACGCGCAGTCCGACCGGACGTTCGAGCCGGACCACACCACCGACCGCGAGGCGGTCGATGGGTTGCTGTCCGAGCTGGATGAGTATGCCGTCGAGGCGGCTCTGGCTCTCAACGAGGCTGGGGACGGTGGTGAGGTCACGGTCCTGACGATGGGTCCGGAGGACGCGGCGGCCGCGGTGAAGAAGGCGCTGCAGATGGGTGCCGACAAGGGCGTCCACGTGCTGGACGACGCGATCGCCGGCTCCGACGCCGTCGCCAGCTCGCTGGTGCTCGCCGAGGCCATCAAGAAGCTGGGTCCGGTCGACCTGGTGCTGACCGGCCTCGCCTCCACCGACGGGTCGATGAGCGTGGTGCCGGCGATGCTGGCCGAGCGGCTGGGCCTGCCCCAGGTGACCTTCGCCTCCGAGCTGACCGTCGAGGGCGGCACCGCCCGGATCCGCCGCGACAGCGACGTGGCGAGCGAGACCGTCGAGGCTGCTCTGCCGGCCGTGGTGTCAGTGACCGACCAGATCAACGAGCCGCGTTACCCCTCGTTCAAGGGCATCATGGCGGCCAAGAAGAAGCCGGTGGAGACCTGGGGCCTGGCCGACCTGGGCGTCGACCCCTCGCAGGTGGGTCTGGACGCGGCGTGGACGACCGTGGAGACCGTCGAGCAGCGCCCGCCCCGGAGCAAGGGCGAGGTCGTGACCGACGAGGGCGAGGGCGGCAAGGCCCTCGCCGAGTTCCTGGCCTCGCGCAAGTTCGTCTGACCGACCGGAAGAAGGAGAAGAACCATGGCTGAAGTACTCGTTCTGGTCGACCACGTCGACGGACAGGTCCGCAAGACCACCGCTGAGCTGCTCACCGCGGCCGCGCGCCTGGGGGAGCCGTCCGCGGTCTTCATCGGCACCGGTTTGGACGCGGCCAAGGAGATGCTGGCCCGCTACGGCGCGGCGAAGGTCTACCGCGTCGACGACCCGGCGGTGAGTGAGCACCTCGTGGCTCCGACCGCCGAGGTGCTGGCCCACCTGGTGGAGAGGACCAGCCCGGCCGCCGTGCTGCTGCCGTCCTCCCCGGAGGGCAAGGAGGCTGCCGGGCGCCTGGCGATCAAGACCGAGTCCGGTCTGATCACCGAAGCCGTCGACGTCCAGCCCGGCGACGGCGGCGGAGTGCGCACGGTGCAGTCGGTGTTCGCCGGCAACTACACGGTCACCAGCTCGGTGACCAAGGGTTCCCCGATCGTGACGGTCAAGCCCAACTCGATTCCGGCGCAGGAGGCTCCGGCCGACGCCGTCGAGGAGACCATCACCGTGCCGCTGTCCGAGCAGGCGAGGGCCGCCAAGATCGTGGAGCGCAAGGAGAAGGCCGCCTCCGGTCGCCCGCAGCTGACCGAGGCCGCGATCGTGGTCTCCGGTGGTCGCGGCACCGCCGGCGACTTCGGACCGGTCGAGCAGTTCGCCGACTCGCTCGGCGCCGCGGTGGGCGCCTCCCGTGCCGCGGTCGACGCCGGCTGGTACCCGCACGCCAGCCAGGTCGGCCAGACCGGCGTCTCGGTCTCCCCGCAGCTCTACGTCGCCGCGGGGATCTCCGGGGCGATCCAGCACCGCGCCGGCATGCAGACGTCCAAGACGATCGTGGCCATCAACAAGGACCCCGAGGCCCCGATCTTCGAGCTGGTCGACTTCGGTGTCGTGGGCGACCTGTTCACGGTGCTGCCGCAGGCGACCGAGGAGGTCAAGACCCGCAAGGGCTGACCCCCCGCAAAAAGATAAAGGTGTCGTACGCCCTCCACGCATTTTGGTAGTGGACTCGTACACCCGCACCGACCGGGCAGAGCTCCCGGGGTCTCGTGCGTATGCCGTGCGCTTGCCCTGGGAGCGCCCGTCGCGTCCGCGCGGCGCGGGTTCGGTGACGCAGGGCAGGAGACTCTTACCACGTGAGGGGCGTGCGAGACCGCTACGAAGTTGCGGGAAAGGCGTACGAGACCCCTACATTTTTGCGGGGTGGCGGCCGGTGGGATGATGGTCTGGTGCCCGATTCGACCGCGTACCTCGACCACGCCGCGACGACCTCCACCCTTCCGGAGGTCATCGACGCCGTCGTGGAGCAGATGGGCCGGCTCGGCAACGCCAGCTCGCTGCACGGCTCCGGGCGCGACGCCCGCCGCGTCGTCGAGGAGTCGCGCGAGTCGATCGCCGCGAACCTGGGGGTCCGCCCGTCCGAGGTGATCTTCACCTCCGGCGGCACCGAGTCCGACAACATGGCGGTCAAGGGGACCTGGTTCCACCACCACGAGACCGGCACCGGCCGCAACCGGATGATCGTCAGCGCCATCGAGCACCACGCCGTCCTAGACCCCGTCGAGCACCTGGTCACCGAGCACAACGCCGAGGTCACCTGGCTGGAGCCGGACTCCACCGGCCTGATCCGACCCGAGACGCTCGAGGCCGCCCTGCGCGAGCACGCCGACGACACCGCGCTCGTCAG
>DATGRS010000239.1:0-2719 GCA_035303365.1 Ornithinicoccus sp.
ACTCCAGCGCGACCGGCTCACAACCTCACGCCGGCTCTTCGGACAAGCCACTTCCCGGACCCGCCACCACCCACCCTACGACCGCATTGCCACCCGCCTCTTGACTTAGAGAGGACCCGGTTGAGTGATGTCACGACCATGTCCTGACCTGGTCTCGGACCGGAGGCGGAGAGAGTCAGCGCCTGCTCGCCACGGTCCTCGACCTCCGTCCCACGGCGATGGAGTACTCGGTCAGGTCGAGCTTGGTGTGCCCGCCCTCAGGTTCGCAGTTCAGGGCGTCTGATACTGCCGTCGTCGACAGTCGCAACTTCGGCCCCGGGTTGACATGACCGGTCCGGCCGGACCTCTGCCAGGCTCGCCGCCCAGCCGAACGAGTCGGGTGCGTGTTGCGCCCAGCTAGAGGTACTGGCCGGTCGGCTTGTCGTCGCCCTCCTCCGGGGCGGCCGGTCGTGCCTGCGGGTGCCCCGGCATCGGACCGCTGCCTGGGGCTCCCGGCCCACCACCGGGTAGGGCCAGCCTGATCTGCTGCAGCTGCTGCTGGGCAGCCATCTGCTGCGCCACGATCGCGGTCTGGATACCGTGGAACAGCCCTTCCAGCCAGCCGACCAGCTGAGCCTGGGCGATCCGCAACTCGGCCTCGCTGGGCGCGCTGTCGGTCAGCGGGAGCGTGATCCGCTCCAGCTCCTCCACCAGCTCGGGAGCCAACCCCTGCTCGAGCTCCGTGAGTGAGCGGCGGTGGATCTCGGCGAGGCGCGCGCGGCCCGCTTCGTCCAGGGGCGCCTCCTTCACCTCCTCCAGGAGCTGCTTGATCATCGTGCCCAGGCGCATCACCTTGGCGGGCTGCTCGACCAACTCGGTCGGTTTGCGCTTCGGGTCGTCCTGGCCTTCGGCGCTGTCCGTGCGGTCAGCAGGCGGCGCTACGCCCATGCCGTCCTGGGTCACCACCACGACCCGGCGGCCCGACTGGTCCTGGGGCTGGCCAGGCGCAGACTGGTCCTGGGGCTGGTCGGGGGCGTCCTGTCCACCCTGCTCGGTGGGCTGGCTCTCCGGTCGGTTCTCGCTCATCAGGTCGTCCTTTCGACGTCGAGCAGGATCTTGCCGATATGGCTGCTCTGCTCCATCAGCCGGTGCGCGTCCGCCGCGTCGGCCAGAGCGAACCGCTGGTGGATGACCGGTCGCACCCGGCCCGCCGCGACAAGCGGCCAGACGTGCTCACGGACAGCTGCCACGATCGTGGCCTTCTCAGCCTGTGGCCGGGCCCGCAGGGAGGTGGCGATGATGGCCGCTCGCTTGCTGAGCAGGGTGCCGAGGTCGAGCTCGGCCTTGCGGCCGCCCTGCAGACCGATGACCACCAGGCGGCCACCATTCGCGAGCGCCGCGAGGTTGCGGCCCAGATACTTCGCGCCCACGACGTCCAGGATGACGTTGGCGCCGGCGCCGTTCGTCCCCTCGCGCACCACTTCCACGAAGTCCTGCTCGCGGTAGTTGATCAGCTGTTCCGCCCCGAGCTCTGCGCACGCCCTGAGCTTTTCGTCCGAGCCCGCGGTGACGAAGACCCGCGCCCCAACCTCGCGGGCCAGCTGGATCGCCATGGTGCCGATGCCGCTGGAGCCGCCGTGCACGAGGAGCACTTCTCCTGGCTGGAGGTTGGCGGTGAGGAAGACGTTGCTCCAGACGGTGCACGCCACCTCCGGCAGAGCGGCGGCGTCGCGCAGGTCCACGCCCTGGGGCACTGGAAGGACCTGACCGGCCGGCACCACCACCTGCTCGGCATAACCGCCCCCGCTCAGCAGAGCGCAGACCTGGTCGCCGACCGACCAGTCGTCGACGCCGTCCCCGACCTCTGCGATGGTCCCGCTGACCTCGAGCCCGGGGAGCTCGGACTCACCCTCGGGCGGCGGGTAGAACCCCTTGCGCTGCATGATGTCGGCGCGGTTTAGGCCGGCGGCCACCACGTCGAGGAGCACCTCGCCACGGCCGACCGCCGGAGCCGCGACGTCGGCGAGGACGAGTGCCTCCGCCTCGCCCGGCTCCGGGATCGTGATCGCGCGCATGCCCCGACTCTAGGCGGCCTCCCTGACGGCCCGCAGGACGGCAGCCACGGACGCGTCCACGTCGTCGGTGCTCGTGAGGTAGTTGGACACCGCGATCCGCATCAGCCGTCGTCCGCGCCAGGTCGTGCCGCCCATCCAGCATGTGCCCTCCTGCTGGATCCGGGCGATGACGGCGTCCGTGCGGGCGTCGGCCTCTGGTCCCTCACCCCCGAAGTCGACCAGCACCTGGTTGAGCACGACGTCGTTGACGACCTCCAGCCCCGCGCTACCCAACGAGTCCGCGAAGCGACGGGCGTGGCTGCAACAGCGGTCCACCAGGTCGGCGACGCCCTGTCGCCCCAGCTCCTGCAGGGCGGCCCACACGGCGAAGCCGCGCGCCCGTCGGGACGACTCGGCGGTGAAGTCACCGGCCCCGGGGGCGGCGCCGGATCCGGTGAGGTAGGACGCGGTGTAGGACATCGCGGCGGTCTGCACCTCCGGGCGGGAGCAGAACGCGAAGCCGGAGTCGTATGGGACGTTGAGCCACTTGTGCCCGTCGCAGCCCCAGGAGTCCGCCAGCCCTACCCCGTCGACGAGGTGCCGCAGCGACGGGCTGGCGGCCGCCCAGAGCCCGAACGCGCCGTCGACGTGCACCCACGCCGAGTGCTCATGAGCCAGCTCGGTGG
>DATGRS010000240.1:0-16751 GCA_035303365.1 Ornithinicoccus sp.
GGCCAGGGCACGCAGGTCGGGACGCGGGCGGTAGGTCACGGTCAGCTCGGGAGTGAACCAGACGACACCCCCCAGCTGCCGGATCCGCCAGTTCATCTCCCAGTCCTGGGCACGCGCATACGAGGTGTCGTAGCCACCCACCCGGCGCAGCCAGTCCCGCCGGAACGCCCCGAGGAAGACGGTCTCGGCGGGCCCGGCCTGCCCCCCGACGTGGAACCGGGCGCCGCCAACTCCCAACGGTGAGCGCATGGCGGCGGCGACGGCGCGCTCAAAGTCCGTCTGCCCCTCCGCGAGCATGATGCCGCCCACGTTGGCCGCGCCGGTCTCCTCGAGCAGCTGCACCGCCGTGCGGATGTATCCCTTGGACAGCTCACCGTGACCGTCCATCCGGACGATGATCTCGTGCCGGGCGCCGGCCAGCGCCGCGTTGAGACCGTCCGGGGTCCGTCCGGATGGGTTCTCCACCAACGTGATGCGCGGGTCGGCTGCGGCGAGCTCCTCGGCCACCAGCTGGGTGCGGTCGTGGCTGGGCCCGATGGCGACGACGATCTCGAGCTCGCCGGGATAGTCCTGCGCGAGCACGGATGCGACAGCGTCCCCGAGGTGGCGCTCCTCGTTGAGGATCGGCATGATCACGGAGACCGGCGGGTGCGGATTCGTCACGCCGCCGAGGCTACCTGTGTCGGCCCTCACGACGCTGCCGACCATGGCGTTCGGCGTGGGCGTCTCGGGATGCCCAGTCGCACCGCCTAGTCTGTCGGCGTGCCGAACGACCCGCAGGACGACTGGACCCGCCCCATGCCCCGCACCCCGCGTGGGCGCGCCGGTGGCGCCCGGTCGCGTGACGCCAGGTCCGACTACGACGACTGGCAGGACCCGTCATACGACGAGGGGTGGGACGACCAGACGCGCGAGCTGCCGCGAGGCCGCCGGGCGACCGCGGCCGACTACGGCTACTCCGACGACGACTTCGCCGACGAGGAGTGGACCGAGGTGGAGTATGGCGAGGCACCCCGGCCGCGGGGCCGTGGCCGGTCCGGTGACGGCTACGGCCCGCCCTCTCGCGGGGGCGGGAGGCCGCCGCGCCGCCCGTCCCGCGGGCGCTACCGGTTCCGTCGGTTCCTCGTGTTCCTGATGCTGCTGGTCCTGGTCTACGTGGGCGCGATGATCTGGGCGGTGGGCAGCATCTGGAACTCCATCGACCGGGTGGACTCCACCCCCACAAACTCTGCGCGTCCGGCTGGAGGGTCGGGAAGCACCTTCCTCCTGGTAGGGACGGACAGTCGTGAGGACCTCAGCCGGGAGGAGCGCAACGACCTCGTGACCGGCCACACCGAGGGGGCGCGGGCCGACACCATCATGCTGCTGCACCTTCCGGACGGAGGGCAGCCTCTGCTGCTGTCGATCCCTCGGGACTCCTACGTGGAGATCCCTGGCCACGGTCAGAACAAGATCAACGCCGCCTACGCGATCGACGGGCCGAGCCTGCTGGTGGACGCGGTCGAGCAAGCGACCGGGCTCCGGGTCGACGGTTACCTCGAGATCGGCTTCGGTGGCTTCGTCGAGGTGGTGGGCATCGTCGGTGGAGTGGAGATGTGTCTGGACGAGCCGGTGCAGGACGAGAAGACGCGGCTCGACCTCCCGGCCGGCTGCCAGATGCTCGAGGGCAAGGAGGCGCTCAACTACGTGCGGATGCGCTACAGCGACCCACGTGGCGACCTCGGCCGGGTAGAGCGGCAGCGCGAGTTCCTCGCGGCCCTGATCCACGAGATGGCCAAGCCCGACACGGTGCTGGTGCCGTGGCGCCTGCACAGCGTGGGGACGGCCACCGGCTCCGCGCTCGCCCTGGGCGAGGACACCTCCCTGTGGGAGACCGGCCGGATCGCGCTGGCCATGCGGTCGATCTCGAACGGCGACGGGCAGTCCCTCACCGTCCCTGTCGCGGACGCCAACTACCAGACCGCAGCAGGCTCGAGCGTGCTGTGGGACGAGGCCAAGGCGGACGCGCTCTTCGAGGCCCTGCGCGCCGGCACGCCCTTGTCGATCGAGCCGTGAGCGCGCCCGCCCTGGACCGCTGGTGGTTGAAGGCCGCCAGCCAGGGGGCGCTGTCGCTCCTCCCGGGGTCAGGCCGGCTCGATGATGCGGTCCGGCGGCGCCGTCGCGCGTTTCTCACGGAGGACTACTTCCTGTCCAAGTGGACGCACGTGAAGCAGCACCTAAGGGCCGTGGGCAACCCCGGCGGCAGACCGCTGCGCCGCACCAGGGCCATCGAGATCGGCACGGGATGGTTCCCGATCGTGCCGCTCGGCCTGGCGGTCCACGGCGGCGACGTCATCACTATCGACAAGGGCAAGCACCTGGACCCCCAGCGGGTGCGACTGGCTATGCAGATGCTCAGCGACCTCGAGGCGTCGGGACGCATCGAGACAGGTTGTGTGGAGCGGCTGGACCGGCTGCGCGAGCTCCTGGCGCAGCCCCTGCCGGACTCCTCGTCCCAGCTCCTCGAGCCGCTGGGGATCCACCCGAGGATCGCCGACGCGAGGGACCTGTCACGACTCCCCGAGTCGCACGGCGCAAGCCTGCTCGTCTCCAACAACACCCTCGAGCACATCCCGCCCGAGGTGCTGCACGGGATCTTCCGCGAGTTCCGGCGGGTCTGCGCCCCCGAGGCCCGGATGAGTCACTATGTCGACCTCGCCGACCACTACGCAGGGTTTGACCCGCGCATCAGCGAGTTCCACTTCCTCACCCAGTCCCCCGCCAGGTGGCGGCTGGCGAACAACCAGCTCGGCTACCAGAACCGCCTGCAGGTGGGCGACTACCGCCGGCTCCTCGAGGGCGCGGGATGGCGGATCACTCGCGAGCGCCTGACCTCCCGCAAGGAGGCCGAGCTCGAGGGCCTCACCCTCGTTCCGCCCTTCGATGCGATTCCGGTCGAGGAGCTGCTCGTCGTCAAGGCCCATCTGGTCGCGGTGCCCGCCTGAGCAGCCGGCCGGGCGCCAGTCAGGACTCACACATCCGCGACCGCATACGCCGCGGTCAGGCCAGCTCGATGGTGTGCTCGCCCCGGCCGGGCAGCACCTCACCGATCACCACGGCTCCGGGCACGTCGACCTCCCCCACGAGCAGCAGCCCCCCGCTCGTCTGCGCGTCCGCCAGAAGCAGCAGCTCCAGCTCGTCGAGATCCGGCTGGCCGAGGTGCGGGCGGACCCACTCCAGGTTGCGCCTGGTCCCCCCGCTGACGCACCCCTCGGCCGCGGCCCGTCGAGCCCCCTCCAGGTAGGGGACCGCGCCGACGTCCACCCGCGCCGTCGTGCCCGAGGCACGCATCATCTTGTGCAGGTGACCGAGCAACCCGAAACCGGTGATGTCCGTGGCGGTCCGCAGACCGGAGTCCAGTGCGGCCTGCGCGGCAGTGGCGTTGAGGGTCGTCATCGCCTCGATCGCCGCCTCCGATCGTTGCCCGGTCTGCTTGTGCCAGCTGTTCAGCACACCGATCCCCAGCGGCTTGGTGAGGGTGAGCGGCAGGCCGGGCGTTGCGGTGTCGTTCCGCAGGATGTGGTCAGGATGCGCCACACCCGTCACCGCGAGACCGTACTTCGGCTCCGGGTCGTCGATGGAGTGGCCGCCCACCAGGGGGCACCCAGCCTCGGCGAGGACGTCGGCCCCGCCACGCAGGACGTCGGCCAGTGCCTGCTCCGGGAGGACCGACCGTGGCCAGCCCACCAGGTTGACAGCCATCACTGGGCTCCCGCCCATGGCGTAGACGTCGGACAGGGCGTTCGCTGCCGCGACCCTCCCGAAGTCGTAGGGGTCGTCGAGAACCGGGGTGAAGAAGTCGGCCGTGCTGATGACGGCAAGGTCGTCACGGACCTGGACGACGCCACCGTCGTCGCCGTGCTCCGTGCCGACCAGCACCCGTGCTGCCGGCTCGGGTCCACCACCTACCGGCAGCCCCGAGACCAACCGCTCCAGGAGCCCGGCCGGGATCTTGCAGGCGCACCCCCCACCGGCCGCGAACTGCGTCAGCCGCGGCGCGACATACGCCTGGTCGGAGTTGTTGCTCACCGTGTCGAGTCTGTCACGTGGGACCTTCGGCCCTAGCCGACATGGACGGTTCCGGGCATGGTGGAGCCACGCAACCCACAGAGGAGTCGAGATGAACAGTGCAGGCCCGATCGTTGTCGGTTTTGATGGTTCGGACGTGGCGGGACGCGCTGTCACGTGGGCGGCGCATGCCGCGGAGGCACAGGGCGCGCAGCTGCTGGTGGTGAACGCCGCCGACCGGATGCGCTACATCCCGGATGCCTCGGTCGGGTTCTGGACGCCGGACCTGGCCCAGGAGGCCGCGACCAAGGTAGCCGAGCGGGGCGTGGAGCTCGCGCGGGAGGTGGCTCCGGACGTGGAGGTGACCCAGAACGTCTCGCTGAGCAGCCCGGCCCTGACCCTGGAGGAGCTGTCGGCTGACGCGCGCCAGATCGTGGTGGGCAACACGGGCCACGGCCGGATCGCGGGCATCCTGCTCGGATCCACCGCCTTCCACGTTGCCACGCACGCCCAGTGCCCGGTCACCGTGATCCCGTCCGGTCCCTGCCCCCAGCCCGGCCCCGAGCACCGGGTCTCGGTCGCCAGCGACGGGTCGCCCAGCGCCACGCGGGCGGTCAAGCACGCAGCGAACATCGCCGGACGCCGCAACGCGCCGCTGGAGATCCTCACGGTCTGGGAGTTCCCCTACTTCGGCGGTCAGGGGATGCCGGTGGGCGGCTACATGTCCATGGAGCAGGCCGCGGAGAAGAGCACCGAGTGGGCCACAAAGTTCGCTGAGGACGCCAAGCGCGAGGCACTGCAGGAGCAACCGGGACTGACCGTGACGACCCAGGTCCTGGAGGGCAGGCCGCAGGACGTCCTGGCGGACGCGTCGGCAGATGCCGCAATGCTGGTTGTCGGAGCACGTGGCCGCGGAGACCTCAGGAGCCTGCTGCTCGGATCGACCAGCCGGGCGCTGCTCCATCACGCGAAGTGCGCGGTCGAGATCGTCCGCTGACGCAGCGCCGTCCCCAGACCTCCGAGGGCACGCCTCACCCACTCGGGTTAGCGTGTCCTCGGAGGCGTACGGGCACCTGGTGGGCCCCCCGGTCTTCAACACCGGCGTGACCCAGGATCTGGGTCAGGTGGGTTCGATTCCCATCCGCCTCCGCCACTCGTTCAGGCCGCGCTCGTCGTGTCCTGCGTGACGCTGCGCTCGGCCAGGAATGCGTTGAGCGTCGGCAGGTAGGCCGGTGCGAGCTGCTCACGGCGCGGCACGTCGGGGTCAGGGTCCGCCACGAAGAGCCCGTGGTTGGCTCTCGGGAACACCGCGAAGCCGTGACCGTGATGGGGCGGGAGGTGCTCGGCGAAGGCTCGGAGGCTGGTCTGGGCCGGGACGACCGTGTCGTCACCGCCGAACAGGACCAGCAGTGGGCAGCGGACCTGCGGCATGACCGTCGTCGGGTCGAAGTCCAGGATGCGCGCGATGAAGTCCAGTCCCTCGACCGTGTCGTAGACGAACGTGGCCGTGGCGAACCAGGCACGGTCGCTGAAGGCGGCCTGCTCCTGCAGGATCGACGCGGCGGAGGTCCCGTGCCTGAGCCGGTCGGCCCTCGTGTCGACCCAGCCCATCGCCTCGTGGACGGCCTCGTCGTCGTGGCCCTCGTCGCGCAGCCAGGTCTCGATCCGGGCCCGCTCCTGCGCCGCGGGCGTCGTCCCCGGGCCGGAGTGGCAGATGATGAAGTCCACCTCCTCCGGGGCGAGCGCCGCCGCGATGAGGGCGACCCAGCCACCCTGGCTGATCCCGTAGAGCCCGATCGGCTGGCCAGCCGTCGCGGGGTGCGCCCGAAGGACCCGGACTGCCGCCAACGACTCTCTGGCGCGGTCCTCGAGCGACTGGTCGGTCCAGCGCCCGGGCGACCCGCCGCAGCCGGGCTTGTCGTGCCGTAGGACGACGGCTCCCGCGTCCGCGATCCACTCTGGCCAACCGCCCCAGTCGTGCCGGTCGCCGTCACCCGACCCGTCGACGAGGACGACTCCGGGCAGGACGCCTGGGCCTGGGACACGGACGATGGCGCCCAGGTCGCCAGCGGCGGTCGGGACGACGGTGTCGGTCTCGGTGGCACTGCCTTCGGTGGTTGCGGTGGTCAGGTCGGCGCTCATGAGCTGGTCCTCTCGGGGTCGGTGCCGGCGGGGGTGCCGGCGAGCATGATGCGGACGAAACGGTGGCCGTCCGGCCGGTGGGCCGGGTCGGCCAGCCTGGCGACGTAGGGCTCCAGCACGGCGCGCAGCTCGTCGCGCACCCGGAGCAGCTCCTCGGCGGTCAGCGGCACGGTGGCGCCACCGACGAAGCTGGCGTCCTGCCAGTCCTCGGGCTGCCGCGCGCTCTCGCTGTGCCACGCCAGGATCCGATCCGCCTCGCGCTGGACGAAGACGCGCTCGAGCTCGTCGGTGGCCGGGCTGCGCTCGGCGCCGGACCACCGCTGCTCCAGGTCGGTCAGCTGCCACGGCCTCTCGCGGCTGTCCACGCGCTCCTCCGCCTGCTCGACGAAGCCGTACCTCGCCAGCTGGCGCAGGTGGTAGGAGCAGCTCGCCTGGGTGGAGCCGAGCTGGCGGCCGCACTCCGCTGCCGTGGCAGGTCCGCTGGTGCCCAGGAACTCGATCAGGTCGAGCCGCAGCGGGTGTGCCATGGCGCGCAGTGCGCGTGGGTCGGTGACGTGCATCTGCCAAAGGTATCTTTGGTTTTTCCATATGTCAAGGACTTCTTTGGCTTTGTGCACCTTCGCCCGGCGACCGCCCGGAGGACTCCCGGCGCTGCGCGGCTGTGGCTAGGGTTCAAGGCACCACACCAGGAGGTGAACCCGTGCCGCACGAGGACCCGCGCCGCCGCATCCCCCGCACCGACCAGCTGCTCGCCGATCCGCGCCTGACCGAAGCGGGCCGCGGGTTGGGGCGGGACGGCATACTCGCGGCGTTGCGCGGGGCGCAGGAGCGGGCGCGGACCGGTCTCATCGCACCCGAGGACGTGCTGGACGCCGCGATCGACGCCCTTCCGGCCGTGAGCACGACCCGGCCCGTGCTGAACGCCACCGGCGTGGTCGTGCACACCAATCTTGGCCGGGCGCCGTTGTCGGACAGCGCGATCGCCGCGGTCGTGCGGGCCGCGGCCTACACCGACCTGGAGTATGACGTGCACACGGGACGGAGAGGACCGCGCGGCGCGGGGGTGGTCGCCGCGCTGCGTGACCGGCTCCCTGAGGGCACCGATGCGATGGTGGTCAACAACGGGGCTGCGGCACTCCTGCTTGCGGTCACCGCGCTGGCCGGGCAGGGAGACGAGGTGGTGGTCAGCCGGGGTGAGCTGGTGGAGATCGGCGACGGCTTCCGGCTGCCCGATCTGATGGCCTCGACCGGTGCCCGACTGCGGGAGGTGGGCACCACCAACCGGACGTCACGGGCCGACTACGCCGGTGCGATCGGGCCGAGGACCGCCGCCATCGTCAAGATCCACCCGAGCAACTTCCGGGTGGAGGGTTTCACCGGCCGCGTCGGCGTGCCGGAGCTCAGCGATCTGGGGGTGCCGGTCGTGGCCGACATCGGCTCCGGGCTGCTCGCTCCCGACCTCGCGCTGCCGGACGAGCCGGACGCGACCACCGCCCTGCGGGACGGCGCCGCGCTGGTCACCGCCAGCGGCGACAAGCTGCTTGGCGGGCCGCAGGCGGGTCTGCTGCTCGGTCAGCCGCAGCTGGTCGGCAGGCTCAGGCGGCACCCCATGGCCCGGGCGCTGCGGGTGGACAAGCTCACCCTGGCGGCACTCGAGGCGACCCTGCATGGTGGGCCGCCGCCGGTGACCTCCTACCGGACCGCCGACGTGGGTGCCCTTCGCCGGCGGGCTGAGGCGCTGGCCGAGCAGGTCGGTGGGAGGCTGCGCCGGCACGACGGGGTCGTCGGCGGCGGCGGCGCTCCCGGCGTCAGGCTCTCCGGGTGGGCGGTGGCCCTTCCCGAGGAACTCGCGCTGCCGCTCCGGACGGGCATCCCGTGCGTGGTCGGTCGGGTCGAGGCGGGCGAGTTGCTGCTGGACCTGCGCTGCGTGCCGGAGGCCTCCGACGCCGACCTCGCCGCTGCCGTGCTCGCAGCGGTGCGGACGGTCGGGGCCTAGCGCTCCGGGACCGGCAGGACCAGCCCGTCCGACCCGGCGACGAAGCCGACCTTCTCGAAATACCTCTCGTCGCGCGCCGCACCCTGCGGGACCGTGACGCGGCGCAACCCGAGGGTCTGCATCACGCCGCTGTCCTGGTAGACGAACTCCCCCGGGCTGTAGTCACGGTAGGCCTTGGTTACGAAGTCCACCTCGACCTCCGCCGACTGTTCACCCGTCCGCCGCAGCACCACGAGGCCCGCGGTGATGTCCCCCGTGACCACCAGGAAGGCGTGGCGCCCTTCGTCGGCGGCCCCCGCGTCGAACCCGGGATAGAAGGTCGCGATCTCGCCCCGGTGCTGCTGCAGGGTGTGCTGGACGACGTCGTCCGACAGGTCGGCCCGCAGGACGTTGTAGGTGCGGGCGACGAATCGCTCGCGGTGGAGCCGGATCAGCCAGTAGATGTTGATGAGCGCGATCGCCCCGTTCATCGCCGCGAACGGCCAGATCTCGATGGCGGCGTTGTAGATGGTCGCGATGACCGAGCCGATGAGGTTGGTGGTGCGGAAGCGGCGCAGGTTCGACAGCGTCAGGGAGACGACGACCAGCACGGAGCCGAGCCAGCCAAAGGCCTCGAACCAGGTCATGAACCACTCCGCTCCCGCGCATCTCGCAACTTCCGGCAGGCTGAGTATGCCGTGTCGACCGTGGCGTCCGGGCAGCCGCCGGGTCGTCCGGGTCAGCCGAGCTGCGCGATGGCCACGAAGTTGGCCTTGCGGTGCCCGTCCTCGCCGAAGCCGAGGGTCTCGTCGCAGGTCACGATCGCGAGTCGGCGGCTGTCCTTCTGGTCGCCCCAGACCAGGTCGGAGCTCTGGAGCTCGTCCTTGTCCACCAGGTGCGTGCTGACGATGTCCATCTCCAGCGTCACCCCGTCGGCGAAGGTGATCGTGACCTTGTCGCCGTCAGCCACCTGATCCAGGTCAGCGAAGACGTCCGGTTCGCTGTAGTAGCTCACGTGCCCGGCGATCACGGCCGTTCCGAGGCGGCCGGGGGTGGCGCGGTCGTGGCCGGTGTACCACGTGACCTCGCCCTGGGGCGGGTTGATCTCGCCGTCCTCGGTGAGCCCGGCACCGCTCAGCGGGACACTGATCCCCGCCGTGGGGATGTCCAGGCGCACCGGGGTCTCGGAGGGGTCCAGAGCTTCCGCCGCGACCGGCGCGGCTGGCGTGTCGGGTGCGACCAGTCCGGAGATGAGCGCGTGGGCGCCCTGGACACCCAGGGTCAGCACACCGACCAGGATGAGCCCGAGCCCGGACACCGCGAGGCGGCGCCGGCGGTAGATCGCACGCTGCCGAGCGGAGAGTGGACGCCGGTCGCGGGGGCCTCTGTCGGCGGACGGGCCCCGCGGTGGCCGGCCGGAGCCGGCCACCGCGGGACGTCGGGCAGGCGCAGGTCCTCGGCCGAAGCCGTCGGACCTACCCCTCCGGGTCACTTCTCGCCGGTGCGGCGCCGGACGCCGGCCGCAAGGAGCGCGGTGCCGCCGGCCAGGGCAGCGAGCCCACCGATCAATCCGGCGCCCATGCCGGGCGCCTGAGCCGGGCCGTCAGTCTCAATGGGTGGGTTCGGCTCACCCGGCTCACCCGGCTCCCCCGGCTCCCCCGGCTCACCCGGCTCACCCGGCTCACCCGGCTCCTCCGGCTCGACCCCGAGGCACGCGATGACGTGCGAGATGTCCTTGCCCGAGGCGTGCGTGAGGATTGCGCCGCTCAGCACGTCATAGAAGATGTCGTTGGCGGCTCCGTCGGTGGACTGGTCTGAACCGGCCTTGAGGATGACCGCAGCCCAGTCCTGGTCTGCGGTCCAGCTGGCCTCGTCGTAGTCGTCCTCGACCTTCTCGCACGAGACATCCGTGTAGCCGGCGACCTCGAGGAAGGTCTCCCAGTACTCGGGCTGGTTGGCCTCGGGGCTCCCAGGATGCGGTACGTCGGCAAAGGCAGCACCGGCACCAGTCACGAGGAGCGCGATGGCCCCTGCCGCCGCGGCCGCGCCGCTGCGAGTCTTGTTGCTGATCATCACAACTCCTTCTCGTCCCTGCCACCCAGCGGGCGGCCTCTTGGTCACATATGTCCCACCTGTCACTTCTGTCACAGGCAGTGTTCAGCAATGTGATGGAGTGTGGGGATTTTGGGAAGGTCACATCCGGCGTGTCGCCGCTTCGTTACACGCCCGTGACCTGGCGGAGCGCAGCGGGCAGCGCGGCCGCCAGACTGTCTACGGGAACTATCTGGGGGTGAGCGCAGCCTGCTGGGCCTCGTCGGAGGACCGGCCGGACCAGAGGCAGATCAGCCTGACAGGTGGCGGCCGATGCTTGCACTGCCACTCCCGCCCGCCGTCGGGCTGTGCCGCCAGATGGCACCCAGCATGGCAAACGTCCTGCCCTTCGGCGTCGCCTTGCGTCCGGGCACCGAAGGGACATCGATCTCGCGCTGGACGTGGGCGGCGTCCCCGTCCGCCACGCCCTACACCAGCTGCGCGCCCTCGCCGCACCTGGAGCGGAACGGGCGGTGGATCTCCTCCGCACCGCTCGCGTCGCACAGACCTGTCGTCATGGCTCACCCCTTTGCTGAGCCGTCGTGGATGTGGCGCAGCCGGGCGTCCACGTCCGGGAGGTTCTGGAAGCCGGAGAACGTGCCGTCCTCAGCGATCTCGTGAGCGACCTGGAGGAAACCGCCCCACGCGGCACGAGCCAGGGTCCCCCCGACGCTGATCCGCCGGACGCCCAGCGCCGCCGCCTCCGTCACGGTCAGGAAGGGAGCGTTGATCAGCACGTTCACCGGTTTCGGTGCCACGGCAGTGACGATGGCCGACACCTCGTCGGCGGTGGTGATCCGTGGTGCGTAGAGGCAGTCCGCGCCGGCCTCGGCGAACGCCTGCAACCGACGGATCGTCTCCGCCAGGTCGGGGCGGCCCACGACAAAGCCCTCGGAACGGGCGGTCAGCAGCACACCGGTGCGGCTCTCGCCGATCGCCTGGCGCGCTGCCGTGACCCGAGCCACCGCCAGGTCGAAGTCGATGAGAGGGTCCGAGGAGTCGCCGGAGGAGTCCTCGATGGACAGGCCGGCGATGCCGGTCTCGCAGGCACGTCCCACGTTGACGGCCACCTGGTCCGGCTCCAGGGCGAAGCCGCCCTCGAAGTCGGCATTCACCGGGAGATCGACAGCTGCCGCGATGGTGGCCAGGTGAGCGAGCATCTCGTCAAGGTTCACCCCGTTGTCCGGCCGCCCGAGCGTCCAGGCGAACCCGGCGCTGGTCGTCGCGAGGGCCGGGAAGCCCAGCTGCGCCAGCACCTGCGCGCTCCCGACGTCCCACGGGTTCGGCATGACGAAGCATCCGGTCTCGTGGAGCTCGCGGAACGCGCTCACGCGGTCTTCCTGATGGCTCACGGCAGTCCTCCTAGTTCTCAGGCCGACAGCCCGGCGTCGATCAGGCTGTTCGCCAGCTCGACGATGCCAGGCACGACGTCCCACTCGACATTGGCCAGCAGCACGATGGTGGTGTCGGTCGCGGGTTGGTACCGCGAGATCGCCGAGGTGCCCGGATCGCCGCCGTCCTTGCCGAAGACACCGTCGTCACGGATCTCCACGCCGTAGCCGCCCGACCAGCGGCCCTCCTGGGATACACGCGGGGTGAGCACCAGTTCGCGGGTGACGCCCCGCCATACGCCTCCGCTGTTGACCGCACGCAGGAACCGCTCCACGTCCTCGGCGGTGACCAGCGCACCCCCGTCACCGCCTCCCACGGCAGGGACCGAGTAGATGTTGGTGCGCCACGGATCTCCCGGTGCTGCGGGCGGCAGATAGCCGGTGGCGACGTCGCTGTGGACCTCGTCCATGGCCAGGTAGCCGCTCGAGCGCATGCCCGCCGGCCCGAACACCCGCGACTCGACGGCCCGCCCGAACGGCATCCCGGAGACCTCCGCGAGGAGTATGCCGAGGAGCACGTAGCCGGCGTTGCTGTAGTGGTACTCCTCCCCCGGCGGGCGCAGCGGTGGCAGGTCACCGAAGAGGGGCAGCAGTGCCACGTAGTCACGCACCGAGTAGGAGGGCAGGTCCGTCCAGATGGCGCCGTAGTCCGGCTGGTAGCCCGGGAGCTCCTCGTCCTCCTCGGCGTAGTCGGCGATCCCGGACGTGTGCTCCAGCAGGTGGTGCACCCGGACGTCCGGCCGCAGGGTGCTCGGGCGCTTGCGCGCCGGGAGCACATCGACGACCGAGTCGTCCAGGCCCACCTCCCCGCGTCCGACGGCGTCCAGCACACCGACCGCGGTGAACATCTTGCTCAGCGAGGCGGTCGCGAACCGGGTCCTCCGGCGCACGGGGATGCCGTCAGCCCGGTTGGCGAGGCCGTGGCACGATTCGTAGACCACGTCGGCGCCGCGGGTGACGCGCAGGATCCCGGAGAAGTCTTCCTGCTCCTCGAGCCGTTTGGCGAGATCGGCGATCTCCTCCCAGTGCGCGTCAGTCATGACTGCAGGATCGCGGAGTCCGGGCCGGAAAGCCACCGGTTTGCCTCAACGAGCTTCGGTCAGAGCGTGAGGCCGTAGGCGATGAGGTCGATGCCAGGGGCGGGCGTCCAGTCGCGGTCGGGGAGGCGGACGAAGCCGACCTGCTCATACATCCGGTGGGCCGTCGTCATCCAGGTGGAGCTCGACATCACGAGGGCGGTGTAGCCGTCGGCTCTGGCACGCCCGACCACGGCCTCCACCAGCGCACGCCCGATGCCCCGGCCCTGCCGCGCAGGGTCGACAGCCAGCATGCGGAACTCGGCCTCGCCCTCGGAGGCGATCTCCCGCTGGCCCGACCCGGTGCCGGCCCAGGTCACCGTGCCGGCGAGACGCCCGTCGACCTCGGCCACCCAGACCTCCGCGTCCCGGGTGCGCGCCGCGGTGTCCCGCAGTGACTCCCAGTAGCCCTCGTCAGGAGGCATCCCGCTGGGCCCGTAGGCGGCGACCAGGAGCCGGCCGATCGCGGCATACTCATGCGGTCGGGCAGCCCGGACGATCACCTCCGGCCGGCCTGGCCTGGCCACCGTGGGTCAGCCCTTGAGCAGCTGGCGCGCCATCACGATGCGCTGGATCTGGTTCGTGCCCTCATAGATCTGGGTGATCTTGGCGTCGCGCATCATCCGCTCGACCGGGAAGTCCTTGGTGTAGCCGTAGCCGCCGAGCAGCTGCACCGCGTCGGTGGTGATCTCCATCGCCGCGTCGGAGGCGTAGCACTTGGCGGCGGCGCCGAAGAACGGCAGGTCCGGGTCGTTGCGCTCGGACTTGGCGGCGGCCACGTAGACCATCTGGCGCGCGGTCTCCAGCTTCATGGCCATGTCCGCGAGCATGAACTGCACGCCCTGGAACTCGGCGATCGCCTTGCCGAACTGCTGACGCTCCTTGACGTAGCCGACGGCGAAGTCGAGCGCGCCCTGCGCGATCCCGACGGCCTGGGCGCCGATCGTGACGCGCGTGTGGTCGAGGGTGCGCAGCGCGATCTTCAGTCCCTCACCGCGGGCGCCGACCATCCGGTCGGCGGGGATGGAGCAGTTGTCGAAGTGCAGCTCGCGGGTCGGCGAGCCCTTGATGCCGAGCTTCCTCTCGGGCTCCCCGAAGGTGAACCCCTCGTCGGACTTCTCGACGACGAAGGCGGTGACGTTGCGCCCGCGCTCCCCATCCGGGTCGGTGACGGCCAGGACGGTGTAGTACTCCGACACACCGGCGTTGGTGATCCAGGACTTCTGCCCGTTGAGCAGGAACGTGCCGTCCGGCTGCTCGATGGCCTTGCACTTCATCCCGGCGGTGTCGCTGCCGGCGCCCGCCTCGGACAGGCCGTAGGAGAACATCGCCTCGCCGCGAGCGACCGGCGGCAGGTACTTGTTCTTGACCTCGTCGCTGGCCGCGAGGATCAGCGGCATCGTCCCCAACTTGTTGACCGCGGGGATGAGCCCGGAGGAGGCACAGACCCGGGAGACCTCCTCGATGACGATGCTGGTCGCGAGCGCGTCGGCGCCCACGCCGTCATACTCCTCGGCGATGTGCGGCGCGTGGAAGTCGGTGGCCTGCAGTGCGTCGAGGGCCTCCTGCGGGAAGCGGCTCTCCTCGTCGACCGCTGCGGCGTAGGGCGCGATCTTGTTCTCGCTGACCTCGCGCACCGCCTCACGCAGTGCCTGGTGGTCCTCGGAGATGCGGAACAGGTCGAAGTCGCTCATGGCGGAAGCCTACCTACCCGTCGGTCGTCGACCAGACACAGCCAGGGCAGGGGTCACCCGCTGTCCGGGGGGCCTGCGGCCCTAGCCTCCGCCGCCCTCGCGGCCCGGCTGGCGACGACGGCGCACCAGAGCGCGCCACCCACGACCACGCCATACCCGATGGCGAACAGCACGATGGACGTCCAGTGCGGTTGCTCGCCCTGCGAGAGGAACGCCGACGCGGTCAGCAGGACGGCGCAGGCCAGGCCAACCCAGCCAACCATCCGGCTCGTTCGCAGCACCGCCCGGTGGCCGGCGACCCAGGCCCGCTCGGAGGCCATCGTCGAAGGGGTCCGGATGCCCGCCACCGCGTTGCGGCCTAGGCCACCGTCGACGGCCGAGCGGGTCAGAAAGGGGATGACGAAGGAGGCCATTGCCAGCATCGGACCTCCGAGGAGCCCCATCACCGCGCCCTCGCTCATGGCGGCTATCCCGCCAGGGCCGGGATGACCTCGTTCTCGAAGAGCTCGATGCCCGACGTGTCGTAGGCAGCCTCGGCGAAGTAGTGGATCGCGTAACCGAGGCCGGCATCTCGCAGCGCCCCCATCTTCTCGACCACCTGCTCGGGCGTGCCGACTGCTGGCTGCCTGCGCATGCTCGCGATGGCCTGCTCCGCCTTCTCCGCGCTCTGCCCGGTCCGCACGAGATGGTCCTTGAGCCACCGCAGTCGCTCCTCGACCTCTGCCTCGTCCCGACCGACGGCGGTGTTGTAGTTGGAGCTGCGGACGATGCTGTCGAAGTCGCGGCCGATGTCCTTGCAGTGCCCTGCGAGCACGTCCGACTTGTGCCTGAAGCCCTCAAGGTCGCCGAAGAAGTTGGTGTAGTCGGCATACTCGGCCGCGATCCGTAGCGTCTTCTGCTCACCGCCGCCCGCGACCCACATCGGGATGCCGTTGGCCTGCGACCCTGGGTGGCTGGTCCCTTGCAGCGGGCGGGGGAAGCACATGGCGCCGTCGACCTGGTAGTGCTTCCCGTCGAGCGTGGCGCTGCCCGTGGTCCAGGACTGGCGGAAGATCTCGACGCCCTCACGCAGGCGGGCCAGCCGCTCCCCTGCCCGCGGGAAACCGTAGCCGTAGGCCCGCCACTCGTGCTCGTACCACCCGGCGCCGATCCCCATCTCCACGCGACCGCCGGACACGACGTCGGTGGTGGCGGCGACCTTGGCCAGGTAGGCGGGGTTGCGATAGCTCATGCAGGTGCACATCTGCCCGAGCCGGACCCTGGAGGTACTCGCGGCGAACGCCGCCATCAGCGTCCACGCCTCGTGGCACGGGTCCTCGCTGGGCTCGGGCGTCGTGTGGAAGTGGTCATAGACCCAGATGGACTCCCAGGCTGGCTGCTCGTCGGCACGGACGGCGAGGTCGTGCATCACCTTCCACTGGTCTGCGGTGTCGATGCCGTGCAGGTCCATCCGCCAGCCTTGCGGCACGAAGATTCCAAATCGCATCCCGTCACCGTATGTCGCACGGTCCGCTCGTGCCTCCTGGCCCGCCGGGCACGCGCCGGGGGCAGGGTCAGTCGTCGTTCACCGAGGCGGGATACTGGACCCATGACCGAGACACGTCGACGGCACCGCAACGACGACAGCGTCATCACCCGCCTACTGCACACGAAGGGCACCTGGGCGGTGGTGGGGCTGTCCGCCAACACCACCCGCACCGCATACGGCGTGGCCCGCTTCCTGCAGCACGAGCTTGGCCACCGGGTCATCCCGGTGCACCCGCGCACCGAGACGGCCCTGGGCGAGGAGGGCTATGCCAGTCTGGCCGACATCCCCGACGGGACGAAGGTCGACGTGGTCGACTGCTTCGTCAACTCCTCGCGGGTCGGCGCCGTCGTCGACCAGGCCATCGAGCAGGCGGAGCGCCTCTCGATCTCGGCGGTCTGGATGCAGCTGGGCGTGGTCGACGAGGCGGCTGCGCAGCGGGCCAAGGACGCCGGGCTTATGGTCGTGATGAACACCTGCCCCAAGATCGAGTACAGCACCCCCAGCGGCTTCTGAGGACGAGGCCCTACCGCGCCGTTGACCTGCGCTCTTCCGCCCTGGCCTGAAGTGCTCCGCTGCCATCTTGAGACGTAGCGTCGACAGACGCGCCGGTAGCCCGGCGGTGGGTCTCTTCCGCGTTGGGTGGGGGACCAAGCTGTGCAGGACGAGCATGGTCGTGACATCACTCAACCGGGTCCTCTCTAAGTCAAGAGGCGGGTGGCAATGCGGTCGTAGGGTGGGTGGTGGCGGGTCCGGGAAGTGGCTTGTCCGAAGAGCCGGCGTGAGGTTGTGAGCCGGTCGCGCTGGAGT
>DATGRS010000241.1:0-9628 GCA_035303365.1 Ornithinicoccus sp.
ACTCCAGCGATCGCGAGACCGACCTCCCCTGAGCGGACCACAACCGCCGAGAGCAGTGGGCGGCAGCCACCCCGGTGGCTGCCGCCCACTGTCGTCGTGCTCAGCGGCTCACGGGACAGACACGGGCGGCCCCCAGAGACCATGCGACTCGTGGAGTTCGCCCGACCCGAGAAGGTGTCGCCCGACCCGAGAAGGTGTCGCCTAACCCGATGAATCGCCTGGGGCTGAGGGCCGGGTTCTCGGGCTGAGGGCCCGGTTCTCGGGCCGAGCGCCGGGTTCTGGGGCTGAGGGCCGGGTTCTGGGGCTGAGGGCCCCCTTCTCAGGCTGAGCGCCCCCTTCTCAGGCGGGCGTTGGGAGGGGTTGTTGCCTGCACCCGAATGCACGAGCGGCGCGTCCGCGGCCTGTGAATAACACCCGTGTAGTTATCCCCAGCCTGTGGATAACTTGGGGATAAGTGGCTTCAGCGCCAGCGGGTCGACATCATGAAGCCCGCCATGATGGCACCGAGGCCCACCACCAGGTTCCAGTAGCCGATCCCCGGGACCGGCCAGTCGCCGCTGGTGACATAGAAGACCGTCACCCACAGCACCCCGAACACCATCAGGCCGACCATCACCGGGACGAACCACGGCGCGTTGACCTGCGGCGGTGCGGCGACGTCGACGGGCTTCTTACTGGCGCGGGGCTTGGGCTTGGCGCGGCCCTTTGACTCCGGCACGACAACTCCTGACGTTGGGGGCGACCGGCGCGACCGTGTGCCGCCCGGCTGCGCGACCGGGCAGCCCGGTTGCGTCCGCTCACAGGATACTGGCCCGGCCGGTTACGCTGGGACTCACACGAAACCCTGGGGAAGACATGACGCAGCAGGACGAGGCCCGGTCGGGTCACAGCGGCCTGTGGCGAGTCCTGGTCCCCATCATGGCGCTGGGAGCGGGGCTGCTCTTCGGCACGTCCGCCGCGCTCGCGGAGAACGAGTCCCTAGAAAGCCATCCCGAGTCGCTGGCTGGTCTGATCACCGAGCGAAACACGGCGGTCGAGCAGTTGGCCGATCGGGCTGCCACGCTCCAGACGGAGATCGACGAGATCGGTGACCGCGGTCGACCCGTCGCCGCTGGAGCAGCAGACTCCATCGCTCCGATCGTGGGGACCGCGGCCGTCCGGGGCCCCGCCGTCCAGGTCGTGCTGGATGACGCCGGCTACACGCTGGAGACACTGCCCCAGGGCTACACCGTGGACGACGTCGTCGTCCACCAGCAGGACGTGCAGGGCGTCATCAACGCCCTGTGGGCCGGTGGTGCCGAGGCGATGATGGTGCAGGACCAGCGGATCATCGCGACCAGCGCGGTCCGCTGTGTCGGCAACACCCTGTACCTCCAGGGACGGGTGTACTCGCCGCCCTACACGATCACCGCCATCGGCCACCCCGGGACGATGATGCGCGTGCTGGCGGACGACCCCACGGTCAGCAACTACGCGGCGTGGGCCGAGATCCTGGGCCTTGGCTACGAGGTGAGCGACATCGGCGAGACCGAGCTGCCCGCGTTCACGGGCACCGTGCGCGCGCAGCACGCGAGCCCGCTCGGACCCCGCCCGGAGCCGACTCGGGAAGGCCCGCTCGAGCGCTAGCAGCCGCGCGTGGGCTATGCGTCAGCGGCTCGGGCTCAGTCCCGGCGTCCGGGCGGTTCCACGGGCAGGGTCTCACTCGGTGGGTCGTCGGTCGGGTCGTCGGTGGGCTCTGGGTCCGTGGTCGGTTCGGGCTCAGTCGTGGGCTCGGGCTCAGTCGTGGGCTCGGGCTCGGTCGGCTCGGAGGTCGGCTCTGGCGTCACGGTCTCGACGATGACCTCGGGCGGCCGGATTGCGACGACGAGGGTGACCTCCGTGTCGTAGTCGACAACCTGGCCCGCCTCAACCGACTGGGACAGCACCGTCCCGGGTTCGACGTCGCTGCGCTCCTCCTCATCGCGGATCGTCACCAGCCGCGCGCTACGCAGCTCCACGGTGGCGTCGACGATGTCCTTGCCCTCGACGTCCGGCACCTCCGTCTTGCCACTGGCCACGACGAGCGTCACTGGATCGTCCGGCGAGACCGGGGTGCCCTCGCCGGGTTCCGTCCGGGTGACGATGCCCTCGTCATACTCCGGGTTGTCCTCCTCGATGACCTCCTCGGCGACGGTCAGCTCCCGGCCCTCGAGGACCGTCCGCGCCGAGTCCTCATCCATGCCCTCGACGTCCGGGATCACGATGGACTCGGGGCCGCTGGACACGGTGAGCACCACCTCCGACTCCTCTCGCACCTGCGTGTTGGCCGCCGGGTCCTGGCCGATCACGGTGCCTGCCGGCTGGTCGTCGGCCTGCAGCACAGGTTCGCCCACCGTGAGGTTGCGCTCCCGGATCTTCGCCTCGGCGTCCGCCTCGGTGTCCCCGATAACGTGCGGCACGGCCACCATGACCACGTCGTCCTCACCGGGGCCGAGGGCCTGGTAGACGACCCAGCCGATGCCGGCCAGGGCCAGCAGGGCGAGCACGGAGAGCACCAGCCAGCCGCCGGAGTGCCGCTGCTCACGGACCGGAATCTCGTCGGTCCGCTCATAGCCCTCATCCGCGTATGCCGGGAGCACGCCGGTCTGTGCGTCCCGCCGGGCTCGTCGGGGAGTCGGCTCTCCCGGCCCGTAGACGGGCTGGGTGTCGAAGCCGGAGGGCGGCACGGCGCCGCCGGAGAGCACGTCGGGTGAACCGCCGACAGCGCCGAGCGACACCATGGCAGCCTCGCTGACCGGCTCACCGGCGCGGGCGGCGTTGAGGTCGGACCGGAACTCGGCGGCGGACTGGTAGCGCTCGTCGGGAGACTTGCGCAGGGCGTGCAGCGTGATGGCGTCCAGCGACTCGGACAGGTCGCTCTGGAACGCCGATGGTGCCTTGGCCTGCTCACCCAGGTGCTGGTAGACGAGGGACACGGGGTCGCCGACGAACGGGGTGCGCCCGGTCAGCAGCTCGTAGAGGAGGCAGCCGGTGGAGTACAGGTCGGAGCGCGCGTCGACGTCCTCGCCCTGGGCCTGCTCGGGCGACAGGTAGCGCGCCGTGCCCAGCACCGACTGGGTCTGGGTCATGGTGGCGGCGGTGTCCGCCAGGGCCCGGGCGATGCCGAAGTCCATCACCTTGACGGCGCCGCCGCGGGTCACCATCACGTTGGCCGGCTTGATGTCGCGGTGGACCAGCCCACGCTCGTGCGAGTAGTCGAGCGCCGCGAGCACGGAAGCCGTGACGCGCGCTGCCTCGTCGGGGTCCAGGACCTTCTCCTGGTTGAGGATGTCGCGCAGCGTCTGTCCCTCGACGAGCTCCATCACGATGAACGGCACCGACACGGGAGCGCCACCGCTCTCGCGCATCTCCTGTTCGCCCGAGTCGTAGACCGCGACGATCGCGGGGTGGTTGAGGCCGGCGGCGGCCTGCGCCTCGCGGCGGAAGCGGGCCAGGAACGAGGTGTCTCTGGCCAGGTCGGTCCGCAGGATCTTGATGGCCACGGTCCGGCCGAGGCGCAGGTCATGGCCCTTGTGGACCTCTGCCATGCCGCCGCGACCGATCAGCTCGCCGACCTCGTACCGGCCGCCGAGGACCAGCGCTTCCTCGCTCATCGATTGACTCCTGCCTCAAGGACCGCCTGGGCGATCGGTGCGGCGACCACGCCGCCGGTCTCGCCGGTCCAGTCATCCGTCGCGCTCTCCACGACCACGGCCACGGCGATGGTCGGGTCATCCGCCGGCGCGAACCCAGTGAACCACGCGTGGGCCGCACCGGAGGTGCCGTACTCCGCGGTCCCGGTCTTACCCGCCACCTGGACGCCCGGCACGGCGGCGGCCCACCCGGAGCCGGACTCGACCACGGCGACCATCATGTCGGTGAGCTCCTGCGCGGTCGCCGGCGAGATCGGGTTGCTGAGCTCCCGGGCGGTCCGCGTGTCGATCGGGTCCAGGTCCTTGTCCCGGACGGTGTCGACCAGATAGGGCTCCATCACCGAGCCGTCGTTGGCGATCCCGGCGCTGATCATGGCGACCTGCATGGGGGTGACGCGCACGTCATACTGCCCGATGCCGGTCAGCCCGACCTGCGCCTCGTCGGCGTCCGCCGGATAGCGGCTCGGCGTCACCGGCAAGGGCACCTGCATCGCCTGGCCGAAGCCGAAGGCCTCCGCCTGGGCGTTCAGCCGATCCGCGCCCAGCTCGCCGGCCAGCCACGCGAAGGAGGTGTTGCACGACACCCGCACCGAGTCGAACAGGCTGGTGGTGTCACCGCCGCTGCACGCGGAGCCGCCGAAGTTGGGGATCGACGTGCTTGTGCCCGGCAGCGTGTAGCGCCTCGGGGAGGGCAGCTCGCTGTCGCGGTCGAACTCGTTGGACTCCAGGGCGGCCGCCGCGACGACCAGCTTGAAGGTCGAGCCGGGCGGGTAGAGGTCACCGCCGGTCGCCCGGTTGATCAACGGCCGGGAGGAGTCCTCGTTCAGCGACACGTAGGCCTCCTGCACGGCGCTCAGGTTGTGGGAGGACAGTGCGTTGGGGTCGTATGTCGGGTGGCTGACCATCGCGAGGATGGCACCGGTGCGCGGGTCCAGGGCGACGACCGCACCTCGTCGGTCACCCAGGGCCTCGGAGGCCGCACGCTGGACCTCTGCGTCGATGGTGAGCTCGAGCGTCGCACCGGTGGGCTCCCGCCCGGTGATCACGTCGGGGATCCGCCGGTAGAACAACGAGTCGGCGGACCCGGCGAGGAGCGCGTTCTCTGATCGCTCCAGCCCCGGTCCCGGACCGTAGGTGAAGGAGTAGTAGCCGGTGATGTGCGAGTAGCGCCGACCCTGACTGTAGGTGCGGATCCACTGCAGGTCGTCGTCGGTGGGCTCGGACTCCGCGACCGGTGTGCTGCCGACCAGGATCGCCCCGCGCTCGCGACCGTACTCGTCGAGGAGGGTGCGCCGGTTGCCGGCCATCTCACGGAGCTCGTCGGCCTGGAAGAACTGGATGATCGTGGTGCTGACCAGCAGCGATGCGAACATCATGAACACGACGACCGCGAGGCGACGGATGGGTGCGTTCACCGGTCACCTCCGGCGGCCGCGCCGGCACCGACGGGGGCGGGGTCGGTGACCCGCTCCCCCACGGGCCGCCGGGCGTGGTCGCTGATCCGCAGGAGGAGCGCGACGATGATCCAGTTCGCGATCAGCGAGGACCCCCCGGAGGACAGGAACGGCGTGGTCAGACCGGTCAGCGGGATGACCCGGGTCAGGCCGCCCACGACGACGAAGACCTGCAGGCCGATCGAGAAGGCCAGGCCGACCGCGAGCAGCTTGCCGAAACCCTCCCGCGAGCCGATCGCGGTCCTCAGCCCGCGCTCGACCAGGAGCGCATAGAGCATGAGCATGGCGAAGACGCCGATCAGGCCGAGCTCCTCGGCGAAGCTGGCAAAGATGTAGTCGCTGTTGGCGAAGTAGGTCAGGTGGGGGTAGCCCTCACCGAGCCCGGTGCCGAAGAGCCCGCCGTGCCCCATCCCCATGAGCCCCTTGGCGACCTGGTCGGAGGATGCGGACGGGTCGAACGGGTCCAGCCACAGGTCGACGCGGGTCTGCACGTGACCGAAGAGCCGCCAGGCGACGACGGCGCCGGCCGAGAAGAGCAGCAGCCCGATGATGATCCAGCTCACCCGCTCGGTCGCGACATAGAGCATGGCGACGAACAGGCCGAAGAACAGCAGCGAGGAGCCGAGGTCGCGCTGGGCGACCAGGATGAGCACGGACAGCCCCCAGGCGGCGAGCAGCGGACCCAGGTCGCGGCCGCGCGGCAGCTGGAGGCCGAGGAACCGTCGCCCCACCAGGGACAGCGCGTCCCGCGTGGCGACCAGGTAGCCCGCGAAGAACACGGTGAGCGCGATCTTGGCCACCTCACCGGGTTGGAAGCTGAACGTGCCGATGCGGATCCACAGCCGCGAGCCGTTCTCCTCGTGGCCGATGACCGGCAGCATCGGCAGCAGGAGCAGGACGAACCCGGCCACCATCGCGATGTAGGTGTAGCGCTTCAGCGCCCGGTGGTCGCGCACCAGGAAGAGCACGACGGCGGCCAGCGTGATGCCCAGGGCGCTCCAGAGCAGCTGCCGGCTGGCGACCAGGCTCCCCACGTCCCGCCCCGCTGCGTAGTCCAGCCGCAGGATCATCACCAGGCCCAACCCGTTGAGCAGGGTGGCGATCGGCAGGAGGAGCGGGTCGGCATACTTCGCCCTCCACCGCAGCACCAGGTGGAAGGCGATGGTGAATCCGAGCAGCAGCCCGCCGTGCAGCATCAGCTTCGGCGGGACCTCGTCCTTCACCGCCAGCCCGACGTTGACGTAGGCGAGCAGCACGATCGCGTTGGCGAACAGGAGCAGCACGAGCTCCGTCGTCCGCCCGGTGCGGGGTCGGAAGGTGGTGATCGTGGTCACGGCACGCAGTCCACGGGGGCGGGAAGCGGCTCGGGGGCCGGCGTGCTCGGGGAGGTCGTGGCCGCGCCGTCCGGGCCAGCGGTGGTGGCCTGGGCGTCGTCTGGACCTGCGGTGCCCTGGGTCCCGTCCGGTCCGGCCGTGCTGCTCTCGGTGTCACCGGGCAAGGGCAGCCCGATCACGTCGCTGCACCTGGGCAGCGCCAACCCGCGCAGCTCGGCCACGATCCGCTCAGCATCGGCGCGGTCGTCCGCGGTGAGCGTGTTGACCACTCGGGTGCGGTAGTGCGCCGGCAGCGTCTCCAGCTCGATGTCTGTCTCCTCGTCCGCTTGGGAGAGGACGAACGGGCCCAGGTCCTGGCTCACCCCGCGGAAGATCGTGACGTTGCCGTTCGCCTCGCCGACGAAGTACTGCCGCTGGGACCAGTCATAGGTTGCCCACGCCCCGAGGGCGACGACGGCGAGTATGGCGAGCCCCACCAGGGTGCGTCGCATCCAGGTGGTCACCCCGCCACCACCGGACTCCTCGGCCAGCTCCGGGGCCGCGTCGGCGCCGTGCACGGTGCGGTCCAGCGCGGCGGCCTTCTCGGCGGGTGTCATCGGCGTCAGCAGCTGGTTGCCGCGCCGCTCGCTCGCAGCGCCCACGACCTGCGGTTCGGTGGTGCCGCCCTCTGTGGCCGGCAGCACGTCGGCGACGATGACCGTGACGTTGTCCCGTGCGGAGGCGCGCAGCGAGATCGCGATGAGCTGGTCGGCGACCTCACCCGGAGAGCCCTCGCTGCGCAGCAGCTCGGCGACCGTTGACTCGGCCACGTAGTCGGTCAGGCCGTCGGAGGCGAGCAGCAGCCGGTCGCCCAGCCGCAGCTCGCGCATGCTGAGGTCGGGGTGGTCCTCAGGCCGGCCCGTGAGGACGCGGGTGACCAGCGAGCGCTGCGGGTGGTGCAGCGCCTCCTCCTCGGAGATCCGTCCCTCGTCCAGGAGCTGCTGGACGAAGCTGTGGTCCTTGGTGATCTGGGTGACCCTCGTGCCCCGCCGCAGGTAGGCGCGCGAGTCACCGATATTGGCGACGGCCAGCTTGGTGCCCGAGCGCATCATCGCGATGCAGGTGGTCCCCATGCCCTCGGTGCTCTCGGACTCGTCCGCGACCTCGGCCAGGCGCTCGTTGGCCGCGACCACGGCCTGCTCAAGGACCTGCGACATGTCGTCCCCGCCGTGGCTCTCGCCGTCCAGGTGGACCAGCTCGCCGACCACGAGGGAGCTGGCGACATCACCGGCGGCGTGTCCCCCCATGCCGTCGCACAGCACCAACAGCTCGGGGCCGGCGTAGGCCGAGTCCTCATTCCGGCTCTTGGTGCCCAGACCCAGGTGGGATCGGGCGGCATAGCGCAACGCGACCATCGGCGGTTACCGCTGCAGCTCGAGGACGGTCTGACCGATCCTGATCTGGGTGCCGGCGTCGAGCGGGTGTCCGGTGCCGATCCGCTGGTTGTTGATGAAGGTCCCGTTCGTGGAGTTGAGGTCGTCGGCATACCAGACGCCGTCCGGCCCGAGGTAGATCCTCAGGTGCCGGCCGGAAGCGTAGTCGTCGGTGAGGACCAGCGAGCACTCCGGGTTGCGCCCCACGAGCAGCCCGCCCTCGTTGAGCGGCAGGGTGGTGCCACGCAGGCTCCCCGCGACGACAACCAGCGTGCTCGGGCCACGGCGCACCGCGCGCTGTGGCCGCGGCTGACGCTCGGCACGACCGCCGGTGCGGGTCAGCACCCGCGTCCCGTAGAGGTCACCGCGCAGCGCCCCGGCCACGCTGAAGACGAAGGCCCACAGCAGCGCCAGGATCCCCAGCCGGATGATGTTGAGGGTCAGCTCGCTCATCGCCCGCCTTCCGCGTGGAAGATGAGCGTGGTGCTGCCGACGGTCAGGCGGTCGCCCTCGCTGAGCTGCTCGGTCCCGACCTGGTCCCCGTTGAGATAGGTGCCGTTGGTCGAGCCCATGTCCCGCACGAGCACCTGCTGGTGCGGCCCGTCGTGGGTGATGCGGATCTCCGCGTGGCGGCGGGAGGCACTCGGGTCATCGATCACCAGGTCGGCCGAGGCGTCGCGTCCGATCACGGTCACGGCCGCGGTGAGGGCGTGGGCGCGACCGTTCAGATCGAGCCACGGACGCGGTCCGCGACCGCTGACCGGTCGCTGTGAGCGCGGCGGTGACGTGGGGAACTCCCGGGTCGTGGGACCGCGACCACCCGGAGGTGCGTATGACGGGGGGCCACCGGCGGGCTGCCCCTGCCGCGCGGCGACGGCAGCCGCGGCACCCAGGCCGGGTGGGGCCTGCCGCGGGCCCGCCGAGCGCGGCGGGCCGGGGGGACGGAACCGGGCGTTGGGGTCGTCGTCGGAGGGCCGGACCGGCGGGCGTGACTGGCCGGGCGGGCGTGACTGGCCCGGCGGCATACGGCGGTCGTCCCGTTGCGGGCCCGGCTGGGGCGGCCGCTGACCCTGGCGTCTGCTGTTCTTGCTGGCCGGGCGGACCCGGAAGATGCCGGTCTCGAGCTCCTCGTCGGACAGCAGCCGGACCTCGACCCGGCCGGCCGGCGTGTAGCGCTGTGCGTCAGCGTGGTCCTCGGCGGCGGCGACCAGCTCGTCGGTCAGCGCGGTGTCATAGGAGGAGAGCCGCTCGTAGTCGGTGGTGGCCAGCTCGATGGTGAAGACGTTGGGCACCATGGTGCGACCCGGACCGAGCACGGCGGCCCGCTCGTCCATCGCTCCGCGCATGGCGGAGGCGATCTCGACGGGTTGGACCTCGGCCTTGAACACCTTGGCGAACGGCGCCTTGATCGCGCGCTCCAGGCCGCGCTCGACGCGGTCGACGAAACCCACGACACTCCCTTCGCTGGTCGGTGCCCGTCCGCGCGCGGCGCAGGAAGGGCAGGTGGCCACCTTGATCGTACTTGGGACACCCAGCCCAGGAGGGGACCTCGCCGGGGTGGGGTGCTGGTGGAGCAACGCGCGTGCTGCCGACGCGGTTCCGGGTGCTGGCGAGCGACCAGCGCCGATGCGGGAAGCGCTGCGGCCGCGTGCTAACCTTGCTCGGCACTCGCGCGAGTGGCGGAATAGGCAGACGCGCACGGTTCAGGTCCGTGTGCCCGAAAGGGCGTGGGGGTTCAACTCCCCCCTCGCGCACGT
>DATGRS010000242.1:0-3239 GCA_035303365.1 Ornithinicoccus sp.
ACGCTGATCGAGACCGTCGGTCACACACGCATGCTCAAGTGGCGCTGGATCGGCATCGCCCACTGGTTCATCATGGTGTCGTTCCCGGCACTGGTGTTCACGGTGGCCGAGGCGCACGGCGAGGTGTGGGACCCGCGCTTCCACCTGCCGATCATCCACGACTGGACGATCTACGGCCTGTTCATCGAGGTCATCGCAGCCCTGAGCCTCGCCGGCATCATCGGGCTGACGATCTACCGCCAGCTGCGCGGGCCGCGCGTCCTGGGCCGCAGGTCCAAGTTCGCCAACTCCCGACACTGGACGGCCTACTACGTCGAGGCCTACATCATCGCCCTGCTGGTCTCGATCTTCGTGATCCGCGGCGTCAAGGTCGCCATGAGCGACTTCCCCTTCCCGGTGTGGGCCACCCCGGTCTCGCACGCGTTCGGCGCGGTCCTCCCGGCCAGCGAACCCCTGCTGGCCTCCGTCGCGGCCTTCAAGCTGATCATCTCCTGGCTGTTCTTCATCGCCATCGGCGTGTTCCTGACCATGGGCGTGGCCTGGCACCGCTTCACCGCGCCGGTCAACATCTACTTCAAGCGCAACGCCGACGGCTCGGCCGCGCTCGGCCCGGCCAAGCAGATGCTCAACAAGGACGGCGAGCCGCTGGACTTCGAGGAGGCCGACCCCGACGAGGACCCGTTCGGTGTCGGCAAGATCGAGGACTTCACCTGGAAGGGCCTGCTCGACTTCACCACCTGCACCGAGTGCGGCCGCTGCCAGTCGCAGTGCCCGGCCTGGAACACCGGCAAGCCGCTGTCTCCCAAGAAGCTGGTCATGGACCTGCGGGAGCACGCCTACGCCAAGGCCCCGTACCTGATGCAGGGGCTCACCGAGGAGACCCCCGACCTCCACGACGACGTGCTGGCCCTGCTCAGCCGCCCCCTGGTGGGCACCGAGGAGGAGAACGGCGTCATCCACCCCGACGTGCTGTGGTCCTGCACCAACTGCGGCGCCTGCGTGGAGCAGTGCCCGGTGGACATCGAGCACATCGACCACATCCTCGACATGCGCCGCTACCAGGTCATGATCGAGTCCAGCTTCCCCTCCGAGGCCAACACCCTGCTCAAGAACCTCGAGAACAAGGGCAACCCGTGGGGGATGAGCGAGTCCAAGCGCATGGACTGGATCTCCGAGGTCGACTTCGAGGTCCCCGTCGTCGAGGACAAGCTGCCCGAGGGCACCGAGTACCTGTTCTGGGTGGGCTGCGCGGGCGCGCTGGAGGACCGCGCGAAGAAGACCACGAAGGCGGTCGCGGAGCTGCTGCACATCGCGGGCGTCAAGTACGCGGTGCTGGGCGGCATGGAGATGTGCACCGGCGACTCGGCGCGCCGCCTGGGCATGGAGTTCGTCTTCCAGATGCTCGCCCAGCAGAACATCGAGACGCTCAACGAGGTCGGCGCGACCAGGATCGTCGTCACCTGCCCGCACTGCTTCAACACCCTGGGCAACGAGTACCCGCAGCTCGGCGGCAACTACGAGGTGGTCCACCACACCAAGCTGCTCGCCCAGCTGGTCAAGGAGGGGCGCCTGGCGCCGATCGAGCGGGTGGACAAGAACGTCACCTACCACGACCCCTGCTTCCTCGGTCGCCACAACAAGATCTACGAGCCGCCGCGTGAGCTGATCACCGGCGTGCCCGGGGTCAACAAGACCGAGATGCCCCGCAACCGGGAGCGCAGCTTCTGCTGCGGCGCCGGCGGTGCGCGCATGTGGATGGAGGAGCGCATCGGCAAGCGCATCAACACCGAGCGGGTCGAGGAGGCGCTGTCCACCAAGCCGGACCTGATCGCCACCGGCTGCCCGTTCTGCCAGGTCATGGTGAGCGACGCGGTCAACGAGAAGAAGGCGAAGAAGGAGGCGGCCGAGTCCGTGGAGGTCATGGACGTCGCCCAGCTCCTGCTCCAGTCGGCGAAGAAGGAGGGGGAGCAGCCCAAGGAGACGGTCTGACCCTCCCGCCTCTCCGCCCGACCACGGCTTCCGGCACAACCGGATGAGGGCCGCGGCGCCCGGGGTGACCCGCCCCGGACGCCGCGGCCCTCCCCTTTTCCGGAAAACTCGGCGACCCTGCCCCCAGGGCCGTCAGCGCGGCCGGTGGCGGCACCGGGGACAGGGTCGCCGCGGTCAGAGGTCGCCGCCCGCCAGCACGTCGTCGGCGTCGACGATCCGGTAGGCGTAGCCCTGTTCGGCGAGGAAGCGCTGACGGTGGGCCGCGTAGTCCTGGTCGAGGGTGTCGCGGGCCACCACCGCGTAGAAGCGGGCGGAGCGGCGGTCGCCCTTGGGCCGCAGCACCCGGCCCAGCCGCTGCGCCTCCTCCTGGCGGGAGCCGAAGGAACCGGAGATCTGGACGGCCACGGACGCCTCGGGCAGGTCCACGGAGAAGTTCGCGACCTTGGACACCACCAGCAGGCGCAGCTCGCCCGACCGGAACGCGTCGAACAGCCGCTCCCGCTCCCGCACCGGGGTGTCCCCCTTGACGACCGGTGCGCCCAACTCCGCGCCGATCTCGTCCAACTGGTCAAGGTAGGAGCCGATCACCAGCGTCCGCTCGGCGGCGTGCCGCCGCACCAGTTCCCGCACCACCGAGGTCTTCGCGGCGGTGGAGGCGCAGAACCGGTAGCGGTCCTCCGGATCGGCGGTGGCGTAGGCCAGCCGTTCGGACTCGCTCAGCGCGACCCGCACCTCCACGCAGTCGGCCGGGGCGATCCAGCCCTGGTTCTCCATCTCCTTCCAGGGCGCGTCGTAGCGTTTGGGGCCGATCAGGGAGAACACGTCGTCCTCGCGGCCGTCCTCGCGCACCAGCGTCGCCGTCAGCCCCAGCCGGCGGCGCGCCTGGAGGCCGGCGGTCATCCGGAAGACCGGCGCGGGCAGCAGGTGCACCTCGTCGTAGACGACCAGCCCCCAGTCCCGTGCCTCGAACAGCTCCAGGTGGGTGTGCACGCCCCCGCGGCGCGACGCCATGACCTGGTAGGTGGCGATGGTCACCGGACGGATCTCCTTGCGGGAGCCCGAGTACTCGCCGATCTCCTCGGGGGTGAGCGAGGTGCGGCGCAGCAGCTCGGACCGCCACTGGTGCACCGACACGGTGTTGGTCACCAGGATCAGCGTGGTGGCCCCGACCCGGGCCATCGCCGCCGCGCCCACCACGGTCTTGCCCGCTCCGCACGGCAGCACGACCACGCCGGAGCCGCCCGCGGCGA
>DATGRS010000243.1:0-19835 GCA_035303365.1 Ornithinicoccus sp.
GGGGTCTGGCGCGGCCTGGCCCGGCGCATCGCCGAAGTGGACACCCACCGGTGCGTAGCGGAACGTGTGCCCGACGCCCATCTCCTCGGCGACCTGGCGCAGGACCTCGTCCGACGGGGTGTGCGTCGGGTTGGTGACCACGCCGAGCATCCGCTTGGCCTGGTCGTAGTAGGGCGCCAGCTCGCGGCGCCAGTCAGCGATGTGCGCCCACTGCCGGTCGTCGTAGAACTCCTTGAGCGGCTCGTAGAGCGTGTTGGCGAAGACCAGCGACCCACCCCCGACTCCCGCGCCGGAGAGGATCATCGCGTGGTTCAGGGTGTCGATCCGCTGGATGCCGTAGCACCCGATCTCGGGGCGGAAGAGGTAGCGCCGCAGCTCGAAGGAGGTGCGGGCGAAGTCCTCGTCCCTGAACCGGGCGCCGGCCTCGAGCACCAGCACGCGGTAGCCCTTCTCGACCAGGCGCAGCGCCGCGACCGACCCGCCGAACCCCGAGCCCACCACAACGACGTCCCAGTGCTCAGGCACCCTGGGCCGCGGCAGTGCGTGTGGCCAGCCGGTTGGGCGACGCATGGCGCGATCATCACATACCAACCAGAACGCCTGACAATGGGGGGATGCAGCCCCGTGGCCTCCCACTCGTGATCGTGCCGTTCGCCGTCTCAGGGGGGATCCACCTGCTGCGGCCGCAGACGTTCGAGCCGATCGTCCCAGCGCCGCTGCGGCCTCGGGCGCGGCAGCTGGTGCTGGTCTCCGGGCTGGCCGAACTCGGCTGCGCCGCAGGGCTGCTGCACCCGCGCACCCGGCCTGCTGCCGGCCTCGTGAGCGCAGCTCTCCTCACCGCGGTCTGGCCGGCGAACGCCCAGATGAGCCTGGACCTGGGGCGACGAGCCCGCCGCAGTCTCGACGCCCGATCGGTGGCCGCCTTCGCGGTCAGTCTGGGGCGGCTGCCGCTGCAGGTGCCACTGATCCGGCTCTCCTGGGCCGCCTGGAAGTGCTGAATAGGGGCGGTCGGGCTCGGTCACCGAGCTGGAAGCGGGGGGCTCGCGGTGGGGGACGCGCCCGCAGGCCGGCGCATCGAGATCCGTATGACGGCACGCCAGCTCCGCGAGACCCTCACCTCACTGTCCACGGACGGGCACGAGGCACTCGGGATCACCGACCCCGTGGCCGGCTTGGAGCGGCCGGCCCTGCGGGCTAGGGAGAGTAGCTGAACTCGACCCAGCGCCCGTCGCTGGCGATGACCACCCGCCAACCCTCCAGCTCGAAGGCGTGCAGGCCCGGATCGCTGGCCACCGGAACTGCCAGGGTCGACTCGAGCCGGACATAGGCACCGCTGGGGTCCGGGGTCGCCAGCTGGTCGGCGACGTCGCCGTCCCCGACCGCGATGTCCGTGCCGTCCGCGGTTGCCCGGGCAATCAGGCCCTCTTCGTCGCAGTACGCCGCGAGCCGGACCAGATCGTTGGCGGTATCGAGCGCGGCCGGCGTCAGCCCAGTGGGGTCGAGCGGCGGCGGGTTCTGCCACGAGGCCGAGCACTCGACCGGGAGAGGTGGCGGCTGCTCCGGACGGGCGGCGAGCTCGGCGTCGACGAGCACGTCGGCCAGTTCCTCGACCGAGCTGACGGCCGGCCAGGTGTTGGGCATGTCGGCAAAGTCCGTGTAGGGGTTGCCGATCCCGCCGGGCACGTCGACCCAGAACCCGTCGACGTAGGGCCGGACCGGGTCGGCGCGCTCCCGCGAGGACACCTGGTCACGCAGCACGACGAGCGCGGAACCGCCGACCTCGGACATCTGCGCGGGTGTCACCTCGTGCAACGGGCCGCTGTCGAGCAGGATGTCGACTGAGCCCAGCGCGTCGCCCTCCGGGATGGTCTGCTGGACGTCGATGGTGACCACGAAGTCGTCTCCCTGCGGCCGCACGTCCGCGACCTCCCCGACGATGACGCGCCCCGCGCCGTGGCTGACGGCCAGGGTCGGGCTCTTCAGGGGGCGGTAGTCGAGCTGCAGCCCGCTGGCCCGCAACCCGTCGAGGAACAGCTTGTTCGCGACCAGCTGGTCTACGACGGGCGAGGGGGTCGTGGTGGTCTCGACGGCCGGCGCGAGGTCCTCAGGTGAGGGTCCCCCACCACCCCACTGACTCATGGCGATCGCGCCCACCGCGACGGCGGCCACCGCCGACCCGGCCCCCAGACGACGGTTGCGCCGACGGCGACGGGCGGTCCGCCATACGCCCTCGACGAGGTCCACCTCGGTGGCGCCGGCGACGCCGCGGTCCAGGAACTCATGCAGGTCACTCATCGGGCCTCCTCCGCAGTCAGCACCGCGAACTCCTCGCGCAGCCGGCGCAGCGCGACGTGCGCCTGGCTCTTGACGGTGCCGGTGGTGACGCCCAGGGTCTCGGCGATATGCCGCTCGGACAGGTCCTCGTAGTAGCGCAGCACCACGACCGCACGCTGGCGTGGCGTCAACGCCTGCAGTGCCGCGCGGACGTCGGCACCAGCCAGCCACGCCTCACTCTGTCCCGGCGCTCCCGCGTCCGGCAGCTCGGCGCTGGGGGCCTCCCTGCGCCAGCGCCGCCACCGGGACACCGCACCGTTGTAGATGATCCGTCGGGCGTAGGCATCCGGCGCTTCGTGCCGCAGCCGGGACCAGCGGTCCGCGACCTTGAGCAGGGCGTCCTGGACGAGATCCTCCGCCGACGACTGCTCACCGGTCAGCAGGATCGCCGCGCGCAGGAAGCCGCGCTGGCGGGATACAGCCCACGCCTCGAACTCCTGCTCATGGTCGCCCACCGGCACCTCCTCAGTGACTCAACGCGGGGAGGGCCCGGGAGGTTGGTGCCGGGCGGAAAGGAGTTGCCGGGCCCGGTCACGCGCCTGCGCGGACGAGGCGACCAGGTCCGCGGCCGCACCCGCCTGGATCCGCATCGCATGTGCCGTCTCGAACTCTGCCAGTGCTTCCTCAACGCGTCCGGCGGCCAGCAGCGTCTTGCCGTAGTGCTGCCGCAGGACCGGCTCGAGAGGGGTGCCGATGCACTCGGCCAGCAGCTCGGCATACTGCTCGAGCGCGTCGTCCACGGCACCGGCGTCCCTCGCGCAGTCGGCGAGCAGCGCGCGCACCCGGACCGTGGGCTCCACCTGCAGCAGCAGGCCGCGCGCGGTGGCGGGATCGCCGGACCAGAGCGCCTCGACCGCCTCCTCCAGAGGGTCATCCGCCATCCCCTCCCGGAACGCTCGCAGATCGGTGATGCGTGGCCGGAGGGTGCTGCCGTCGATGACCCAGCCCTGGCCGCCCTCCACATCGGCCGGCAGTCCTGGCGTGGCTCCCATGTCCTCAGCCTCGCAGGTCGGCCGACCACGCACCCCTAGGGGCGAAAGAGAGTCGCCACCAACTGCGAGCCCATGCCCGTCGCGACGAAGACGTTGCGCTGGTTCGAGGTGAGCGTCGCCACCCAGTCGAACAGCCCACCGTCGACGAGCATGACCTCCTCGCCGGCTGGAGTCGTCACCCACAGCATGAAGCGCACCCCGCCGCTGTAGTAGGGATGCTCCAGGGGCAGGCGGGTGCCGCCCACCGCGGCCGCGACCCGGTCGGCGAGCCCTGTGCGGTCGTCGCTTGCGAGGACGTCGATGCGCCGTGCGCCGAACCGGTAGCCGTGCTGCTCCAGGCGGTCGAGCGCGCGCTGCATCGTCGTGATGTGACGGACGAGGCCAGCCTGCGCGACGGCGTGGTCCTTGCCCTCGCGTCCAGCGCTGGCTAGCGCGAAGAGCCGGAAGTGCGCCGCATAGCCGGGCTTGTCGGGCGGCGCCTGCGCACGGATCGTGCGGTGGCTCGTCGCCAGGTCCACCATTGACCGCGGCGCCGTGCGCAGCCGCTCGGCGCACTCGAGCGCGAGGACGTTGGTGGGGTCCGAGACCACCTCAGTCGCTCGGAGCGCCGACAGCACCCGGTGCTGGTCGGTGGGCGCAACGACCGAGGACGAGCCCAGCGGGGTCACCGGCGAGAGCTCGATCCCCTCGAAGTCTGCAGCTGCGGCGAAGAGGTGCCCGTCGATCGCGACCCCCTCACGTGGGTCGCAGGCCGCCGGGCGCACGAAGCGGTCGCGACGATACTGCGCGAGCACCTCGTGCGGCGTGCGGTGGCGGGCACGCCGGCGCATCACCTCCAGCAGCAGCGACTGCAACTCGGTCCCCGGAAGGCTCTCGGCCAGCTGCTCGAAGCCCTCGTCACCGACGGAGTCAAGCACCCAGGATCGCGTCACGGTGCCGACGCTAGCGGCGACGCCCCATGGGTGCGAGACAATTCGGACGTGCCTACCCTCGAAGCGCCCGAGACCAAGACCCGAAGGCTCTTGGCGTGGCTGGGCGCTGGACTCCTGGCCGGGGGTATGCCGGTCCACGAGGTCGAGGAGGACGTCCGGGAGGTCGCGGAGACACTTGGTCATCCGCGCACGCAGGTGGCCTGCTCACCGAATGCGATCAGCTTCTCACTGGCGTCCGGGGAACCAGCGACACTCGAGCGGGTGGAGGGAGGTCTGCGGCTGGACCAGCTCGCCGAGGTCTCGGTCCTGCAGGCAGGTCTGCGCACGCGCTCCATCGGCGTCGACGACGCGCTGGCCCGGATGGCTACCCTGCGGCGCCAGCCGCACCGGTATCCGAAGGGCGGACTGCTGGCTGGAGGTGTGCTCTCCGGTGCCGGCATCGCGCTCGTGCTCGCCCCGAGCTGGCCGTCCGTCTTCTTCGCCGCGGCCATCGCCCCCGCGACGGTTGCCCTGATGCTGCTGTCCCCGCGGAGCTCGCTGGTGCGGACGCTGACGCCGTTCTTCGCGGCGTTCATCGCCTCCGTCATCGCGTTCTGGGCCGCAGGCCAGGGCCTCGTCGACTCTCCCCTATGGACGATGATCGCCCCGATCGCGGTCCTGCTCCCCGGTGCCCTGCTCGTCACCGGGCTGACCGAGCTGGCGGCGGGCTCGATGCTGGCGGGCACCGCCCGGCTGGGCTACGGGACGACGCAGCTGCTGCTCTTCGCTCTCGGACTCGGTGCTGCCGTGGTGCTGCTCCGTGTGCCGGCCGAGCGCCTCGACCCGGCGCGGCCGGACGAGCTCGGCTGGTGGGCCCCGTTGCTGGGCGTGTTCATTGTGACGATCGCGATCTCGCTGATGGAGTCGGTGTCGTTCTCGATGGTCCCGTGGCTGCTGGTGACGATCCTGGCGACCTTCCTCGCGCTCCGCGCCGGCAACCTGCTCTCGGAGGCCCCGTGGGTCGGGGCGTTCCTCGGTGCCGCCGCGGCCAGCCTGGTCTCCACGGTCGTGGAGTTCCTCCGACCTCAGGTGCCGCGCGTGGTCGCGTTCCTCCCCAGCTTCTGGCTGCTGGTTCCCGGCTCCATCGGCCTCGTGTCGGTCACCCGCATCGAGGTGGCTCCGGACGCGGCGATCGGCGCGGTGGGGGGCACAACGGTGATCGTGGCCGCCATCGCGCTCGGGATCGTCGTCGGCGCCAGTCTCGCCAGGCCCCTGCGCTCTGTCGCGCGCCGGGTCGGGGTGCTGGCCCTCCTGGACCGGCTGCCGGCCCGCCGGCAGCGCCCGGCCCGAGCACCCCGGGACCAATGACCGCTGCAGTCGACCCCAGCGAACCGCGCGGTGTCGCCGACGGGTTCGCCGCCGCCTGGAACAGTCGGGACGCGGACACCATCGCTGCCCTGTTCACGCCGGACGCGACGTTCGTCAACGTCGTCGGCTTCTGGTGGACGAGCCAGCGACAGATCCGGTTCAACCACGCCTACGGCTTCGAGCACATGTTCCCCGACTCGGCCATGAGCCTGACCAAGGTCTCCACCAGGTCGCTCGGCGAGGACGTGGCCGTCGTGGTCGCCGGGTGGCGGTTGGTCGGGCAGACCGGACCGGATGGCGAGGTGGGCGGCGAGCGCACGGGCGTCCTCAGCCTCACCGTCCAGCGGCAGCCGGACGGCGGCTGGCTCGCGGTGCACGCCCACAACACCGACCGGATCCCCGGCGCGCAGACTCACCTGGTGACGGAGGAGGGGCACCGCCCGGCGTCATACGAGTGAGCGGCGGCCCGGCCAGCCCCCGACCGGTCGGAAACCTGCTGGCCGATCCACTGGCCTGCATGCCAACCTCGAGCTGTGACGCTCTCGCCACGCCTGCAGTCTGTGGTGGACGCGCTGCCGCTGCGCCCGGGACTGCGCGTCCTCGAGATCGGCGGTGCACCGGGAGCCGCCGCGCGGGCTGTCACCGCAGCGGTGGCTCCCGGCGGTCACGTCCTGGTCGTGGACCGTTCGGCAAGGGGCATCTCGCTGACCCAAGCTGCCTGTGCCGCAGAGATCACTGCCGGGCTCCTCAGCACCCTGTGCGCGCCCGTAGAGGACTTCACCCTGTCCGACGAGCTGGAGCCGTTCGACCTCGCCTTCGCCTGCCGCGTCGGCGCGCTGGACGGACGGCACCCTCGGTCGTATGCCGCTGCCCTCGACTGCCTGAGAGCCGCCCTTCGGCCCGGTGCACCGTTGTTCGTCGATACGGGTGACCCGTTGGAGCGCGTCGACCTGTGGTGAGCCGTGCGGCGCAACCCCAGCCGGGGTCAGGCGGTGCTGTTCATGCTGGACATCACGGTCACCGCACCGGTCCGGCTGAGCACGCCGAGCCTCTGGTAGGCGCCCTCGAGGTGCTTGCGCACGGTGGCTTCTGAGATGCCCAACGAACGACCGATCTCCCGGTTGGTCTGGCCGCGGGCGACGGCCCTCAAGATCTCTTGCTGGCGCCTGGTGATCCGCGGTCTGGACAGTCTCCCTGGCCGGACCGACTCGAACACGAGAGGCCGGAGGTGAGGCATGAGGCCCTCCATCAGGGTGAGCTCCCGGTGGCCGAACTCCGCTCCGTGGTCCCGCGGAATCAGGAACCTCGCGCTCTGTCCAGCACTGGTCGGGTAACCGACGAGCAGCTCATCAACCACGTGGAGGTACTCGGTGTTCAAAGGGGATCTCAACCACTCACGCTCCCCGTAGACAGATCTCAGCGAGGCCGTCACGGAGGTGCCGGTTCGATCAGGCAGGCTGCAGGGTGAGGTCCACCACCCGTCCCAGAAGACATCGACACCGGGCTGGTCCTGACCCCCGACGTCGTCCGGGGGCCCCAACCACCTCTCCCCGTCCTCGTAGGCCTGACAGTAGGTCCGGCACCGGCGCACTGAGTCCAACTCCTGCAGGGAGATGCCGTCACAGCCAATGAGTGCCGCCAGGTGCTCCAGGAGCTGAAAGACACGCTCCTGCACCGGCTCGGGATGATCCGGCTTCGAGAGCTCCAGAATGTCGCGCAAGAGCCCGAAGTCACGCGGCGTGAGCGACCGGTCAGACATGAGCCTCGTCGCTTCGGCTGTCCGCCGGGAATGCTGCACCAACCGCCCCGGCGCGGCTCACGGCTCCGAGCCGCTCGAAGGCGTTCTCCAGGTGCTTGCGCACGGTGGCCTCCGAGATAGAGAGGGCACGCCCGATCTCCTTGTTCGACAGCCCGCACCGGACGAGAGACAGGATCTCGAACTGGCGCTGCGTAATGGCCGGAGCCCCCAACCCGTCACCGTGGGCGCCGAGTCGCCTCAGCCAAGCCATCACATGCGGCCGCACCAGATCCACCAGCACCACCTCGCGGTCGCCGAATGGCCACTCGGGCTCGCGCCGGAGTTCCACCTCGGCCTGAACCACCCCGTCCAACTGTTCCTGGATGACCACCACCGTGCTGGCACCCGCGACATCGCTGACCTGTCGCGGCATGAGCCGCAACGTGTCATCCGCCACGGTCAGGACGGCCTGGCAGGTGAGCAGCCGCTCGAGCCGCGCCATCAGGGCCGGCCCGGCAGCAGCGTCCTGGGGGTCCTTCGCGGCGAGCGTGGTGATGGCGCGCAACAGGTCGATCGCGCTGGTGCTGCTGAGCTCATCAGTCATCGGACCGGTCCTTGCCCGCCTGGGGAAACAGAAGACCTTTCGAAGGTACGCCTGGGTCAGCCGCTGCGGAATACGCAATAGCGCGTAGGCGCCAAGAACTACGCGGTTCGTCGCATTCCGCTCAGCGCCCCCCGTCGTCATCGTTGAGATATCACCTCAGGAGCTCGGACAATCCGCCCGGGCGGGGTGCTCTCGGAGGAGAATGATCATGCAGGACCTGATGAACAGGCGAGTGCTCGCCGGACTCGTGACCGGCCTGCTCGCCGGGGCGGTCGCCGCCACAGGAGCGACTGCCTTTGCGGGAGGTGCCGAGCTCGCGCCCGCGGCGCCCGTGACGTGCCGGAGCCCGTCCAGTCTGCCCTCTGCGGACGGTGGAACCGTGACCTTCACGCTCGGACACCCCTGGGCAGAGTGAGCGACTCAGACGACAAGCCGACCTCCCCGCGCGAGCCCCCAGTCCTCCATCTGGGGGTTTCGTGCGCCCACCACACGACATACAGCTTGAGCTGCTGCGGACTAGGTGGGGCACCTGATGCGCCACGGCCTCCCCGTCCCTACCTTCAAAGGCATCCCTACAACCACAGGAGGCTCCCCATGAGCACGGACAACACCACCGAGACCGCACCCCAGGACCCCGCAGCCGCAGCGGCCACCGCCCCGCCGGCAGAGAGGAGCTCGCGGACCTGGATCAACAGACGAGTGATCTCCGGACTCGTGACCGGCCTGCTCGCCGGGGCGGTCGCCGCCACAGGAGCGACTGCCTTTGCGGGAGGTGCCGAGCTCGCGCCCGCGGCGCCCGTGACGTGCCAGAGCCCGTCCAGTCTGCCGTCTGCGGACGGTGGAACCGTGACCTTCACGCTCGGACACCCCTGGGCAGAGTGAGCGACTCAGACGACACGCCGACCTCCCCGCGCGAGCCCCCAGTCCTCCACAGAGCTGGGGGCTTTCGGCTGCCCGCCGCACGGCATACTGCCCTCAGCACACCACGCGCGAGCCGAAGGAGGACGACGTTGCCCAGCTGGCAGGCTCACGCCGCCTCGGTCTACCTCCGCGCCACGCGCAAGCGCCGATACCGCACCCACGAGGACGGCGAGCGGTCGCTCGCGCAGGGACTCCCCGCCGCCGAACCGCCGGCCTCGCTCGCGGGTCGGGTGACGTCCGAGCGTATGGCGGGCGCGCAGGTCCACCGTGTCGTCCCGGCGGACGGAGCTCCCCACAGCAGGGGCCAGCTGGTCTACTGGCACGGCGGCGGGTTCATCAACGGAATCGCCACCCAGCACTGGAAGCTCATCGACCACCTCGTGAGCGCCACCGGCCGGGAGGCCCTCGTCCCCCAGTACGGGCTGGCCCCTGGGAACCACCTCGGCGACGCCATGGACCTGCTCGGCGCGGTCCTGGATGTCGTGCACGGCCCCGTCCACGTCCTCGGCGACTCCGCCGGTGGCACACTGGCGCTCCTCCAGGCCCACCTCCACCCCGGTCGCATCGCTGGTCTGACCCTCATCGCCCCGTGGCTGGACCTGGCCATGGGCAACCCTGCCGTGGACGCGGTCGAGCCGCGCGACCCGTGGCTCACCCGAGCCGGTCTGCGGCCGGCTGCCAGCGCGTGGGCCCGCGGCCGGGACCTGCGCGACCCGCACGTCAGCCCGCTCTTCGGCGACCACGACCAGCTTCCACCGACCCTGGTCATCGTCGGGGACCGCGACATCTGTATGCCGGACTGTCAGGTGCTCGCCGAGTGCGCCGGCTCCAGCGTGAGACTTCAGGTGGGCGCGGGACTGCCCCACGTATACCCCCTCCTGCCGATCCCCGAGGCGCGTCCGGCGAGGGAACAGATCGTCAGGCACGTCGTGGAGACCCTCGCGGAGCGCTAGTAGTGCTCTCGGAAACATCACTCGCACAACGCAATTCGTCCCATCGGACGTGAGTTCGCCGGTGGTAGGCTGCGCGGATGCATGCCGGTAGACCGGCGGGGCCGTGAGGTTCATCAGCAGCGCCCTGAGGAACCGCAACCTGTTGCGGCTCGAGGTCATCTGGGCGGCGGCGACCCTCGTGCGGTGGGCACTGGGCATTCTGGTCGCGCTCTATGCGTATGACGTCGCAGGGGCGGCCGCGGTGGGGCTGGCGGCCCTGGTGCGGATGATCCCCGCTGCGCTGCTCGCCCCACGCCTGGCGATGATCGCCGACCGTCGCTCCCGGCGTGGAGTCCTCATGGTCAGCCTGGTCGCACGTCTGGTCCTGGCCGCCGCACTCTGGGCGGCAGTGTCGGCGGACGGTGCTCTGGGACTTGTCCTGACGCTCGCGGCCGCATATGGCGTGGCGGACGCCCTCCAGAAGCCGACGCAGGCGGCTCTGCTGGGTGTGCACGCCCGCAACCCGACCGAGCTGGCCGCGGCCAACACCCTGTGGAGCATGCTCGACAACGCGGCGTTTCTCGCAGGGTCGCTGCTGGTTGGCGTCCTTGTCGCCCTGTCAGGTGTCCCGGCCGCCTTCGCCGCCACCATCGTCCCCCTCGCCGTCGCCGCCCTCGTGCTGGTTGGCCTGCCCAGCGACACCCCTCCTCCCCCGTTCGAGCACACCTCCGCCCGGGACGAGTCGCTCGCCGGCGTGCGGGTGGTCTGGCGCAGCGCGCAGCTTCGGCTGCTCACCGGAGTGCTCGTCGCGGACATGTTCGTCCAGGCGATCGTGGACGTGCTGCTCGTGGTCGCGGCGATCTCCTTGCTCGGCATGGGCGAGGAGGGGGCGGGATGGCTCAGCGCAGCCTGGGGGGCCGGCGGTGTCCTCGGTGGGGTCGTGGCGGCGGTCCTGATCGAGCGGCGACGCCTGGCAGGGCTGATGGCAGGTGGCCTGATGCTCGGCGGACTTCCCCTGCTGGGCGTCGCTATCTGGCCCGAGGCAGGGGCTGCGGTGGCCCTGTTCGTCGCGCTGGGACTCGGTTTCGGGGTCCTCGAGGTGACTCTGCTGACGCTGACCCAGCGCCTCATCCCCTCGGATGTCCTCGCCCGCGTGTACGGGCTCCAGGAGACTCTGACCATCGCGGTGATGGCTGTCGGGTCAGTGGTGGCCTCGGGTCTCGTGATCGCCCTCGGGGAGGGCGGTGCACTGGTGGTCTCGGGACTGCTGCTCCCCGCAGCAGCCGTGCTGCTGATCGCGGGCCGGAGGCTCCTCGACACGGGGGCTCCAGCCTCCGACGCCGACTTCGAGCTGCTGCGCGGCGTGCAGCCCTTTGCGACCCTGCCGGTCGCGACGGTGGAGAACCTCGCCGCCCGCGCCGAGCAGCGGGTGGTGACGGCCGGGACGGAGGTCGTGCGCCAGGGAGAACACGGCAGCTCGTTCTTCGTGATCCGGGCCGGCCAGGTGGACATCCTGAAGAACGGACTCCTGGATGGCCGGCTGGGGCCGGAGACTTCTTCGGTGAGATCGCGCTGCTGCGCGGCACCGTGCGCAATGCGACCGTCATGGCGACGACGCAACTGGACCTGCTCGTGGTGCAGCGTGACGAGTTCATGGCGGCGATCGCCCACCCGCGCACCCGTCACGGGCTCGACGCAGTGGCGACGCAGCGAGCCGAGCCCGCCGGTCCGCCTCTCTCCTGACCAGGACCTGCCGCCTCTACCTGCACACAACCTTCACACGCCCTGCGCACGCCGACCCGCTCGCCCTCCGTAGCCTGAGACACATGACTCCTGGCACCTCCGCATACCGTCTCGGCGTCCTCGTCACGCTCGGGACTGCCGCTCTCCTCGTCCTGGGTTCGGGCGCTGTCGGGATCATCGGGGCGGGTGGAAGCGCAGACCTGATGTACGCGACGGTGCTCGTGGTCCTGGTCGTCGGCGCGTTCCTCGCCCGGTTCCGCGCCCGCGGTATGTCGCGCACGCTCGCTGCCGCCGCGCTCACCACCGTCGCTGTGACCGCGGTGGCGCTCGTGGCCGTCGTCCCGGGGCGGGAAGGCGTGTCGGTCGTGGACCTGCTCGGCCTCACCGCGATGTTCTCCGCCCTGTTCGCGCTGGCGGCGTGGCTCTTCTCCCGCGCCGCGGCGCGCCCGGCCCTCGCGCAGCGAGCCGGCTGACCGGCCTGGCTGTCGGTTCGCTCGCAGCTACCAGCCGACGACGAAGGGCCGGATCGACGAAGTGCGGGCCGTGGCCATGACGATGTAAGACATCACCTGGCGGGATACCACGAAGGTGCTTGAACCTGCCTGACAGGGTCGGGAAGGTCGCGCTGGGCACGCCGACGCCACGGTTGAACACTCCCGGCTATCCAGACCAGTTGGCACTCGACCATTGACAGGTCGGGTCGGCAGGGTCAGGATGTTTTGTTGAACGGGGGGTCCGACATGAACGGATCAGGCGGCACTTGGCGGGCTGGCCACAGCACCATTGGGCTCGCGGGACGCGAATGGCTCCCGGACGGCCGGCAGCATGTGCCGGACCCTCACTTCCCTGGCCTCCTCCACCCCGCGGCAACCGTCCAGGACGGTGAGAGTCCAGACCCGGGGTGGCGCGCCGCGTCCAGGCTGGTTTCTCACACGCGGGGACCACCGGTCCTCGAGGCAGCGGAAGGACCGAACCCCTAGTCGCAGCTACCTGCCACCGCACGGACGCTGCCACCCGACCCCGGACGCAACCGGCGTCCGGATGCCTCAACGGCCCCACCGGGCCACACCACCCGTCCCCGCTCCACCCTCGGGCCGTCAGAGTCCATCACCCGGACAGCACCGGCCGGACGCGCCGACATACACGCACATCTCAGGAGGTCATCGTGCGTAACCGTCGCTCCATCGCATCTGCCGCAGGACTTACTCTCCTGCTGACCATGTCAGCACCCGTCGCCACGAGCGCGGATCCACCAGATCCCGGGCCCGGTTCTGCCGCCCGGCCCGACTCGGTCCCGACCGCCGAGAACCCGACCATCCGGCGCGACACGGTCACCGGCGACCTCGAGTTCATCGGCGGCGGGCGGTCCGCGCTGACGAACCCGACGTCGGCGCTGCCCGCGGAGGTGGCCCTCGCCTATGCCAGGGCCCACGCCAAGGAGTTCGGGATCAGTCCCGGCCACGCGAAGAGCCTCTATGTGGCCAAGGAGCTGACGCTGACCACAGGCGCCTCCGCGGTGCACCTCGGACAACGCGTGGACGGCCTGAGGGTCCAGGACGCCAACCTCACCGTCGTCGTCGCCGAGGACGGCAGCGTCAGGTCGGCGGCCGGTCACCTTGTCGCCGGCACCGCCGGTCGAGCCAGCGTCACACCGCGGCTGACGGCCCACGAGGCGCTCGACGCCGCGGCGGCCAGCCAGGGCGCCGAGGCCCAGCGCAAGCTCGTCGGCGCCGATGTCAGAAGAGCGGCGAAGCAGTCCTTCCCGAACGTCTACGCGACCGGGAACGCGGCCGAGCGGCCGGTCACGACCGAGCTGGTCTGGTACCCGTCCGATCACGGCCGACGGATCCAGCTCGCGTGGCTGACCGACATCGAGTCGTCCGGGCAGGAGTGGTGGGCGACGGTCGTCGACGCCGGCACCGGCGACATCCTCGACCGGACCAGCCGGTACGCCCACGCCGGGCCCGAGGGGACGGTGTGGACCGACCAGCACCCCGAGGCCCCGGGTGCGACGGCCCGGGTCGTGACGCCCTTCACGGGTCTGGATGGGTCTTGGGTGGCCGACCGGACGACGGACGGCAACAACGTCACCGCCTACCTCGACCGCGACAACGACAACGCCAACAACGAGTACCAGCCGCAGACGCCGGCCTCGGGAGATGCCGAATACCAGCACTTCAACTACGCGTTCACGGACTCGTGGCGCACGACGGCCGACGTCGACTCGCTGGCCGCGCTCGATGCGGACCGTGACGCTGCGGTCACGCAGCTCTTCTACTACACCAACGTCATGCACGACTGGCTCTACGGGCACGGTTTCGACGAGGCGAGCGGCAACTTCCAGGTCGACAACTTCGGGCGCGGTGGCGCAGGCAACGACCCCGTGCTCGCCGAGGCCCAGGACGGGTGGGACTTCGGATGCATCAACGACATGAACACCCCCGACCCGGGGGACGACGTGCCCATCCGTTGCCTCAACAACGCCAACTTCGGCACCCCTGGCGACGGTTCGAGCCCACGGATGCAGATGTATATGTGGGCCCCGTCACGTCCCTACCGTGACGGAGACCTGGACGGTGACGTGATCGCCCACGAGTACGGCCACGGCGTCTCGAGCCGGCTCGTGGGCGGCGGCAGCCTCGGCTACAACCGCCTTGACCAGCGCGGCGCTCTCGGAGAGGGCTGGAGCGATGTCATCTCCTACCTCAAGTGGGGTGACGCGGTGATCGGCGAGTACGTCACCGGCAACGCGACGACGGGCATCCGGTCGGTGGCCTATGACAACTCCACCCTCGACTTCCAGGACTACGACATCAACTCGGGCAGCGGACACGGCAACGGCCAGATCTGGGCCTCGGCGATCTACGACATCCGGGCCCAGCTCCCCGGCGGCGTCGAGCCGATGGCGGACCTCGTCCTGGACGGGATGAAGGCGACGTCGGCGAACCCCACCTTCATCGACGCCCGTGACGGGCTGATCACGGCCGACGGAGGTGACAACCTCTGCCTGATCTGGTCGGCCTTCGCCGGACGCGGCCTGGGCACCGGCTCCACGGGAGGGCTCGACACCGTGCCCACGGCAAGCGACGACGTCCCGGCCGCCTGCCTGCCCACCGCGGACGCTGACGGCAGCTACACGACCGACGAGGGCACCGACGTCACGCTCGACGGGACCGGCTCGGCCACGGGCACTGACCCCTCGGCCGGTGCGATCACCAGCTATGAGTGGGACCTTGACGACGATGGCCAGTACGACGACGCCACCGGAGCGTCACCGGACTTCACCGCGGTTGGCCAGGACGGCATCTTCACGGTAGCGCTACGGGTCACTGACGAGTTCGGGCTCACGGCCACGGACACCTCGACGGTGACCGTGGACAACGTCGCACCGGTCGTCACCGTCGACCCGATCACTGGGATCGACGAGGGCGGCACGGTGACCGTCACCGGGACGGTGACCGATCCCGGGTGGCTGGACCCACTCACCGCGACGATCGCCTTCGACGACGGCGCGGCGGCGGTCCCCCTGACCGGCACCATGGAGAACGCCCGTCCGAATGCGACGCTGTCGTTCTCGGTCGACCACCAGTACGGCGACAACGGCGCCTTCACGGTGCAGGTCTGCGCGGCCGACGACGACACGACCGACAACTGCGGCAGCGCCGTGGCGACGGTGGACAACGTCGATCCGACCGCGGTCATCGACATGTCGGGCGAACAGGTCTACGACGGCGTCTCTGCCCTCATCGTCGAGGCGGGCGAGGACCTGACCGTCCCGGCTGGCTCGACCGACCCGGGCAGTGACGACCTGACGTTCGACTGGGCCTGGGGCGACGGCGACACCGACAGCCAGACCTCGCTCGTCAACCCGCCAGCGACAGATCCTGCCAAGAGCCCCAGCGTCCAGCCGCGCGACGTCGACCTGTCGGCGACCCACGCCTACAGCGACGCGTGCGCCTACACGCTGACGGCGACGGTGACCGACGACGACGCGGGATCGGCGGCAGACACCGCCCTCGTGCTCATCACCGGAAACGCCGACGTCTCCAAGGGGCACGGCTGGTGGCTCAACCAGTACCGCAACAAGCCACCAAACAACTTCACCCCGGCGCAGCTGCAGTGCTACCTCGACATCGTCGGAGCGCTCAGCCTCGTCTTCGACGAGGAGACAGACGCCTCGACCCGGGCGAAGGCCGAACGTGTGCTGAACAACCCGGCGAAGTCGGCTGCGCACGTCATCTTCGACCAGATGGCGCTCGGGGCCTGGCTCAACTTCGCCAACGGCTCGGTGAAGCTCGCCACCCCGGTCGACACCGATGGTGACCTCACGGCCGACAGCACCTTCGGCGCAGCGATGCTCGCGGCGGAGACGGTCCGGGTCAACCCGGCGTCGACGTCCGCGCAGATCAAGGCGCAGAAGGACATCGTCGAGCGGCTCGCGCTGCAGAGCGGGTCCTGACCGACGATGGCCGTGCGGCGGCTCCCCGTCCTCGTGCTCGCCGGCCTCCTGGCCGGCTGCGCGGGCGGGGATCCGCCGCCTGGCGCTCCCTCCTCGGCTTCGACAGCTCAGACCACCTCCACGACACCAGCCCCTCCTCCCAGCACCACCACAGGCACGACGGAACCACCCACCAAAACCACGGAAGCTCCCACCACACACACCATGGGACCCATCCCCCGCCGGGTGTCACCCAGCGACGACGGCAGCGCATTCACGATGCCCGTCAACACGACAGCGACGTTGCAGATCCACTCCACGGACTACGCGAACCCCACCGTCACCGGCGAGTCCGTGCTACTCATCCCGATGGTTAACGTGGCACCGGGCGGCCCCGCCGAGTGGGAGATCCGCGCGGTCGCCCCCGGGACCAGCACCGTGCACGGAACCTCTCCCCGGTTCACCTTCACCATCACCGTTCCGTGATTACCGGGCCGACCACCCACCCCGCCTGCCGACCGCCGCATCGCCACGCTGCCACCGGCGAACTCCTTGGGGAACTCATCCCTCCACCGCGACCGCACATACCACGGCCCAGGACGCACACCCGGACCCCCAACGCACGAAAGGGCCGGACCCACAAAATGTAGATCCGGCCCATTCCGATGTCCTGAGACATCACACGGCGGTGGCGGTGGGATTTGAACCCACGGAGGGCTTGCGCCCTCACACGCTTTCGAGGCGTGCTCCTTAGGCCGCTCGGACACGCCACCGCCTGGCAGGTTACCCGAGGCGCTGGGGGCCAAAGAAATCGACGAGGGCCGCGGCACACTCCTCCTCGAGCACCCCACCGACCACCTCGGGTCGATGCAGCGCCCTGCGGTCCCGGGGCAGATCCCACACCGAGCCACAGGCGCCAGCCTTGGGATCCCAGGCGCCGAACACGATCCGGTCGACCCGCGCGAGCACCGACGCGCCGGCACACATCGCGCAGGGTTCCAGCGTGACGACCAGGCTGCACCCCTCAAGCCGCCACGCACCCAGCGCCGCCCCGGCCTCGCGCAGTGCGACGACCTCTGCGTGTCCCGTGGGGTCGTGCAGCACCTCCCGCACGTTGGAGCCTCGGCCGATCACCGCGCCGTCTCGATCGACCACCACGGCACCGATCGGCACGTCCCCACCCTGCTCGGCGGCGGCGGCGAGGTCGAGCGCCTGACGCATCCAGTCGGCATACTCCTGCTCGCCCCACGAGGGTGTCGGACTCAACGTGACGCCTCCGCCGGCTGCGCCACCTCGGGCATCGGCGCATCCAGGAAGGGACGCACGATCTCGAGAACCAGACCGGGGTTGGCCAGTCCGCCGAAGTGCGTGGTCCCCGGGAGGACAGCCAGCTGGGACGCCGGCACGCCCTCGAAGTCGCCGTTCACGTCCCCACCGCGCAGTCTGAGGAACCGGACGGCGTGGTCCAACCGCACCATGTCGCAGTCTCCCACCGTGATGAGCGTCGGAGCGGCGATCCCCCGGATCGCCTCCTCCGACCAGCCGCCTCCACCCGTGTCATAGCCACCCAGCTTGTCGAGCAGCGTCTGCAGCTGGTCGGGATGTGGGGACTTCGCCAGGTAGTCCTGCTCCATGGGCGTCCCCGCGATCATGTCCACCGTCATCGAGGCCACGGCCTCCGCATTCTCCGACCCGCGATCGCCGGAGGGGTCGAAGGAGACCGAGGAGATGATGGCCTTGCGCACCAGCTCCGGGTGCTCGATCGCCAGCTGCAGCGCCACCGCGCCGCCGACGCTGTAGCCGAAGACGTCCACCGGGCCGACGCCCAGGTGCTCGAGCAGCCCGACGACGTCAGCGGTCAGGCCGGCCGTCGACAGCGGTCGGTCCGCGTCGTTGGTCCGTCCGTGACCCTGGAAGTCCGCCGCGATCACCCGCCGGTCCTGGCTCAGCCCGGGCAGCAGCGGCCCGAACTGCAGGTCGATGTTGAACAGCCCCCCGTGCAGCAGCAGGAGCGGGGTGCCGGAGTCGGGCCCGTGCAGCTCGTAGTACATCTGCAGGCCGTTGACCGGTGCGTATCCGGTGTTGCTCGGTCCGTTCATCGCTGTCTCCTCCTCTGGTGCTGCCCCAGCCTGTCACTGGGCGGGGCTCTGCCGAAGCTCGGCACGGTCTTAACGACCACGGTGCGCCTCAGAACTGATCGGCAACGGTTGACCGAGGGCGGGCGCGCCGCGCACACCGGGTAGGTTCCAACCTATGCGCGTGCACGTAGCCGACCATCCGCTGATCGCCCACAAGCTGACGTACCTGCGGGACAAGCGGACCGACACCCCGACCTTCCGTCGCCTGACGGACGAGCTGGTGACACTCCTGGCCTACGAGGCGACCCGCGAGGTGCGGATCAGCCCGTTCCACATCGAGACACCGGTGGCCCCCGCGACGGGCATCCACCTGTCCAGCCCCAAGCCTCTTGTCGTGCCGATCCTGCGCGCCGGCCTCGGCATGCTCGACGGCATGATGCGGATGCTCCCGACGGCGGAGGTCGGCTTCCTCGGCCTGGTCCGCAACGAGGAGACGCTGGAGGCGCACACCTACGCCAAGCGGCTGCCGGACGACCTCGACAAGCGGCAGTGCTACGTGCTGGACCCGATGCTCGCCACCGGCGGCACGCTGGCCGCGGCGATCCACTACCTCGTCGACCTCGGCGCGGACGACATCACGGCGCTCACACTGCTCAGCGCCCCCGAGGGCATCGAGCGGCTGGAGCGGGACGTCGCCGGCATCAAGGCTCCCGTCACCCTGGTCACCGGCGCCATCGACGAGCGGCTCAACGAGCAGGGCTACATCGTCCCCGGACTCGGAGACGCAGGCGACCGGCTGTACGGCGTGATCTAACCAGCGTCAAACCTGGACGCGCAGTACGACGTGTCTGCTGACAAGAACCCGTGACGTCCTGTTTCGGGCTAGCGCAACACCGTCGTTGCAGAGGCAGCCGCCGTGAACCTTTCCCGTCGCGCCTTCCTGACGTACTCCGCCGCAGGAACCCTCACGATGATGCTCCTCGAGCCAGGCGGCACTCGCACGGCCCTGGCAGAGGGCATCCCCGGTGGCAGCCTCGACGCCGCCCCCATCCCTCAGTTCGTCAGTCCACTCGTCGTGCCGCCGGTCATGCCCCGCTCACGCCCACTCCGGCGACGAGTAGGTTGCCAACCATGACCCACCCGTCAGCCCGCAGCAACGTCGAGCCCTTCTACGTGATGGAGGTGCTGGCCGCCGCTGCCGAGCGGCAGCGCACCCACGGCGACGCGATCTCGCTGTGCGCCGGCCAGCCCTCCACCCCGGCGCCGAAGGCGGTGCGTGACGCTGCCGTGGCCGCCCTCGAGGGTGAGGTGCTCGGCTACACCCCGGCGATCGGCATACTCCCCCTCCGCGAGGCCATCGCCCAGCACCACCGCGACTGGTACGACGTCGACGTCACCCCCGACGACGTCATCGTGATGACCGGCAGCTCAGGCGCGTTCTCGACTCTCTTCCTCGCCGCCTTCGAGCCGGGCGACACGGTGGCGATGACGCGACCGGGCTATCCGGCATACCGGAACACCCTCGGGGCACTCGGCTGCCGCGTGCTGGAGCTGGACTGCGGGCCAGACACCCGATACCAGCCGACGGTCGCGATGCTCGAGGCGCTGCCCGAAGCCCCACGCGGGCTCATCGTAGCCAGCCCCGCCAACCCGACCGGCACCGTCATCGACCCGGCCGAGCTCGCCGCCATCGCGCGCTGGTGCGAGGACGTCGGCTGCCTGCTGATCAGCGACGAGATCTACCACGGCATCACCTACGGACGGCCCGTGGCGAGC
>DATGRS010000244.1:0-4099 GCA_035303365.1 Ornithinicoccus sp.
CGAGGACTCGTTGAGGCGGGTTGTCATCCTCGGTGACCCGGTGGAGGTCCGCGCAGGGCTCACCGACGGCCACCGCGTCTGCGAGCGGGTGCTGGACGCCTGGGCCGCCGACGGTGTCGACGGTGCGGTCCAGTATCTCGCCTACCTGGGCGGCCGGTGGACCGCGGTGCTGGACTCGGTTGGCGCGCGGGGTGCCGCTCCCGAGATCACGGTGGTTCCCGACTGTCAGGCCTCGCAGGCGGTCTTCTACTCCACTGCCCGGGGGATCGCGCTGGGGTCTCAGCCGGCGCTGGTCGCCGGGACGGTGGGGGCCGGCCCGGACGCGCGTTCCCAGGAGATGTGGGACATCCTTCGGAGCGCCCGCAGGACCGGCGTGATCTTCTTGCCGGGCACCATGACGACCCACGAGGACGTGCTCCCGCTCGTCCCCAACCACGTGTTGCGCATCTCGCTCACCGAGGGCGGCACGGCCAGCGTCGCCCATGACCGGTTCTGGCCCTACGAACAGCGGGTAGAACGCTCCGACACCTCAGCCGTGACTACCGAGTTCATCGACTACTTCCGGGAGCACACCCGGTTGCTCTGCACCCTGGGCCGCCCGGTCCTGAGCCTCACTGGCGGGATGGACTCGCGGACCTCGTTCGCGGCCGCGCTGCCGCACCTTCACGAAGAGTCCTTCACGTTCACCTACTTCAACCCCCGTGACGGGCTGACCAAGAAGGGCGCCGCGGACGACGTCTTCGACGCCAACGCCTTCGCCGTCGACGTGGGCGTGCAACACCGCGTGCTGCGTTGGCGGCAGCCGCAGCCCGGCACGATCTTCGAGGAGATCATCGACCGCACCTACCCGGTCCGCCGGGGTTCGATCGGCGCCGCGCACGCGATGTGGGCCGACCTGCCGCACGACATCGTGCATCTGCAGTCGATCGGCGCCGAGATGGGCACGACCTTCTACACCAAGCGACCGCAGGGACCGATCACCCCCCACCGGCTGACGGAGATCGTCACCAACCGCACCGACCTCGGCGCAGAGACTGAGCAGGCCGCGTTCGGGGAATACCTGGACTACGCGCAGTTCACCCACGATGCGATCGGTGGCTACGACCCGCACGATGTCTTCTACTGGGAGCAGCGGATGGGCAAGTGGGGCTACATGAAGTACCAGGACGGCGACTTCTCGCACCGCATGCTGCTGCCGTTCAACGACCGCGGGCTGATTGAGCTGATGCTGTCCCTGCCGTACCACCAACGGGAGTCAAAGGTGGTGCTGCACGCGCTGCTCGCCACCGTGCCGCCTCTAGCCGAACCGGGGTCGGCGACCGGCGCAGAGCCACCGATCGGCTGGCGGGATGTCATCGCCGCGCGTCCCCATCTGCGGCCAAGGCTCAGCCGAGCTCTCGGCACGCGGCCCGGCCGCGCCTCACACGACGGGCGTATGCCGTGAGCTCGTTCAGCGCTAGGGTCCGCCGGCTCGGGGCGCGAGTCAGTGAGCCGGTCGGGGATGCCGTCGAACGACGGGTCCGCACCGTCCGGGCGCGCCGGGAGGCGGCCCGCTACGCGGAGGACGTTCGAGCCCTGTCCTTCCGGCACGGCTACCTGGTGCGCCGGCCTGGGTCGACCATGCCGGAGGCGGTGGACGACTGGCCATGCCACGAGATCGCGGGCTTCATCTACCACCTGCACCCGAGCACGAAGCTGGCCGTGGCGGCGGGGCAGGTCGTGCTGCTCGGGGACCCGGTCGACGTCGACTCCGGGACGACGAGTCCTGAGGCGCTCGCCGAGGGCCTTCTCATGGCGCACACCGCAGGCACCCAGGAGGCCGTGCACCAGGCGGGCCGTCTCGGCGGCCGGTGGACGCTCCTGCTGCACGGCAACGACGGTGCGCTGACGGTCGTGCCGGACGCGCTCGCCAGCCAGGAGGTGTGGTGGGACGCCGACGACGGCACGATCGGGTCCCACGAGGCCCTGGTCCGTCACGGGACGGTACTGAGGCCTAACTCACTGCTCACGGTGAGCCCCCCGTCCGGCGACGCAGGCGGTTGGGCGACGCAGATGCAGCCCCACTCGTCGGGACAGCGCACGGTCGTGAACCTGGGGGCGGCCTTCAGTACCTTTCGCGACCGCCTGGTCGCCCACACCCGGCTCCTGACGTCGTTGGGCAGGCCGGGGGTCGCGCTGACCGGTGGGCCGGCCAGCCACGCGGTGCTCGCCGCCTACCTCGAGCACCCGCGGGCTGACGGTTATGCGTTCACCACCTTCAGTCCCGCATCGGCGCGACGCAGCCTGGACCCGGCGGTGGACATGTTCAGGGCCAGTCAGCTTGCCCACGTCATCGGGATCCCGCACCGGGTCCTCGAGGTGCCCCCCGGGGTTGGGAGTGGAACCGCCAGGCGCGGACAGCCGATGACCGAGGCGTGCCGCAGGAGCTTCCCGTCGGGCCAGCGTCCCGGTGTGGCGCTCGCGCACGCGTCCTTGCCGGTCGGCACCGTGCAGCTCCACTCGGCGGGCTCTGCCGTGGTGGACCTGGAGACCTGGTGTGACGCCGCTGGTCGGCGGTCCGGGCTCGGCTTCCCGGAGGGCGACCTCGCTCACCGCGTGCTGCTCCCCTTCAACGACCGGCGCCTCCTCGAGCTGATGCTCGCGATGGCCGCCCACCCCGATCCTGGTGTCGGTCCGGTGCCTCGGATGGCGGGCGAGCTCCCAGCCCTGCCGATCCCTCTCGACGAGCTGCACGAGCGCGGTTGACGACGAGCAGGCCGACCACCGCGACGCCCACAAGTGCCGCGGCGGGCACGGGGAGAGAACCCACGCCGTCCCGCGCCACGAGGACCGATGCGAGCGCCGCTCCCGCGGCGATACCGGCGTTGAACAGCACCGGGATCAGGGCACCCGCCAGGGAACGGTGTTGCGGGCCGGCGAGCCGGAGGATGAGGGTCTGGGCGAGCGGTGCGAGCGTCCCGGACACGACCCCCCACGCGACCACCACCGCCAGGCCCAGTGCCGGGTGACCGTCTGCGAGGAGGAGGCCGAGCAACGCCACGGCGGTGGCACCGACGCCGACCTCCAGCGCCCCGACGGTCCGCTCACCCATGCGTGCGGCGACAGCCACACCGACGGCGGAGGCCAGCCCGAAGAGGAGGAGCAGCGTGCCGGTGCCGCCCGGCAGCAGTCCGGCCGGACGGTCCGCGAGCACCGTGATGTAGGTGTAGGTGCCGAAGTGACCGACAAGCACCACGCCCACGAGCACGGTGACCGCCACCATGGCGCCGACCGGACGGCCCTGCCCAGCCTGTAGCTCCCGGGCGACCTCCCCGTGTCGCGGGCCGCCCGGCACCACCCTGCGGATGACCCAGGCGACGAGGATGCTCGCGGCGGCAAGAAGCGCGAACGACGCCCGCCAGCCGAGGAGGTCCGCGACGAACCGGCCCAGCGGCGCGCCCAGCACCATCCCGAGTGTGGCGCCGCCCAGGACGACCGCGGTGGCCCGGCCCAGCAACCGGTCCGGCACGAGGTCGGCGACGTGCGCGTTGACCGTGGACCACAACAGCCCGACCGCGGCGGCGCCCATCGTCCGGCCAGCCAGCGCCACGGTGTAGCCCGGCGCAACCGCAGTGAGCAGCGCGGAGCCGGAGAGGAGCAGCATGCTGGCCGAGATCACGTTCGTCCGGTCCCAGGCCCTGGTCAGCCGCACCAGAGGGAAGCTGGTAACTACCACCACCAGGGCCCAGAGACTGACCAGCATGCCGGTGGAGGCCTCGGTCACGCCCAGGCCGGCACTCATCGCCGCAAGCACGGCAGTCGGCAGCATCTCGCCGGTCACCATGACCAGGGTTGCGCTGCCCAGGACGAGCAGCGCTGGCCACGGCAGCCGCTCCTCGGCGCCGGGACGGGAAGGGTGGAAACTCTGTTGTGCGGTTCGCATGCCACGACGGTAAACTTTGACATTAATGTCAATGTCAATGTTGTTTGTGAACTCGCCAGCAGGAGGAGAGATGAAGATCGGGGACGTCGCGCGGCGCACCGGGGTGGCACCACGCCTCATCCGCTACTACGAGCAGCAGGGGCTGCTCGCGGCTGACCGTGCAGCGAACGGCTACCG
>DATGRS010000245.1:0-5096 GCA_035303365.1 Ornithinicoccus sp.
CCCGATGATCATCGAGGAGCCCAGCTCACCTGACCAGCCGGCAGCTCGTCCGCTGCTGGCGGACGAACCGGTCCCGCCCGGCAGCGACATCGCCGAGCTCGTCGACGAGATGGAGGAGCGGGTGCTCCACGGCGAGGCGGAGGAGGCTCAGGAGGAGAAGGAGGACACCGAGGCCTCCGACGAGTCGCCCGAGCCGCAGGACGCCGACCCCAGCGGCGGGAAGCCGGTGTGAGAGACGAGAAGGACCCCCGGTTGCCCGAGGGTCCTGCTCATCTGCTGGGGCGCGTCGCGTGACGCGCTGCGGCGGAGGCGGAGGGATTTGAACCCTCGATGGGGTTGTAGCCCCAAACCCGCTTAGCAGGCGGGCGCCATAGACCAGACTAGGCGACGCCTCCAGTCCCACCGGGAGAATCCTGCCGCGGAACGGCTGTCAGGCTACCTGTGGCAGGGTGCCATCGCCAAACCACCTCGGGGATGCAACCAACAGCCGGCCCTGAGCGTTGCACCTCGGGGACGACACCCCGGACCAACGGCACGGCCACACCCAGCCGTCTGCTAGACAATGAGCACATCTCGTGGAAGGCACGCATGACGAACGACAACGATCCCGATGGTGGGGCCCCCCGCCGTCGGCCGCGGCGCGACGGCGCGCCGAGTCGGCGTCAGCCTGCCCAGGAGCCGGACTCCTGGAGCGGTGACCAGTACGACGACGGGTGGGACGACTGGTCGCAGAATCGGCGCTACCTCGCCGACTCACGACCAACGGCCGGTGCGTATGCCGAGGGGCCGGCCGGCCGGTCCGCGCGCCGCTCGGACTACGAGCGCGACGACTGGAGCCTGTCGGGGGGGCCGGAGCGGGGACGGGGTGCGGGCGGGGCCACGGTGCACCCCACGCGGGCCGCGCGACTGGCCGCGCAGACCAACCGGGGCGTGGGCCGGGCCTACGGCCTGACCGCGCTGGGCACCGTCCTGCCGGGCGCCGGCCTGGTGATGACCCGGCGCCGGCTGATCGGCATACCGCTGGTGCTGCTCGCCATCGGCTCCGGGATCGCGGGCCTCTACTACCTGATCCGCAACGGGGCGTTCCGCTCCGCGCTCGACCTCGCCGCACGGCCCGACCTGCTCCGCATCCTGTCGGTCGTGCTGGTCGTCGGCGGGCTCATCTGGATCGCGTCGATCGTGCTGACGGCGCTCACCGCCCGCCCGCGGCGGATGACCGGCGGCCAGCGGACCGGGCTCACGATCTTCACCGGGCTGATGTGCCTGGTGGTCGCGGCGCCCGCCGCCCTGGGGCTGCGCTACATCGACGCCCACACCAACGCGGTGGACGACATCTTCACCGGCGCGGTGGACCGCAAGGACGACCCCGGTTCGCCCTCGATCGGCCCCGACCTGGACCACCCGGTGGACCCGTGGGCGGACGTGCCGCGCGTCAACGTGCTGCTGCTCGGCTCGGACGCCGGGGACAACCGGGACGGTGTCCGCACCGACTCGATGATGATCGCGAGCATCGACACGGTGACCGGTGACACGGTGCTCTTCGGGATCCCGCGCAACCTGCAGAACGTGCCCATCCCGACCAACAGCCCGCTCTACAAGAGGTACGGGCCGGCATACGACTGCGGTGCCGAGTGCCTCATGAACGGCATCTGGACCGCGGCCGTAGACCTCCACGAGGAGAACCCCGGCTGGTTCGCCGGTGACCCGAACCCCGGTCAGACCGCGACCCGCCAGGTGCTCTCCGCGGTCATCGGCCAGCCGATCCACTACACCGTGATCATCGACCTCAAGGGCTTCGAGGAGCTGGTCGACGCCATGGGCGGGGTGGACATCAACGTGCAGGAGAGCGTGCCGATCGGCGGCAAGACGTGGACCGACGACAACGGCTTCTCGCACCTCATCGAGGGCAGTGAGAGCGGCTGGATCGAGGAGGGACCGCAGCACCTCAACGGTCATGAGGCACTGTGGTACTCCCGCTCGCGCGTCACCACCGACGACTTCTCCCGGATGCGGCGGCAGCGGTGCGTGGTCGCCGCGCTGATCGACCAGGTCAACCCGATGACGCTGCTGCAGCGCTACCCCGCCATCGTCGCGGTGGCCGGCGACAACATCACCGTCGACATCGACCAGAGCGAGCTGCCCGCCTGGGCGGAGCTCACCGAGCGAGTCCAGGGCGGCACGATGAAGAGCCTGCCGTTCACCTCCAAGAACACCAACACCGCCGACCCGGACTTCACCGCGATCCGCCGCGAGGTCTACCTGGCGCTGCACCCGCAGCCGGAGCCGACCGTCGTCGCCGGCGGCGAGGAGGAGCCCACCACAGCCACCCCCTCGACCGATGAGCCGACCACCGAGGAGCCGGGCGCGAGCACGGACGCTCCCGCCACCACGACCGAGGAGACCGACGAGCTCGCGGAGATCGGCGCCGTCTGCTGACGGGTGGGCGCCGCCCCGGACTGCCACCCCTCGCCCCTCCTCCGCCACCCCTCGCCCCTCCTCCCCCACCGCTCACCGACCCCGGAAACTGCCGGTTGACCCGAGAACGTGCCCCTCGACCCGGCAATGTTCCTTGAGCTAGGGACGCCTTTCTAGGGTCAAGGGCTTGCGAGCGGGCTGAGGGCACCCTTCTCGGGTTGAGGGCTTGCGAGCGGGCTGAGGGCACCCTTCTCGGGTTTGAGGGCTTGCGAGCGGGCTGAGCTGCGGCGGCGGCCGGCGGTGTCGGATGCGGGTGAGCGGGCGGGGGCCGGGTTGCGCCTCACGTCTCACACTCGGACCTGACGAGCGCCCCAGACACGACAAAGGGCCCAGACACGACGAGGCCCCCGAGTCCAGTGGACTCGGGGGCCTCGTTCAGGCTTTGCGCTGATGAATCAGCGGGCCGCTCGGTCTCAGACCGGGCGGACTGCCTCCGCCTGCGGGCCCTTGGGGCTCTGGGTGACCTCGAACTCGACCCGCTGGGCCTCCTCGAGGGACTTGTAGCCGGAGGACTCAATGGCCGAGTAGTGGACGAACACGTCCGGTCCACCGCCATCCTGGGCGATGAAGCCGAAGCCCTTCTCCGCGTTGAACCACTTCACAGTTCCCTGTGCCATGCGACATTCTCTTCTCTGCTGTGCGAGCAACCCCCACACCTCGCGGGAGTCGGTCCAGGTGAAACCCCCCACTACCGGGACCATGCCCGACCTGCTGACCATCCATCGCGCCCAGGGGCGTGACTCATGTTCGTCCTGCGAGGAACTGCAACTGCAACGAGGCCAACGGTAGCAGCAACTGCAGGAAAAGTGACATTGCCACCGCGGGCCGATGCGGCACCCGCCGCCGACATCTCCGCAGGTCGCTGGCTTCTCGCGCTCTCTCGAGGACGGCGACCCGGCTGCCCGAGGCAGCCAGGTTGGACCCAGGGCCGACAATTGGGAAGATAGAGGTGCGGGGTCGGCCATGGCCGGCCCGAGGAGGGTTCGCATAGTGGCCTAGTGCAGGCGCCTTGAAAGCGCCCGACGGAAACGTCCGTGGGTTCAAATCCCACACCCTCCGCCATTCGTTTTGCCGCGTTGCCGCAGGTCAACTGCCTGCGCGTAATAGGGCGTAGCCTGGCGTCATGGGTCTCGTGGCAAACCCTCTGGAGCAGCTCACCGAGTCCGAGCTGCGCGCGCAGCGCACGAGCGTCAAGTGGCGGGCGTTCCCGCCTGACGTCCTCCCGCTGTGGGTGGCCGAGCAGGACTCGGTCGTGGCCCAACCCGTCGTCCACGCCGTCGCCGAGGCGATGGCCCGCAGCGACACCGGATACGTCGCGAGCGGTCGCGACTACGCCGAGGCGCTGGCGTCCTTCGCGATCGACCGCTGGGGCTGGCACGTCGACGTCGAGCACACCGCGATCGTCCCCGACGTGATGATCGGCATCACGGAGGTGCTGCGGTTGCTCACCGACCCGGGTGACAACGTGGTGATCAACTCGCCCGTCTACCCGCCGTTCTACGCGTTCGTCCGGAGCATGGACCGCGAGCTCATCGAGTCACCGCTCACCGACGACTACCGCATCGACCTCGACCACCTGTCCCGCGCCTTCGCCGCCGCGACCAGCGGAGGCAAGCGCGCGGCATACCTCCTCTGCAGTCCACACAACCCGACCGGGACCCTGCACACCACCGCCGAGCTGGAAGCTGTCGCCTCCCTCGCCGAGGAGTTTGCCGTCAGGGTCGTGGCCGACGAGATCCACGCACCGCTGGTCTATCCCCACAAGGTGTTCGTGCCGTATCTCAGCGTCCGCGGCGGGGAGCGCGGCATCTCGCTCATGTCCGCGTCGAAGGGCTGGAACCTTGCCGCGCTGAAGTGCGCGATGGCGCTCGCCGGGCCTGAGGCGGCGGCGGACCTCGCACGGCTGCCCGAGGAGGTCGGCCACGGTGCCGGGCACATCCCCGAGATCGCGCACATCGCGGCATACCGGGACGGCGGGATGTGGCTGGACGCCCTCCTCGAGGGCCTCGACGCCAACCGCCACCTGGTGGCCGACCTGCTGGCCGAGCACCTGCCGACCGTGGGATACCGGGTGCCGGACGCCACCTACCTGGCGTGGCTGGACTGCCGCTCCCTCGACATCGACGAGCCTCGGGTCGAGCCCGGGCTGGTGACCAGCAACGTCGGTCCGGCGGCGATATTCGAGGCGGAGGCGCGCGTCGGGCTGAGTGCCGGCGCGGCGTTCGGGAGCGGCGGCGCCGGGCACGCGCGGCTGAACTTCGCGACGTCCCGGGCGATCCTCACCGAGGCGATCGAGCGGATGGGCCGGGCCGTCGCTCGTCGCTGAGTTCCGGTGCGGGGGACGACCTCTCAGATGGCCCGAGTCGCCCGATCTATGTACTGTCGAGGCGAAGGTATGACTACCGGAAGGAGCTAATCATGCGCAAACTTCTGTTCGTCCTCGGCGCTGGGATCGGCTACATCCTCGGGGCCAAGGCAGGCCGCGAGCGCTACGAGCAGATCAGCCAGAAGGCTGAGACGCTGTGGACCAACCCCAAGGTGCAGTCCACCGTGGAGGACGTCAAGGCCCAGGCTCCCAAGGCCGCCGAGAAGGTCGCCGGTTCCGCCAAGGACATCGCCGG
>DATGRS010000246.1:0-5197 GCA_035303365.1 Ornithinicoccus sp.
GCGCAGGACCCGGAAGGTGGCGTCGTAGTAGCCGAGGAGCACGTGCAGGCCGTGCTCCTCGATGCGCCCGTGGTCTCCCCTGCCGCTCGCGCCCTTGCCACCCAGCCGCCACCCCCGCTGGTAGACGGTGATGGAGTCGAAACGCTCCGTCCAGGAACCGGAGCTGAGCTCCCACGCCGTCGTGAGCCCCGCCATACCTCCGCCGAGGATCACGACCCGGTCGCGGCCCATGCTCAGCCGGCGAGCAGCCGGTCAGCGGCCAGAGTGTCCGCGGAGCTGAGGGTCGGCGGCGCCGCCTCTCGGGCGTCCGCGAGCACCTCGCGCCAATCAGGCGGCCGGTGCTCGGCGGGCACCCGGGCCAGACCGACCGCAGCTCGCAGCCGGGATACCGCGGCCCCCTGCTCGGTCGCGAGCGTGAGCGCGTCGAGGATGTCAGACACCGCATCCTGCGGATCCCCTCCGTCGGCCAGCGCGAAGGCGGCCCGGCGCCGCAGGATCTCGGGGATGTGCAGCATCTCACCGGTCTGGTGCGCCATCTGCAGGGCTTCGTCAACGAGCGTGCGCGCGCGCTGGAGGTCACCCGCGTCAGCGGTCACCTGGGCCAGGGATGAGAGCATGGAGGCGAGGAACGCCTCATGGCCCATCAGTCGGAGACTCTCCACCGTGCCGGACAGGAGCGCCGGGTCAGGTGGGGCGCCGGGCGGCCCACCGAGGTAGGCCGAGCCCAACACCACCCAGTATGCGTATCCATGCTTGCGGCCTACGGCCACGACGTCGGAAGCCATGATGTGAGCAGCCGCCAGGTCACCCTTGAACTGACGGATCCAGGCGGCATAAGTCTTGACGAACCCGACGGTGAACGGGCCCCTCGGGAATCCCAAGCCCTCGGCCCGCCGGACCGCCCCCTGCTCGTGGGTCTCGGCCAGCACCGCCTCGCCGCGCAGCGCGGCGATGCAGGCCAGCCCGATCTCCCCGGCAGCCAACGGGTCGTTGGGCAGGGGCCAGTACGGCGAGACCTGGTCGCCGTCGGGCCGTGCCCGCAGCCCCTCGACCGAACGCGTGAGAAGGTGGTGCGCCTCCTCGAGATGACCGAGGTAGAGGTGCGCGAATCCCGCGCAGCCGTCGACCTCGGGCTGGAACCAGGACAGCGCGCGGTGCTGCGTCATCGACTCCAGGCGTTCAGCCAGCTCGAGTGCCGCGGGGACATCTCCGCTGGTGAGCCGGTACGAGAAGGTGCCGACGATCGAGACCAGGACCTCCGGCCGGTTGCCCAGATCCTGCGCGAGCGACTCGGCGCGATCGTGGTCAACCTCCACCTCGGGTGCGGCATACCCTCTGAGCGAGGTGACGCTCAGTATTCTCAGCATCCGTGCGCTGAGCTCTCCCAGATCCCGCTCCTCGGAGGGCCCCATCGCCTCGTAGAGCTCCAGCGCCCGCGACGCCAACCGGGTCGCCTCGTCATGGGCGCCGCCCGCCTGCGAGGCCTGGGCCGCCACCAGATAGCTTGCCGCGGCCCGGACGTCGAGCCCCGCCAGGTCCAGGTGCGTGGCGACGAGAGCCGGCTCCGTGCCCTCGGCCGCCATGACGTCGGCGATGGCCGCGTGCGTGTCCTCGCGGACGTCCAGCACCTGCATCTCGTAGGCCGCGTCACGCATCAGCGCATGTCGGAAGCGGTAGCTGCCGGCCGCCGGCGTGGGCTCAAGGACACCTTGGGCGAGCAGAAGGCGGATCTGGCTCTCGACGGCCTCGTGGTCGCCGATGACCGAGGCGACCACGGAGGACTGGAAGACGGGCCCCACCGTTGCCGCCACCTGCACGACCCGCTGGTCAATCCCCTCCCCCTTCAGCCGCCAGGTGAAGAGTTCCTGCAACCGCAGGGGCAGCGGCTCGGCGCGGCTCTTGGTCTGGCAGGCGCGGGTGAGCTCCTCGATGAAGAGCGGGTTGCCCTGCGCCTGCTCGATGATCTCCGCCTGCTCCTGCTCATCCAGCCCCTTGTCGGTGCTGAGGTTGGCCACCAGCCGCCCAGCGGAGTCGTCGTCGAGGCGGCCGAGCTCGATCACCTCCATGGGCTCCCGGCCGGGCACGAGGTCGAGCTCCCGGGTGGTCGCGACCACCAGCAGCGACGCCGGCGCGCGCTCGGACACGCGCCGCAGCAGCTCGAGGGAGGACGGGTCCGCCCAGTGCAGATCCTCGGCGACGAACAGGTGCGGGGATCGAGCGGCAAGCGCACTGATCCACTCCACGAGCCGATCGAGGGTGAGTTCGCGCAGAGCGCTGGGGTCGAGCTCAAGCGAGGGGTACTCCGCGGAGGGGGGCAGCTGCATCAGTGACCTGAGGACGGGTACGTAACTTGCCAGGTCCAGCCCCAGCGACGTCAGGTGTCGCTCGAGGTCGGGGAGCGTTGGAGCCACCTCCTCGGACGCCTCGGCGGGCCCGAGAGTTCGCGCGAGCATCCTTGCGACGGGCCACAGCGGCACGTTGGAGTAGTACGGCAGGCAACCCGCTCCGAGCACCTTGCCGCCCCGCGCCTGGACCCGGTCCAGAAGCTCGACGACCAGCCGCGACTTGCCGATGCCGGCCTCGCCGCCGATCACGAAGGACCGGCCGGGTGCGTCCGGGTGCTCTAGGACGCCCTCCCACGCCGCGAACAGCCTGCCCGCTGGTTCGTCGCGACCGACCAGGCCGGCCTGGCGGTAGCGGTCTGCGGTGAACCGCGCCGCGGCGTACCGCGGCCGCTCGACGGCGAAGATCTCCACCGGCCGAGTGATGCCCCGCAGCCGATGCTCGCCCATCGACCGGGTGAAGAAGTCTGCGTCGATCAGCTGGTGGGTCACGTCGCTGACCACGACCACGCCCGGTTCTCCGGCGCCCTGCACCCGTGCGGCGAAGTTGGGGGTGATGCCCAGGATCGAGTCGCGGGATAGGACGTCAACGTTTCCGCCTGTGCCGGTGATCACGACCTGGCCGGTATGGACTCCGACCCGGAGATCCGCGGAGGCGCCGACGCGACGCTGCAGCTCAGCACGCCCATCGTGCATCGCGACGATCATGTCGAGGCCGGCGAGCACCGCGCGCCGTGCGTCGTCCTCATGAACCTCGGGATAACCGAACCCGGCCAGGACGCCGTCACCGAGGAACTGGACGAGGGAACCGCCGTACCGCTGGACCGCCTCCCCCACGGCCGTCCGGTAGAACGAGAGCAGGTCGCGCATCTGCTCCGGCTCGACCTGCTCCGAGAGCTGTGTGGAGCCGACGAGGTCGGAGAAGAGGAGCGTCATCAGCGCCCGCTCCCCCCAGGGCCCGGAATGACGTGCGGCGATGCTGTGCAACACCGCAGCGGCGCGCTTGTTGTCGGGGTCGACCGCACACACCTCCTCGGCGGTCGCCCGCGCCTGCTCGAGGTCGCCGGCCTGGAGGGACGTCTCCGCCCAGGTCAGCAGGCGGTCCAGGAGGCTGCTAAGTCGGGACTCCGCGGACGTGCCCAGCTCGACCACGGCTCAGTCCTCGGACGAACGGGAGATGTAGAGCTGCGCCGGCACGGGTTCGGCACCTGCTCGGGGCGAGACATGGCCGACGTAGAGGCCCGGCGAGAAGGCTGACGCCGCGACCCGCAGGCGGACGCCGTAGTCCGTCGGGCCCAGCTGGACGACCGCCGCGGTGATGCTGCTGGCTGGGATCCGGGCATGGCCTGCCTCGATCGACTCCAGGTCCGAGACTGTCGGCGAGTCCTGGGGCGTGAGGTCGCCGATCGGCACCGTAGTCCCCTCGACGTCCGAGCCGTCGGGGGCGGCGGCGCTCGTCGAGGCCGTCGAGGATGCTGTAGCGGTGAACTCCACTCCTGTCGATGATCGGTCCGGCGAAAAGCTGCCGAACTCCAGACCGTTGCGACTGACGTGACTCATGGCCTCCGTGCCGCAGGACCATGCCCTGGCCCAGTCCTGGGCGAGTTGGGAGAAGAGCCGCTGCTGGTCCTCCAGCAGGTGCGCAGGCCGGGTGTCAGGGTTCAGATACCGCCTGCTCATCTCGTCCAGGAGTGACACGTAGGGCCGTGCGGAATCGCTCATGAAGTCGATCCACTCCTCGGCGGCCGCGGCCCAGGTTGATCCGCCGTCCCTGGGTCCGACGTGTTCACCGGGGCTCGGGGTCACCGGCCGGCTCGTGCCGCCGCCCTGCACCGCTGCCCGTACCCAGTCGGTCCAGAACGGGCAGACGAGAGCCGCCACCTGGTTCCAGATCCGGTCCTTGAAGCCGACGATTTTCAGCGCCTTCACGCGGCGGACCGGTCCCACGTCGTTGACCAGCAGGAAGCCTCGGTCGACGTCGATCTGACGGTCCAGGCTCAGCGCCAGGTCGTAGGTCATGCCCGCGGCGCGATCGCCGTCCTGCCAGTAGTCGCAGTGCAGGAGGGTCTTCACCCGTTGCACGAGCCGGACCTCCTCGCGGAAGATGCCGTGCCAGTGCACGTCGCCTGGTGGCGGCAGGCTCACCGGGCTGTCCGAGCCGATCAGGTCCATCGCCTTGAACAACATGGGTCCGCGCGCGGGCCAGTTGCGCGGGTCGACCCAGGCGACGACGTTGTCGAACGGTGCGTCCGTCTCCAGCTCGGAGAAGATCCACGTCGCCTCGAGACCGCCGATCTGGACTGACCGGACGGTACAGACGTCATCGGCCACGAAGGCCGCCTCTTCGTGCGGCAGGGCCAGCCCGGACGGCGTCAACTGGAAGAGCACGTCCCCGCTGGCCGCGAGCTTGAGGTCGTTGAGGAGCTGGTCCGGGTCAATACCGTCACGGACCCCCGACACGCTTCCCGCGAGTTCGCGATACTGGCTCTCGGCGCTCTCGTAGTCCGGAAAGCCGGCACGAGCCAGGTCTCCGAGTAGCCCGATCCGAGCCGAGACCGGCACGTCGTCGAGCGAGGCGTGTGCCAGTGTCTGCAGGGCCCGCCCGGTCGGGGCACTGCGGAATCCTGGGATCTGCCCGAGGTCCGGAGCGGACCGGCTCGCGAGTGCGTGCATACTCAGCAGCGCGGCGAACTCTGTCTCCAGCCTGGAGCCTTCGTCGTCCTTGAGTCGCTCGGTCATACGTCACCACCTAGCCAGTCACGGTGGCTTGGTCCTGCGAAGGATCATGCCGATCATTGCAGTGTAGGGACGTTCTGGGGTCGCGTCGATAGCTTTGGATGATCTAGGGCAGCCAC
>DATGRS010000247.1:0-16072 GCA_035303365.1 Ornithinicoccus sp.
TGATGGCCGGAGTCACCACCACGTGCGAGGACTGCGGGGGCAAGCGGTTCGATGCCTCGGTGCTGGACTACACGCTGGGCGGTCGCAACATCAGCGAGGTGCTCGAGATGTCGGTGGCCGAGGCGGAGCAGTTCTTCGCCGCGGGTGAGGCCCGCACGCCGGCCGCGCACACGATCCTGACCAGACTGGTCGACGTCGGGCTCGGCTACCTCACCGTGGGCCAGCCGCTCACCACGCTGTCGGGCGGCGAGCGCCAGCGGCTCAAGCTCGCCGTGCACATGGGCGAGAAGGGGCGCGTCTATGTGCTCGACGAGCCGACCACTGGGCTGCACCTGGCCGATGTCGAGCAGCTGCTCGCGCTCCTCGACCGCCTCGTCGACTCCGGCCTGTCGGTGATCGTCATCGAGCACCACCAGGCCGTGATGGCGCACGCGGACTGGATCATCGATCTGGGGCCGGGCGCCGGGCACGACGGCGGGAAGGTCGTGTTCGAGGGCACCCCCGCCGACCTGGTGGCCGACGGTTCGACCGTGACCGGCGAACACCTACGCGCCTACGTGTCGTGAGCACTGGCGGACAGCGCCCCCGGCGGGGCCGAGCCGATGCCGACCTGGTCCGGACGGTCCGCGCCTCGCTCGCCGCGGCCGGGGATCCGGAGCGGGCGGCGGGTCAACAGCGCTACATGAAGTCGTCCATGCCCTACCACGGTGTGACCAGCCCTGGGCTGAGGGCGACGTTGCGACCGATCCTGGCCGACCCGGCATACGCCCTGACCGACCGGGAGGACTGGGGGGCGACCGTCCGTGAGCTGTGGGACGGCGCGACGCACCGCGAGGAACGCTATGCCGCCCTGGCCCTGGCCGGGCACCGCCGCTATCGACAGTTCCGCGACGTGGGCACCCTGCCGCTCTACGCCTACCTCGTGCGGTCCGGCGCCTGGTGGGACCTCGTCGACGACATCGCCACGCACCACGTCGCCCCGATCCTGCAGGCAGACCGCGCGGCCGTGACCCCTGTGGTGCGTGTCTGGGCCACCGATGAGGACCTGTGGCTGCGGCGCACCGCGATCCTGTCCCAGCTGCCCGCCAAGACCGACACCGACACCGAGCTGCTGGCGCACTGCCTGGACTGCAACCTGCCCGGCAGCGCCTTCGGGTCCGAGTTCTTCATCCGCAAGGCGATCGGCTGGGCGCTGCGGGAGTTCGCCAAGACCGAGCCGCGGTGGGTGCTGGACTACGCCGCCGCACGGGAGCTGAGCCCGTTGAGCCGGCGGGAGGCGCTGAAGCACCTGGCGCCGGAAGAGTCTCTGGCCGGCGTTGTCGATCTGAGAGGTTCCCGTTCGACCAGCGAGTGAGAGGGGCCATCCGGGCCGCTCCGTCACCAAGGAGATGGACGATGAAGTACATGGTCATCATGCGAGGGTCCGACGAGACCGAGACCGCCTACGCGAACGTCGACTTCGACGAGATCCTCGAGACGATGGGCCGGTTCAACGACGAGCTCATCTCGGCCGGTGTCCTGGTCGCGGCCGAGGGCCTGGACGATGCCGAGAAGGGCGTCGTCGTGGACTACTCCACGACCCCACCGGTGGTCACCGACGGTCCCTACGGGGAGACCAAGGAGCTCTTCGGCGGCTACTGGATCTTTGACGTGGCCTCGCTGGAGGAGGCCGTCGAGTGGGCCAAGCGCGCCCCACTGGCCGGCCCGGGGATGAAGGCTGAGATCCGCAGGGTCGCAAGCATCGACGAGTTCCCGCAGGACAACGAGTGGATCATCAAGGAGCGGGCGTGGCGGGAGTCGACCGGCCAGCTGTGACCCGCGGTCGAGCGGCCGTCGAGGCAGTGTGGCGGATCGAGTCCGCCCGCCTCGTCGGTGCGCTCGCCCGGGTCACCGGGGACTTCGCGCTGGCGGAGGACCTCGCCCAGGAGGCGCTCGCCGAGGCGCTCGTGGCCTGGCCGCGGAACGGGGTGCCCCGGACCCCGGCGGCCTGGCTGATGACCGTCGGCAAGCGACGGGCGATCGACCACTTCCGGCGGCAGTCCGTGCTGTCCGACAGGTATGCCGGGATGGCGCGCGGGCTGACCGACACCTCGGCGCCGGACGAGCCGCTCTGGGACCCCGATCAGATCGACGACGACGTCCTGGCGCTGATCTTCATCGCCTGCCACCCGACGCTGTCGCGCGAGTCGAGCGTGGCCCTGACCTTGCGCGTCGTCGGTGGCCTGGGCAGCGATGAGATCGCCCGGGCGTTCCTGGTCCCGACGGCGACCGTCCAGGCTCGGATCACCCGCGCCAAGAAGACGCTCGCTGCGGCCCGCGTCCCGTTCGAGGTGCCTCCGCCGTCGGAGCGGGGCGAGCGTCTCAGCCAGGTGCTGGCGGTCCTCTACGTGATCTTCACCGAGGGTTCCACCGCGACCTCTGGCACCTCATTGCTGCGGACGGACCTCGCGGGCGAGGCGATCCGGCTGACCCGGGTGCTGGCCCAGCTGATGCCGCGTGAGGCGGAGGTCTCGGGGCTGCTGGCACTGATGGAGCTCACTGCGTCCCGGTTCCCCGCGCGAGTGGACGCCACGGGGCATCCGGTGCTCCTCGACAAGCAGGATCGCCGGCGCTGGGACCGTGCAGCAGTGCGCCGTGGCCGGGCGGCGCTCGCTCGTGCGGCAAACCTTGGCCCTGGCCTGGGGGCCTATGGGCTTCAGGCGGCGATCGCCGAGTGCCACGCCGTGGCGCGGACCGTTGCGGACACCGACTGGGAGCGGATCGTGGTGCTCTATGAGGCCCTCGGCCGCCTGGCGCCGTCGCCGGTCGTGGAGCTGAACCGTGCCGTTGCGGTTTCGATGGCCGAGGGTCCGGCCACGGCGCTGCGCATCGTCGACCGACTCGCCGAGGAGGGTTCGCTCCAGCACTCGCACCTGCTCCCGACGGTCCGCGCCGAGCTGCTCGCCCGTCTCGGCCGCACCGACGAGGCCCGAGGCGAGACCGAGCTCGCGCTCCGGCTCTGTGGCAACGAGGCTGAGCAGGCAGTGCTGCGCGACAAGTTGGCGACGCTGGACCAACCCACAGGTCCGTAGGCTGGGCGGGTGAGTCCCAAGGACAGCACCGACGGCGGGGATTCGGTGCAGACCACCACCGATGAGCTGGTCCGTGCTGCCGCCGCGCAGCTGTATGCCGGTCCACCCGGCGACTTCATCGCCACCCGGACCGCGCTGGTCAAGCAGGCGAAGGCGTCCGGCGACAAGGACGCCGCCAAGGAGATCGGTGCCCTCCGCAAGCCCAGTGTCGCGGCGTGGCTGGTCAACCAGGTGGTGCACGCGCGCCGACCGGTCATCAGGACGCTTGCCGATCTGGGCGGTCGCCTGCGGCACGCGACCTCCGCCTTGGACGCGGCAGCGATCACGGGGATGCGCGGCGAGCGCGACGCTGTCCTCGCGGACCTGGTCGCGGCCGCACGGCAGGCCGCCGACGAGCACGGCCAGAAGCTGACGGCCGCGGTCGAGGCCGAGGTGCGGGATACGGGCATCGCCGCGCTGGCGGACGAGGCCGCCCAGGAGGTCGTCGGCTCGGGCACGATGACCCGGGCCTTGGCCTACTCCGGGTTCGGCGAGGTTGATCTGTCGGAGGCCGCCGCGACCACGAGCACAGGGGTCGTCCTCACCTCCATCCCCGGCGGGCGCAAGCCGATCGAGGAGAAGGAACTGGTCGACGACGAGAAGGGACCCGACGAGCAACCCGTCGACGACGAGAAGGGACCCGACGAGCAACCCGTCGACGAAGACGAAGAACCTGACGAGGAGCCGGCAGACGACGAGGCAGTGCCGGACGAGGACAGCGGTGACGACGACGCTGACGCCGAACCCGACGACGGTGCAGAGGCACTCGCGGAAGCAGCCGCGGCGGAGGAGCTGGAGCGTCGCCTCGACCAGGCCCAGGAGGCGGTGGATGCCGCGACGAAGGAGATCGGTCGTCGGCGAGCCTCCGTCGAAGCAGCCCGCAACCGCACCGACGCCACCCGTCAACGGGTGCAGAAGCTCGAGGCGCAGCTCGAGGCGGCCCGAGCAGAGGACGACCAGGCGCTGGAGAAGCTGACCCAGGCGGTGGCCGAGGCCAAGCAGGCAGACGCCACTCTCAGGACGGCACGGAGCCGGCTCGAGGAACTGCGCGGGTGACCCTGCTCGACTCGTATCCGCAGCTCTCCGCGGAGCAGGCTCGGCTCCTGGCGCTGTGGCTACCCGACGCGAGGATCCGGCACGACCACAGCTGGGACCTCGGCGCCCGCTCCGTGCTCGAGGTCGCCACCGCCGAGGGCGTGTTCATCGTCAAGGCCGGCAGAGCAGACGACCACCACATCGGTCGGGAGATCACCGCGCACGAGCAGTGGCTGGGGGCCTGGACGTCCCGCGGCCGAGCCCCCGAGCTGGTCCACGCCGACCGGAACGCCCGGCTCCTCGTCACCACCTACCTGCCCGGCGAGCTCGTCCTCGACAGTCCGGCACAGCACGCACCCGACACCTATGCGCAGGCGGGCGAGCTCCTCAGCATGCTGCACGGACAGACCTCGATCGTTGACCCGGACCACGAGCCCCGCTCGAATGCGCGCGCCAGGGCCTGGTTGGACGGGGACCACCGGATCGCGCCGGAACTCGTGGAGCAGTTGCGCGCCGAGCTTGCCTCGTGGCCGGAGCCGCCGTCGGTGCTGGTGCCGACGCACGGCGACTGGCAACCACGCAACTGGCTGGTGCACCGTGGCGTGGTCTCGATCATCGACTTCGGGCGCGCCGCAATGCGCCCCGCGATGGCAGACTTCGCCCGGCTCGCTGCCCAGGACTTCCGCCATGCACAGTTGGAGACGGCGTTCCTGCACGGCTACGGGTCAGACCCGAGGGAGCCGACGGCCTGGCACCGCACCCGGATCCGGGAGGCGATTGCCACGGCCGCCTGGTCCTACCAGGTGGGCGACGAGACCTTCGAGGCCCAGGGCCACCGGATGATCGCGGAGGCTATCGGTCGGACGACCCCGAAGTCATGGTGACCCAGGTCATTCCGTAGCATGGAGGTGGAAGCCGGAATGGCTCCGGCTCCACGGAAGGAGTCAGGCAATGACTGCCGACACGGCCCGCCTCGTCGAGCGAATCCGACTTGAGGACGGCACCAACCAGGACGACCTCCCCTTCCTCGAGCGGACCCTGGCGCAGCTCTTCACCCAGCTCAGCCGCTTCGACCCCTCGCAGGTGGACATCGCGATCCGGATCAAGGACCGCGGACGTCCCGCGATGCGCACCACGCTGGAGCTCAACGTGCACGGCCTGCCGACCATGATCGGCGTGTCGACCCTGACCGAGACCAAGGACGCCGTCAACGAGGCGGAGTCCAAGGTGATCTCGCAACTGCACAGCGCGGCCGACCGGCGCAGCGAGCACCGCTGAGCTCGAGGCCGCCGGGCGGCTTCTTGCGGGCTGACGCGAGCCTCCACGTTGGGGGCGGGCGCGGCATGATCCAGGATGTGGTCCCGCAGGCACTGGACGACACCGACTGACGATTGGCGGAGGCATGGGCGAGCACATCACCTGTCACATCGAGGGGCCGCTCGCCCGAGTGAGCCTGAACCGGCCGGACAAGCTCAACGCCCTCACCCTGGAGATGCTCGGCGACCTCGCCGACACCGCCCGGAGGGTGCGGGCCGACCGGCAGGTGCGCGCCGTCATACTCAGCGGCGAAGGTGAGTCCTTCTGTGCGGGACTGGACTTCGCCTCCGCACTGTCTGACCGCATCGCTCTGGGCAAGGCGTTCGTGCCGCGTCCCTGGCGCGGGACGAACGTCTTCCAGGAGGCCTGCTACGGCTGGCGCCGTCTCCCGGTGCCGGTCGTGGCGGCCGTGCACGGCAACTGTCTGGGCGGCGGCCTCCAGATCGCCCTGGGCGCGGACTTCCGGATCACGACGCCATCGGCTCGTTGGTCGGTGCTGGAGGGCAAATGGGGGCTGATCCCAGACATGGCGGGCATCCGGTTGCTGGCCGACCAGGTCGGCATGGACACCGCCAAGCTGCTCACGATGACCGCCCGTCACGTCGACGGCACCGAGGCTGCTCGGATCGGGCTGGCCACCGAGGTTGCCGAGGACCCGGCATACGCCGCCGAGCAGCTGGTCCAGGAGCTGCTGGACAGGTCCCCCGACGCGCTGGCTGCGGCCAAGCGCCTCTTCGAGCGCAGCTGGAGCTCCGGCCCCCGGAGCACGTTCGGACGGGAACGACGGGAGCAGTTGCGACTGCTTCGCCTGCCCAACACCGCCCGGGCCCGCAAGGCGGCCTTCGGCGGGAAACGCGCCGACTACGCGGACCGCGCGCAACGTTAGGGCGGGTGGGTGAGGATGGGGTGCGTGAAGCTCCTCATCTTCGGCGGCAGCGTCTTCCTCTCCGAGGCCGTGGCACGGGTGGCCCTGGCGCGCGGGCACGACGTCTCCTGCCTGACCCGTGGCGACAGTGGCGCGGTCCCCAAGGGCGCCCAACACATCGTGGCCGACCGGGACGAGGAGCCGGACCCGCACACCGGCACGTGGACCGGGCTCGCCTCGCACGACTGGGACGCCGTCATCGACGTGGCCCGGAAGCCCAGCTGGGTCAGGACGGCCCTTGAGGCCCTCGGCGACCGGGTGGCGCACTGGACGTTCATCTCCTCGATCAGCGTCTACTCGGATCTCTCGGAGCCGGGCGGGACCCCGGCGGACACCCCCACCGTCGAGCCCGCGACCGAGGAGGTTGACGACAGCACCAGCCCGGAGGACTACGGACCCAACAAGGTGGCCTGCGAGCAGGCTGTGCAGCGGGTGATGGACGGGCGCTGTCTGATCGTGCGCCCCGGACTCATCGTCGGCCCGGGCGACCCCAGCGGGCGCTACACCTACTGGCCGGAGCGGCTGTCCCGCGGCGGGCGCGTCCTGGTGCCCGAGCCGCAGGACGCTCCCACCCAGGTGATCGATGTGCGTGACCTCGCCGAGTGGCTGGTCACTGCGGCCGAGCAGCAGGTCACCGGGGTGTTCGACGCCGTGGGGCCCGCCATGCCGTTCCACGAGCTGCTGGCAGAGACGGCCAAGGGCGTCGACCAGGTGGAAGCCCCCGGTCGGGAGGCCCGTCCACCGGTCCGGTTCCTCTGGGTCGATGCCGACCGCCTGCTCGCCCTGGACGTGCGTCCGTGGGCCGGGCCGCGCTCGCTTCCCCTCTGGCTGCCGGGCGACGAGTATGCCGGGATGCGCGACCGTGATGTCAGCGCCACCCTCGATGCCGGGCTGAGCGTCCGCCCGCTCGCCGAGACCGCGGGCGACACGCTGCGCTGGGTCGCGACCGGGACCGGCGCCCGCAAGTCGGGTCTGACCTGGGACGAGGAGCAGGACGTCCTGTCCGCCCTCAACGACCCGGCCTGAGCGTCGCGACGGGCCACGGCGCGGTCAGCCGCCGCTGGGCGGTCAGCCAGGCGTTACCGGGTCACCCACGCGAAGCACCCCGCGGCCGACGGGGATCAGGCGGGTGCCGAACCAGGTCTTGCCGTCCCACTTGCGATAGCGGGCCAGCGTCGCGATCGGCTCCTTGGCCGTGACCAGCTGCTCGGGATGGATCTGTGTCATCACGCACCGGTCGCAGAGCTCACCGAGCCGGAACTCGACCTCGCCGAGGCGCACCGTCGACCAGCCGTCCTCGGCGAAGGGCTCTGCGCCGTCGACGACTACGTTGGGCCGGAAGCGGGTCATGCTGAGCGAGGGATCCTCCTCGGCCCAGGCGTCCCCGATCCAGGTGCGCAGCTGCGCGAGCGAGCTCTCGGACGTCAGCAGCAGAGGGCCGGCGTCGGCCAGTGAGAGCACATCCCCGTCCTGACCGCCGTGCGCGCCGGAGACGCGACGCACCGTCGGGTCCTCCTGCCAGACCAGCCGCAACGGCCGGCCGACCCGCTCGGTGATCCACCAGTTCACGTCCTCGTCGGCCGGGTTGGCGAACCCCTGTCGCGAGTGACTGACCGGCACCGGGCCGAGCCCGAGCGGGGTCTCCACGGGGATGCTGTCGCCGTCACCGTCGTGGATCCGGATCGTGTCCTCGTCGAGCAGCTCCACCCGCAGCCCGAGCAGGCGGTGCTCCTCCCGCGCGGTGACCTTCTCCCCCGCCTCGTCCACCAGGGCCCACCGACGGTCACCGAGGAGGCCCCACGGCTCGACCTCGGCCTCCTCGACCGACTCGCCCGCCATCGACTTGACCGGATAGATCCGCAGGCCAGTGATCCGCACTTCGCTCCTCAGGCATTGCTGGGCAGGACGCGTTCGATCGCCGCGACGACCTCCGCCGACTCTGGCTCCACCCGCGAACGGAACCGCGCGACCGGCTCCCCCGACGGGTCCACGACCCACTTCTCAAAGTTCCAGCCCACGTCGCCCGCCTCACCCGAGGCGTCCGCGACCTGCGCGAGCTCGGTGAAGACCTCGTGCCGCTCTGGACCGTTCACCTCCACCTTGCCCATCATCGGGAAGGTGACGCCGTAGGTGGCCGAGCAGAACTCCTGGATCTCCTCAGCGGTACCGGGCTCCTGCCCGCCGAACTGGTTGCAGGGGAAGCCGACGACCGTCAGCCCGCGCTCGGCATACTCCGCCTGCAGCCGCTCCAGGCCGGCGTACTGCGGCGTCAGCCCGCACCGGGAGGCGACGTTGACGAGAAGGAGCGCGCGTCCGGCATACGCCCCGAGGGTCGTGCTCTGGCCGTCAAGGGTGGTCAGCGGGATGTCGTAGAGGCTCACCGGCCCACTCTAATCGCGCTCAGGGCCCCAGGACGCGGTCGAGGTAGTCGTTGGCGAAGGTGCGGCCGGGATCGACCTGCTCGCGAGTGGCGAGGAAGTCGTCGAACCGCGGGTAGAGGGCGCGCAGCTCTTCAGCGGTCAGCGTGTGCAGCTTGCCCCAGTGCGGCCGGCCGGCGTGCTCCCGCACGATCGCCTCGAACGCCGCGAAGTAGCGGCTGCCGTCCATCCGGTGGAACTGGTGCACGGCGACGTAGGCGTTGTCGCGCTCGTAGGCCGTGGAGAGCCAGACGTCGTCCGCGGCGGTGAAGCGGATCTCGACCGGGAACGGCAGCGGCTCTCGGGACTGGTCGATCCAGGCCATCAGCTCGGCCATGACCGGGCCGAGCGAGGCGCGTGGGACGGCATACTCGCTCTCGGTGAAGCGCACGTCGCGCGGTGAGCAGAAGACCTTCCACGAGGTGTCGGTGAACTGCCGCGCCCCGAGCACGCGAGCGGAGACCTTGTTGATGCGGGGCACCCACCCTGGGCGACGGGTCGCCAGCCGGTTGATCTGCTCGTATGCCGTGTTGGCCAGGAAGCGGTCGTCGAGGGTCTCGCGCCAGGCCGGGAGGGGACGGCCGGCGGCCCCGGGCGGTGGCGCCTCGACGCGGTTGTTGCGCTTGAGTAGACACCGGTCGGTGTGCGGGAACCAGTGGATGTCGACGTGGTCGTTGCCCGCCGCCAGCGCGTCGACCGAGTCGAGGACCTCACCGATGGAGGCGCTGCCCTCCACCGCGTGGAGCTGGAACGGGGGCACGCACTGGAGCTCCACCTCGGTGATGATGCCCAGCGCGCCGAGGGACACGCGAGCGGCATGGAACAGCGCCGGATCCTCGTCCGCGGAGCACTCCACGACGGAGCCGTCCGAGGTCACGAGCGTCAGACCGGTCACCGCGGCGGCGATGCCCTGCAGCGCTGCTCCGGTGCCGTGGGTGCCGGTGGAGATGGCGCCCGCGATGCTCTGACGGTCGATGTCGCCCAGGTTTGGCAGCGCCAGCCCGAGGGCCTCGAGCGCGGGGTTGAGCACGTGGAGCGGCGTGCCGGCGCCGACCCTGACGCGGCGCCGCTCCCGGTCGACGTTGATGACGCCGCTGAGCCCGGACAGGTCGACCTGCACGCCGTCGGTCACCGCGATGCCGGTGAACGAGTGCCCTGCCCCGACCGCCTTGACACGACGCCCCTGATGCCGGGCGCGCTCGACGAGCTCCACCACGTCGGCTGCCGTGCGCGGCGTGCCGACCACCACCGGGTCGCAGGTCTGGTTGCCGGCCCAGTTGGTCCAGGCGCTCATCCGAAGTTCTTCCCGGCACCTCGGTAGGTCGGCACTGTGGCGACCCGTTCGCTGCCGCGGACAAGGTGCACGGAGTCGAAGCGCTCGAAGACCTCGCCCGACTTGGCGTGCCTCAGCCAGATGCGGTCGCCGAGGTCCATGCCTTCGGCGGCGGGCCCGCGGACCGGCGTCTGGACCTCGCCCGCCCCCTCGGTGCCGACCAGTCTGAGACCGCGCGGGGCGAGCACGCGAGGAGCCCGCGACCGGCCAGCGGGTCCTGACGCGAGGTAGCCGCCGCTGAAGCCGGTCACGAACCCGGGCGCCGGACGGCGCACGACGGGGATGGCGTATGCCGCGGCGTGGGCGGGCGTGAACGCGCGGTAGCCGTCGAAGAGGGTCGGCCCCAACAGTCCGCTGCCCGCCGCCAGCTCGGTGACGACGGGGTCGCGGCCGGTCACGTGGAGGCTGCCCGTGCCACCGCCGTTGACGAACTCCAGGTCGGCGACCGCGCGCACCGCGGTCACGACAGCAGAACGGCGTGCGGGCAGGTCCGCCGCGGAGCGCCGCTTGACCCAGCGCACCGCTGGTGAGGAGTCGGGCAGACCGGCGATCTGGGCGTCGTAGAACAGCAGCCCCACGACGGACAGGCCGCGTCGCTGCGCCTCGCGGGCGAGGGCCGCCACCTCCTCAGGCTCGCGGAGCGGCGAGCGCCGCACGCCGAGGTGGGCCTGCAGCCGACCACGGCCGAGCCTCAGGGAAGCGTCGATGTCCAGCGCGACCCGGAGCCGGTGCTCACCCGCGGCCGAGGCGAGCAGGTCGACGTGCTCCCGGCTGTCGATGGTCAGCGTGATCCTTCGTGCGGCCAGTGGATCCGCGGTGATCTCACGCACCGCCGCCACGTCGACGGTCGGGTAGGCCACGAAGACGTCCTCGAGGCCCCGGCGGGTGTCGCCGTCCCCAGCCCCAGCGCTCGGGCGAGCCAGCCACAGGGCCTCGCGCACGGCATACGCCATCACGCCGGCGAAGCCGGGCGCCGCGAGTGCGCGGTCCACCAGGGCACGGACCCGCAGGCTCTTGGAGGCCACCCGGATCGGCACTCCGCCGGCCCGTCGGGCGAGGTCGGCCGCGTTGGCGTCGAAGGCGTCCAGGTCGACGACCGACAGTGGCAGCGGGAGGCCGGCGGTGGCCTCGTCCCAGGGCTCCATACCCCCGACTCTAGGGTGCGGCGCGGTGCCACCTGGGTGACGGGCGGAGGTGTTTGCGCCCGGGTGGAGTGGCCCGTTTGTTGGGTCGGCGGCCCGGGGCTGACACACTAGCGCCCGTGAGAGTTGGCATCCTGACCAGTGGGGGCGACTGCCCGGGGCTGAACGCCGTGATCCGCGGCATCGTGCTCAAGGGCGACAAGGTCTATGAGCACACCTTCCTCGGCATCCAGGACGGCTATCGCGGGCTCATCGAGGACGACATCGTCAGCCTGCCCCGCAAGCAGGTGCGCGGCCTGTCCAAGCAGGGCGGCACGATCCTGGGCACCTCACGCATGGGCCCTTATGGCGAGGGCAACGGGGGCGCCGAGCGGGTCAAGGAGGTGATGGACAGGCACGACATGGACGCCTTCATCGCCATCGGCGGAGAGGGGACGCTGACCGTGGCGCGGATGCTGCACGACGAGGGCGTGCCGGTCGTCGGGGTGCCCAAGACGATCGACAACGACCTCTCCGCCACCGACGTCACGTTCGGCTTCGAGACCGCCGTCGCCATCGCGACCGAGTCCATCGACCGCCTGCGCACGACCGCCGAGTCGCACCACCGCTGCATGGTCGTGGAGGTGATGGGCCGGGACACCGGCTGGATCGCGCTGAACGCCGGCATCGCCTCGGGCGCCCACGCGGTCCTCATCCCGGAGGTGCCGGTCACCATCGAGCAGGTCGCCACGTGGGTGCAGGCGACGGTCAACCGCGGTCGCGCGCCGGTCGTCGTGGTTGCCGAGGGCTTCCGCCTGGCGGGTCAGGACGTGTCGGCCAAGCACGGGGTGGACGACATGGGCCGTCCGCGGCTCGGCGGGATCGGCGAGCTGCTGACGCCGATCATCGAGGAGCTCACCGGCATCGAGACGCGGAGTATGACGCTCGGTCACCTGCAGCGGGGCGGCGTCCCGACCTCCTACGACCGCGTCCTGGCCACCCGCTTCGGGACCCACGCCATCGATGCGGTGCACCGCAAGGAGTGGGGCTCGATGGTCGCCCTGCGCGGCATCGACATCGTGTCCGTCAAGCTCGCGGAGGCGACGAGCGAGCTGAAGTCGGTCCCGAAGTATCGCTGGGACGAGGCCGCGATCCTGTTCGGGTGACGGCGACAGCGGACAGACCAGGATCAGCGCGTCACCGGCCGTAGCGGCCTGCACAACTTGTCGCATGTCGTGACGCGTGCAGGACCATTTCTGGGGGTCGGTAAGTAGCCGTGCGGCAGTTATGCCCGGGGTCACTAACAGGTGTGCCTAGAGGTCCACCTCCGCCGGGCGGCGCGTCCGGCTACGGGTGGAGCGCGTGCTGCCGGATGCTGAAGGTCCGCAGCGGGCGGTTGCGGAGGGCGACCACCCCGACCAGCGCGGCGCACGCCAGACCGCCGGAGACCAGGGCCACAGGAGCCGAGGTAGCTCCGGCTACCAGCCCGGCGCGGAAGTTGCCGACATCCGGACCTGCGACGCCCACGATGTGGTCCACGCTCGAAACACGTCCGCGGTGGCTGTCCGGGGTCGCCAGCTGGATCATCAGACCCCTGGACAGCACGGCGACGGTGTCTGCTGCCCCGGCGACCACCAGCACGAGCAGAGCGAGCCAGAGCGGGCCGGCGACGCCGAACGTCGCGAGCGCCAGACCCCACACCGCCGCGGCGCCGAGCTGCACCGGGCCGGGCCGGTCGACTCGCGTCACCAGTCCGGAGAAGAGTCCCGCGCCGATGCCGCCCACCGCGATGCAGGACAGGAAGAGACCGAGCGTCTCCGGGTTGCCACCGAAGCGGACCTCGTTGACCAGCGGGAACAGTGCGATCGGCATCGACAGCAACGTGGCTGCGAGGTCGCTCGCGAACGACCCGCGCAGCACCGGGCGTCGGAAGACGTAGCCGAATCCCTCGATGGTCGAGCGCAGGCCGGGGCGCGTGGCGTTGCCCTCGGGGCGCATCGACGGGAGGCGGATCACGCCGTAGAGGGAGACCACTGTTGCCACGGCATACGCGCCGTAGCAGGCGGCCACCCCCCACCGGCCGATGATGAGGCCACCGACCGCGGGACCGACCAGCATGGCCGCCTGGAACGTGAGGTGCTGCAGCGCGATGCCGGCCCCGACCAGCTCGGGCGCGAGCAGCCGAGGGATAAAGGTCCGCCTCGCCGGAGCGCCGAGAGCACCCGCTGCACCCTGGGCCGCCACGAGGCCGAGCACCAGCCACAGCGAACCGATGCCGGCAAGCGCCTGGGCCGCCAGCCCCACCCCGGCGGCGGCCTGGCCGACCGTGGTCCACCGGACCAGGGTGCGGCGGTCGACACCGTCGGCGAGGGTGCCGCCGATGAGCCCGAAGATGATCAGGGGTATGGCGTGCGCCAGCCCGATCGCGCCTGTCCAGACGGGGTCGTGGGTCAGGTCCCAGACCTCGAAGAGGACCGCCACGACAACCACCTGGCCGCCGAGCGCGGCGAGGACACCACTGCCCCAGAGTCGGCGGTAAGCCGGGCTGGCGCGGAGCGGACGTAGGTCGAGAAGGCCGGTTCGCAGGCTCACGGTGGTCCGACGTCGTGAGGCAGGTGATCCGCGATCCGGTCCACGAAGGAGCGTTGCCGGAGCTGCTCGCGCAGACCGTCCGTGAACTGGGCCAGCGGCACCGGCAGCGCCGCATCCAGCTCTGCGGAGGCCTGCTCGGTCGCGCGCCACTCCGCCTCGAGGAACGGCACGAGCTCGCGACCACGCGCCGTCAGCTCCACGAGCCGGGTGCGCGCGTCGGTGCCCTGCACCGTCCTCGCCAGCCCCTCGATCCGCAGGGCGGTCACCGTCTGGCTGACCGCTGAGTGGGTGAGGCCGAGGCTCTCCGCCAGCTCCTTGATGGTGAGCGGACCGGTGTGCGCCAGCCGGATGAGCGGGTAGGCGAAGCGGGGCCGGACGCCACTTAGTCCGCGATCGGCATACAACCGGGCGATGTCGTCGTCCATCTCCTGCTGGAGCTCGCGGAGCGGGCGCCAGTAGTTGTCTCTGGTCGGATCGGTTGTCACAGCACTAATATAACAGCGCTGCGAGATTCGCGCCACGGCTCAGGGGGTACCGGCGGCCCCATGGTGTAGTGGCAGGCTCATCGGACGGGCTGCTGCCAGCAGCTGGGCGGGCCGGCCAGCCGACCGCCTCCTTACTTCGTGCAGATGCAGAACGGGTGACCGGCGGGGTCGAGGAACACCCGGAAGGTCTCCCCCGGCTGGTGCTCCGCCTTGCTCGCACCGAGCTCCATGACTGCCGTCTCGGCGACGTCGAGGTCCTCGACCATGAGGTCCATGTGCATCTGCTGGGGCACGTCCTGGGCCGGCCAGGCGGGCGGCGTGTAGTTCTCGACCTTCTGGAACGAGATGCAGTCGCCGTACGGTGCGCGCACGTCGGCCCAGTCGTCGTCCAGGTCGATCTTCCAGTCGAGCAGGGACCCGTAGAACTTCGCGAGGACCGCCGGGTCGGGACAGTCGATCACCACGCTGGGGAAGGTTGCGATAGCCATGTTTGCGACGTTAGAACCTGTTCCGGACGGAAGCCTTCCTCAATCTGGTGGCGCGGGCCGTGACACCATGAGTCATGACCAACTCGGCGCCGGCGGACAGCGGTCGCGTCCCTCCCGCCGCCGCAGTCAGCACGACCACCGTGACCGCTGGCGATGTCGATGACGCAGCTGAGCGCCTCCGCGGCCTCGTCAGCATCACTCCCCTGACTCGGAGCCGGCGCCTGTCCGAGGCCACCGGCGCCAAGGTGCTGCTCAAGCGCGAGGACCTCCAGCCGGTGCGCTCCTACAAGAACCGCGGAGCCATCAACCTGATCTCCCAGCTCGACCCTGCTGATCACGCCCGGGGAGTGGTCTGCGCCAGCGCCGGCAACCACGCGCAGGGGGTCGCGTTCGCCTGCGCGAGCCTCGAGGTCCCGGCCCGGGTCTTCCTGCCGCGCACGACGCCCCGGCAGAAGCGGGACCGCGTCGCCGCGATCGGTGGGGAGTTCGTCGAGATCGTGGTCTCCGGGTCGACCTACGATGCCGCCGCTGCTGCTGCGGCCGCCGATGCTGAGCGCACGGGCGCGACGCTGGTGCCGGCGTTCGACCACCCCAGGACGATCGCCGGTCAGGGCACCGTCACGCGCGAGATCGTCAAGGTGCTGGGCCACCCTCCGGACGTGCTGGTCGTGCCCGTCGGTGGGGGCGGGCTCCTAGCCGGTGGACTGTCCTGGCTCCGCGAGCAGGCTCCGGGATGCCGCGTCGTCGGCGTCGAACCGGCCGGCGCGGCAAGCATGGCCGCAGCGCTGTCGGCAGGTGGTCCGGTCACGCTGGAGGAGATCGACCCGTTCGTGGACGGCGCTGCCGTGCGCCGGGCGGGTGACCACACCTACGCCATCGTCGCGGCCGGGGACGCGGAGTTGGTCGCCGTGCCAGAGGGCGCCGTATGCGTCGAGATGCTCGCGATGTACCAGACCGAGGGGATCATCACCGAGCCCGCGGGCGCCCTGGCCGCCGCGGCGCTGCCGGGTCTCGGCATACAGCCAGGCCAGACGGTCGTGGTCGTCGTGTCAGGCGGCAACAACGACGTCCTGCGTTATGCCGAGGTGGTCGAGCGAGCGCTGGTGCACGAGGGGCGCAAGCACTACTTCCTGGTGGACTTCCCGCAGGAGCCGGGTGCTCTCCGGGGGTTCCTGCACGACGTGCTGGGCCCGGACGACGACGTCGCGCTGTTCGAGTACACCAAGCGCAACAACCGCGAGACGGGCCC
>DATGRS010000248.1:0-7572 GCA_035303365.1 Ornithinicoccus sp.
TGCTCAGCCGGCCCGCGGCGATGCTGGCCACGACCGCAGCGCTGGTGAAGCCCAGGATCAGCGGCCAGTCCAGGTCCACCGGCCCGGTGACCCGCGTGGCCAGCCCGACCAGGCTGGTCATGGCGAGCACGAGCAGCGAGGTGCCGACGGCCCGGCGCATGGGCAGACCGAGGAGCAGGATGAGCGCCGGCACGATCGCGAAGCCACCTCCGACGCCGAAGAAGCCGGTCAGCCAGCCGATGCCTGTGGCGGCGAGCACAACCCGGACGGCCCTCTGTCGATCGATGTGGAAGGGCCGTAGCCGCAGCCAGTGGTGGGCCACATCCTCGTGCGGGTCCGGCTCTTTTCCCCGCGTCCACATCAGCCATGCGACGGCGAGCAACAGGAGCGCGAAGAGCGCCATCAACACGTCGCCGTCCACCACCAGGGCCATCCGGGCACCGACGACTGCGCCGACGATGCTGAGGACGCCGAAGGCGAGAGCGTCGGTGACGTTGACCAAGCCCGCCCAGCCGTACTGCAGCGCCCCCACCACGGCGGTCACGCCCACGACCACGAGCGAGGTGGTCGTGGCCTCGAGGGGTGCCTGGTCGAGCAGGTAGACCAGCGCTGGTACGGCGATGATGCCGCCCCCGCCGCCGAGGGACCCCATGACCGCGCCCACGACGACGCCCACCAGCACGGCAAGCACGATGATGTCCACACTTCATCCTTGCCGATGAGTCCGAGGACGGGGGCGAGGGTATGCCGTGTCACGCCAGAACCGCTGACCGGGCTCAGGCAGGCAGCGGCCGACCAGCTCTCAGACGTCCCGCGCAACGCTCAGCTCACAGGCGTCGCGCGCCACGGTCCGCTCAGGCGCCGGAGGCCTCCACCAGGACCGCCGCGAGGGCGTCGATGACCTGCCGAAGCTCCTCCTCGGTGATCACGAGGGGCGGGGCGAGGCGGATGGTCGAACCGTGCGTGTCCTTGGCCAGGATCCCTTTCTTGGCCAGGGCGTTGCACGCCTCCTTGCCGGTCATCAGTCCAGGGTCGATGTCCACCCCAGCCCACAGCCCGCGCACCCGAACACTGTTGACGCCCTTGCCGATCAGGGCCTCGAGGCCCTCACGGAACACCGGCTCCAGGTCGGCGGCATGCTGCTGCGGCTCACCCGTCTCGAGCATCTTCACGACCGCGTGGCCCACGGCAGCGGCCAGCGGGTTGCCGCCGAAGGTGGAGCCGTGGCTGCCGGGGGTGATGACACCCATCACGGGCTCATCGGCCGCAACGGCCGAGACGGGAACGATGCCGCCACCGAGAGCCTTGCCCAGTGTGTAGATGTCGGCCTCGACACCCTCGTAGTTGCAGGCCAGGGTGGTGCCGGTGCGACCCAGGCCGGACTGGATCTCGTCCGCGATCATGAGCACGTTCTTGTCGGTGCACAGCTCGCGCAGTCCCGGCAGGAACCCCTCCTTCGGGATCTGCACGCCCTGCTCGCCCTGGATCGGCTCGACCAGCACGGCGACCGTGTCGTCGGTGATGGCCTGCTCGATCGCGGCGAGGTCGCCGTAGGGAACCGCCGTGAAGCCCGGGGTGTAGGGACCGTAGTCGTCGTGAGCCACAGGGTCGTCCGAGAAGCTCACGATCGTGGTCGTCCGACCGTGGAAGTTGCCGTCCATCACGATGATGTGCGCGGCACCGGGGGTGACGCCCTTGACGCGGTAGCCCCACTTGCGGGCGATCTTGATGGCCGTCTCGACTGCCTCGGCGCCGGTGTTCATCGGCAGGATCATGTCCTTGCCGACGAGCTTGGCAAGGTCACGGCAGAACGGGCCCAGCTGGTCGTTGTGGAAGGCCCGGCTGGTGAGAGTCGAGCGGTCGAGCTGCCGCTTCGCCGCCGCCACCAGATCCGGGTGCCGGTGGCCGAAGTTCAGTGCCGAGTACCCCGCGAGCGCATCGAGGTAGCGGTTGCCCTCGACGTCGGTCACCCACACTCCTTCCGCCTCGGCGACCACGACCGGGAGGGGGGCGTAGTTGTGGGCGGCTACATGGTCCTCGAGCTCGATGTAGTCGGCGTTGCTCTGGAGCTGCGTGTCGGTCATGGCCCAAGACTAGGCCCCGGCCTCCGCCCACGCACAGGCGCTGGTCAGCGGTGTGCCCAGAGGTCTCGCAGCACCGCAACCTCGGCCATGTGGTGGATCGCCTCGCGGTTGATGTGCAGCACCAGCTCGGCCATGGGGCGCTCGGCGTAGGGACCTTCAGCCTCGCCCACCGCGCGCGCCAAGCCAGCCCCGTCCAGCGTCCGCACCCCGGCGACCCAGCGCTCGTAGGCGGCGTCCAGCTGCGCCAACGCAGCGTCCGCCGTGGCGGCATACTCCCAGGTGAAGTAGTCGCACGGCGGTCCGTCGAAGTGCGCGGCGACCCGCCCGCCGAAGACGCCCACGATGAGGTGGCCCAGGCGCCAGGCGATAGTCGTCAGGGGGACGGGACTCGGCTCGGGGTACTCGAAGTCGATCACGAGCTCTCCGCCGCCCGCGGCCTGCGCCGTCCTGGCGTCGGCGCGAGGCCGAACGCTCCACGAGCCTTCCGTCGGCTCCCAGAGATACTCGGCGTCGGTCAACCCCTCGAGCCGGGGCCGGGCCTGAGCCTCCCAGTGCCAGGTGAGCTGCTCCAGCGCGAGACCGTGCCAGTCGACCTTGCTCTCAGGTCCGTGAGTCATGTCTGCTCCTGACGTCTCCTGGTCCCCAGACTAGGAGGCACTACCGACAGTGCCTGCCAGCTCGGCGCCCCAGGCCCGAGCACGTTCCAGCTCCCCGGGCAGCAACGGGCCCTCGTAGTCGTCGACGTAGAAGCTCTCGGGATCCACCACAAGGTGGCAGCCGAGTCTCTTGAGCTTCTTGGCGGCACTACGACTGGCGCGACCGGGCAGGTTTGGGTGACTTACGTGCGTGTCAAACGTCGCCACCCCAAGACGGGCACCGGTGGCGGCATCGAGCCAGTCGCGGACCCCGGTGGTCAACAGGTCGCCCCCTCGCTTGTGGGCGTCCTCGCGCGTCCCCTCGCGGCTCAGACCGAAGGCGTGCGTGGGCGCACCGACCACGAGGAGTTCCACCTGCAAGCCGTCAAGCGGTGGGGCGGCCTCCACCCCGACCACCTCCGGGGGAGCCACATCACCGGCCATCCCCTCGGCCACAGCTTCCGCGACGGCACGGGTGTTGCCCCAGGCCGACTCATAGACGATCAACGTGCGCATCAGGCACCTCCGGGCCGATCGGGCCCGCGGGTGTGCGAGTCCCTCCTAACAGCATGACGAAGGCCCTGACCTGTTGGTCAGGGCCTTTGGTCCCATGGTGGCAGGTGCAGGATTCGAACCTGCGTAGGCATACGCCGACGGATTTACAGTCCGCTTCCATTGGCCGCTCGGACAACCTGCCGTGAACTGCGGGTGCAAGGATAACAGGGGAAGTACCCCTGATCCGAACCGCACCCGGACCCCTACGGAGGAGCAGCACCATGGCCGACTCATCGTTCGACATCGTCAGCAAGGTCGACAAGCAGGAGGTCGCCAACGCCGTCAACCAGGCCGCCAAGGAGATCAGCCAGCGCTACGACTTCCGAAACATCGGCGCCTCGGTCGAGCTCTCCGGCGACGCCATCACCATGCGCGCCAACAGCGAGGAGCGCTGCAAGGCGGTGCTTGACGTCCTGCAGACCAAGCTGGTCAAGCGCGGCGTCTCGCTGAAGGCCCTGAACTACTCCGACGACGGGGAGCCGCGCCTGTCGGGCAAGGACTACCGTCTCGACGCCACTCTCACGGACGGGATCAGTTCCGAGAACGCCAAGAAGGTCGCCAAGCTGATTCGCGAGGAGGGGCCGAAGTCGGTGAAGTCCCAGATCCAGGGCGACGAGCTGCGGGTCACGTCCAAGTCACGCGACGACCTGCAGGAGGTCCAGCGTCTCGTCAAGGCGGCGGACCTGGACTTCGCCGTGCAGTTCACCAACTACCGGTAGGAAGATCCCCCACCCTCTGTGCAACAGCTGTCATCCTCCTGACAGAGGCAGGGAGACGGCCCCGCACTGTGGCGGGGCGATGACCGAGGAGGCCACGTGGTGCTCGGTATGACGGAGGGGAACGGCCTGCGGGCACCAGCCCGCGACTCGGCGTGGTTCGACCAGCTCTTCGCCGAGCACGCCGTGTCTGTGCACCGCTACTTCGTGCGCCGCGCGCCGCGGCAGGACGCGGAGGACCTCGCGGCCGAGGTGTTCGCGGTCGCCTGGCGACGGCGGGACAGCATCCCGGACGAGTTCGTGCTCCCGTGGCTCTACAAGACGGCCTCCTACGTGCTCAGCAACCACCGGCGCAAGCCGACGCTGACACTGCTCGCCGACTACGGCAGCGAGTCCGACGACCGGAGCCGCAGCATCGACCCCGCCGACCTGGTCGTGGAGGACGCCGACGTGCGAGCCGCACTGGCCAAGCTCAGCGCCCGGGACCGCAGGGTGCTGATGCTGCACGCCTGGGAGGGCCTGGACGGCGAGGGTCTGGCGAAGGCGCTCGGCGTCACCCGCGGCGGGGGCGCAGCCGCGCTCTCCCGGGCCCGGGCCCGGCTGCGCGAGGCATGGGTCACCTAGCCGACGCTGCGCAACACCGCAACACCCGCAGCCCCCAGCACATACACCGAGCAGGACGTCGCCACCCGGCGACACCGTCAGGGAGGACGAACCGTGAAGGACTTCGAGGACGACGAGGCACTGGCCCGGCTGCGCGCAGCCGACCCGGCCTCCGGTGCGCACCCCGATCTGCACCGGATCTCCCAGCGTCTCCGGGGGCGGACACCGCTCGGCGCAGACCCGCAGGGCTACTCCTTCTCAGACAGCAGCGACATCGCGGTTCACGTCCATGACCCGGGAGTCCGCACCGGTCGGGGCGGTCTACTCGTCGCGGCCGCTGTGGCCTCCCTGGCGCTGGGTGCCGGTGGCTACGCCCTTGGTGCGACGACCACCGACGATCCGCCCCCGTCAGCCTCCGACAGCAGTGACTCGGACAAGGACGACACGTCGCCCCGCGAGTTCGACGGGCCCCCGTCGGCCGGTGCGGAGTCCATGAGCGAGGCTGAGACGGACGGCGGGGGCATGGGGGCAGCCGACGAGGCTATGGGCGGCAACTACGCCGGTCCGGTCATCCCGGTCGCAGGCGAGGGCCTGTCCACCGAGCGCACCACCGGCCCGGTCTACGGCACGGCGCAGTCGGCGGAGGGGAGCGCCGCCGAGGTTCTCGGGCAGTATGCCGAGGGGCTGGGCATCGAGGGCGACGTCCAGGATGAACAGTTCTCCGCCTGGGTCGTCGATGCCGGTGACGGCCGCCACCTCAACGTCTACCAGCAGGGCGGGAGCACGTCAGTCGACTACAGCGATCCCGCGATCGACCCCTGGTGCGGGGAGATGAAGGAGGAGTGGGCCCGCTCCGGGGTTGACGGCGGTATGGGGATGCTCGGTCCCGGCGGTCCGTCCCCTGACAGCATCACCTGCGCGGAGACCGGCCCGGCACCAGACGAGGCCACGGCGATCGCGACGGTGCAGGACTTCCTGGGCGATGCCGGGATCGACTTCTCTGACTACACCTTCACGGTCGAGCCGATGTTCGGTTACCCGGAGGCGTACAGCGGCGACTCGGCCTACGAGACCGCTGACGGGGCATACGCCACCTCTGCTCCCGACGAGAGCATGATGGAACTGCCCTCCGACGAACCCACGGTCTCCGTCAACGTCAGCGACGGGAGCTGGCCGGTCGAGGGCTACCGGTCGTGGCACTTCTCGGTGACGAGCGCCGGCGTCGCCTACGGCTACTTCCAGCTCGGCGACGTCGTGGAGCTCGGTGAGTATCCCGTGATCTCCCCCGCCGAGGCGGTCGAGCGGGCCACCGACGTCAAGTTCCAGCAGCTGGGCGCCTACATCCCCGAGCTGGAGTACCCGGGCTACATGGAGGAGTGGGTCGAGCCCCAGCCGCTACCCCCCATCTCCGCCGGCGACCCGATCCCCTACCCGGTCAGCGAGTCGGCAGTGACCAAGGTGGAGCTGCACACCGGCATCATCAGTCTCTGGGACGGCACGGAGTACATGGTCCCGGTCTACGACCTGGCGGACGGCAAGGGCAACCGCTGGCAGGTCCTGGGCCTGGCCGAGGACGCGCTGGACTTCACCCCCTGAGGGAGGCCGCGGGGCACGGCCCCTCAGCGGTAGGTGCTGCGTGAGGTCATGACCTCGCGCAGCACCGACTGCTGGTCCACCAGGGCACGCCGCACCGCGGGTGACAGGTCGCCTGCACCAAGTCGTTCGGTGGTGGCCTCGTCTGTCGCCTCCTCTACGACGCTGCGGGGATAGGCGAGTGTCGCCAGCCGCGCCAACGCGTCCTGGCCGAGCCGCCCCTCGAGGGCAGGGACGTCGCGGTGGAAGCGAGCGACATACGGCCTGACCAGGTCGGTATGCCGCCCGGCCCAGAAGCCACTGGCCAGCGCGTTGAGCTCATAGTTGGACCGGCCGTGGTCACCGACCAGCTGCTCCCAGGCCCAGGCCTTGTCGGACTCGGTCGGCAGGCCGGCCCGGGCGGTGAGCGCGCCGAGGTTGCCCTGCATCGATGTGTCCTCCGAGCGGGCGGCCTCGATCTGCTCGACGCCGACGGCGCCCTCGACCGCGAGGGTGCGCGTCACCAACCACCGGAAGTCGTCGTCGCCGACCAGCCCGTCGGGCAGATCGGCACCGCTGGCCCAGCGGAGCAGGAGGTCGGTGTCCGGCGTGGCTGCAGCCAGCACACGGGCTGCGGCGAGCGCCTGCGTCGAGCCCGGTTCGGCCGACTCCAGCCGGGCGCGGGCCGCTCCCGCCACCGCCTTTCGAGCGGCGGGTACGGCGCGGTCGTGCAGGTACTCCCCCAGGACGCGACCGGTCAGCAGGGACCCGGCGCGGCTGAGGATCGAGGGGTTGTCCTCGACGGGCCAGGCGGACGCGAAGGTCGCCACCACCAGCTGAGGGTCGACGGTGGCGGTGGCGAGGGCGTCGACCAGTGCGACCCAGACGACGGCGCGGTGCTGTGCCTCGGACACGCGGGCGAGCTCCTGCGGGAGCGAGGCCAGCGTCTGCGGGTCCAGCTGGACCTGCGCCCACGTCAGGTCACCGGCGTTGGGGATGACGACGTGTGCCGGATCGCCCCGGTGGGCCGGGAGGAGGACCTCGTCGGCATCCAGCTCCCCGTCGACGTGCAGCACCTGGCGACCGTCGGTCCACCCGGCGACGTCGAGGGTGTGCGGCCGCGCGGTCTGGTCGTCCGGGCGGCTCCGGGTGACACGCACTGCCCCGTCGGTCACCTCGGCGGCGATGCGGTCCAGACCCGCGGTGGTCAGCCACGCTCTCGACCAGTCCGTGAGGTCAGTGCCCGAGGCGGCCTCCATCGCCCCCAGGAAGTCAGTGAGGGCGGCGTTGCCGTAGGCGTGCTCGGTGAGGTAGGCCGTGATGCCGGCGACGAATGCCTCGTCTCCCAGGTGGGCGATGAGCTGACGCAGCACCGCGGCGCCCTTGGCGTAGGAGATGCCGTCGAAG
>DATGRS010000249.1:0-4166 GCA_035303365.1 Ornithinicoccus sp.
TCCTGGATGTCCTGGATGGGCTGGGCGAGCTCGACGGTCGCCACGCCGTCCTCCTGTGCGGCCTGCACGACCTGCACCGCCACGGCCGCAGAGACCGCGCGCAGCTGCCGCATCGACGGCAGCACTGGCGCACCCCGGCGGCCGGCCGACGTCATGTCCGCCACGGCGCGGGAGGCTGCCGCGATCATGCCGTCGGTGACCTTCGTCGCACGGCACGCCACCACGCCGAGCCCGATGCCGGGGAAGACGAGTGCGTTGTTGGCCTGGGCGATCTCGTAGGCCGTGCCGTTGTGCTCGATCGTGCCGAAGGGCGACCCGGTCGCGATCAGGGCGTTGCCGTCGGTCCAGGCGAGCAGGTCTGTGGGGACGGCCTCCGCCTTGGTGGTCGGGTTCGACAGCGGCATGATGATCGGCCGGTCGCAGCCCGCGGCCATGTCGCGGATGATCTCCTCGGTGAACGAGCCGGCCTGCGCCGAGGTCCCGATCAGGATCGTCGGTCGCACGTTGTGCACGACGTCGCTCAGCGTGTACTGCCCAGGGGTCACGCTCGACCAGCCGGCGAGCTCGTCGGCGCTGCGGGCGTAGCGCTGCTGGAAGGGGCGGACAGGGCCGCCGGAGTGCAGGAGCCCGCGGCTGCCCAGGCCCCAGAACCGGGCGGTCGCCTCCGCCCCGGACAGCCCCTCGCCCACCATGACGTCCCGCATCAGGTCGGCGATGCCGATGCCCGCGGTCCCGGCACCGTGGATGATGACCCGCTGGTCGCGGAGCAGCTCTCCCTTGGCGCGCACCGACGCCAGCGCGGCCGCGGCGACGACCGCCGCCGTCCCCTGGATGTCGTCGTTGAAGGTCACGTGCTCGTCGCGGTAGGTCTCCAGGATCCGGTGTGCGTTGTTGGCGCCGAAGTCCTCCCAGTGCACCAGAGCGTTGGGGAACTGGCGCTTGACGGCCGCGACGAACTTGGCGACGAACTCGTCATACCGCTCCCCGCGCACCCGCGCGTGGCGGGCCCCAAGATAGGCAGGGTCGTTGAGCAGGGCGAGGTTGTCCGTGCCCACGTCAAGCACGATCGGGACGCCACGGAGGGGGTGGATGCCGGCGGCGGTGGTGTAGACGGCCAGCTTGCCGACGGCGATGCGTATGCCGCCCACGCCCTGGTCGCCGATCCCCAGGATCCCCTCGGAGTCGGTCACCACCACCAGGTCCACGTCGTCCGGCCCCTGGCCGTGGGACGCGAGCGCCTCGTCGATGCCCTCAGGGTCGTCGATCGGCAGGTAGATGCCTCGCGCCCGGTCGAACGTGGAGCTGAACCGCTCGATCGCCTCGCCGACGGTCGGTGTGTAGATGATGGGCAGCATCTCGTCGAGGTTCTCGGCGACGAGGCGGTAGTAGAGGATCTCGTTGAGGTCCTGCAGCTGGTTGAGGTAGACGTACTTGCTGAGGTCGTCGGGCTGCACCGAGAACTGCCGGTAGACGCGCTTGAGCTGCTCGTTCATCGAGTTGACGGCTGGCGGGAGGAGCCCGCGCAGGCCGAGCATCCGGCGCTGCTCGATGGTGAAGGCCGGGCCGAAGTTGAGCATCGGACGCGCGAGCACCTGACGCCCCCGCACGGCGATCTGGACGGTCTCGACCCCGTCTTCGGTGCGGAACTGGTACTGGCGCGGCATGTCTGGACAGTAGTGCACCGCCGTGGAGGCGCTGGCGCAGGGCGTCAGGCCAGGCTCATCCACCCGCGGAGGTCGTGAACGGCGAGTCCGGAGAATCTTGCGTCAGCAGCGAGGCTCTCTGCAACGGTCCCTGTCTCCCGGGCGAGGTCCCCGGCCGCCTGCCCGAAGAACGTGGTGTGCGCGTCGCCCGAGGGCAGGGTGTCCACCGCCAGCCGGTAGTCACGACCGGTGCTGCGGAGCGCACGGCGTGCCTCGGCGGAGAACTCCAGGATGGCGCTCGCGGTGTCGCGGTAGGACATGACCGTGACCGACGTGGCGGCACGGGCGACTGAGACGAATCCGCTCCGGTGGGTCCTGGCGAGGCCGGGCGTCAGGTCGACCGCGACCGGCAGGCCGGTCGATCGGACCACCGCAGCGACAGCGCGGGCGAGGCCGGCGAGCAGCGGGCCTGCCTGCTCTGGCCAGTCGGGCAGGGTCCAGGGCTCGATGTCGAGGTGCACTCCGGTGAACCGTGGCTCCACCAGGGCGCGACGGGCCCATGCCTGGGCGAGTGCCGGATCCCGGGCCCATCCGACATCGCCGCCCAGGGCACTCACCCGCACGCCGTGCGCCGTCAAGGCAGCCGTGGTGGCCCGCACGGCGTCAGTCGGTCCGTGCCACGGCACGCTCACGAAGGCCTCGCGGATGCCGCGGGCACGGGCGAAGCGTGCCAGCGCTTCGGCGTCTGGCGGCTCTGTCTCCGGCACCCAGACCCAGGCAGCGTTCGCAGCGGGCGTGGTCAGCGGGCCGACCGGCCGGACAGCGATGGCGCGTGACATCGTGCCGGTGCGACCACGTCATACGCCCCTGTCAGAGGTGCACCATGTGGCCGGCGATGCCGTGCAGCGCCTCCATGACGGCCTCGCCCAGGGTGGGGTGGGCGAAGACGACCCGGGAGAGCTCGTCGGCGGTCAGGTCCCAGGTCTGCGCGGCGTTGAGGACCGGCAGCAGCTCGGTGACGTCGGGACCGATGAGGTGGGCGCCGATGATCTCGTTGTGCTCCGCGTCGGCGACGATCTTGACGAAGCCGACACCGTCACCCAGGCCCTGCGCCTTGCCGTTGGCCGAGAACGGGAACTTGGCCGTCTTGACGTCGTAACCCTTCTCCTTGGCCTGCTCCTCGCTGTAGCCCATGGAGGCGATCTGCGGGTGGCAGTAGGTCGCCCGCGGGATGAAGTCGAAGTCGATCTCCTGGGTGTCGGCGCCGGCGATGGTCTCGGCGGCGACGATCCCCATGAACGAGGCGGTGTGGGCGAGCATGAGCTTGCCCGTGACGTCGCCGATCGCGTAGACCCCGTCGACGTTGGTGCGGCCGCGGCCGTCGACCTGGATCGCGCCGCGCTCGGTCGTCTGCACGCCGATCGCGTCCAGCCCGTAACCCTCGAGACGCGGCGCGAAGCCGATGGCGGAGAGCAGCCGGTCGGCCTCCAGCACCTGCGAGTCGCCTCCGGCGGCCGGGCTGACCGTGACCTTGACCGCGCTGCCGGTGTCCTCGACCGACTCGACCTTGGTGCCGAGCATGACCTTGACACCCAGCTTCTTGTAGTGCTTGAGCAGCTCCTTGGACACCTCCGCGTCCTCGGTCGGCACCATCCGGTCCAGGAACTCCACGATCGTCACGTCGACGCCGAAGTTGGCCATGACATAGGCGAACTCCACGCCGATCGCGCCCGATCCGGCGATGATGACCGAGCCGGGGAGGTCCGCGTCGAGGATCTGCTCCTCGTAGGTGACGACGTTCTTGCTGACCTCGACCCCGGGGACCATGCGGGTAGTCGCACCGGTGGCGATGATGAGGTTGTCGAAGGTGAGCTCACTGGTGCTGTCGTCGTTGAGCTGCACGTTCATCGAGGTGGGCGAGGTGATCGTGCCCCAGCCGTCCACCTCGGTGATCTTGTTCTTCTTCATCAGGAAGTGCACGCCCTTGACGATGCCGGCGGACACGTCGCGGCTGCGTTGGTGCGTCGGGCCGTAGGACATCGTGGCGTCGCCCTCGATGCCGAACTTGGCCTTGTCGTGCTGCAACGTGTGCGCCAGCTCGGCGTTCTTGAGCAGGGCCTTGGAGGGGATGCAGCCGACGTTGAGGCAGACACCGCCCCAGTACTTCTTCTCGACCACGGCCACCTTCTTGCCCAGCTGGGCCGCGCGGATCGCCGCGACATACCCGCCAGGACCTGCACCGAGGACAACGACGTCATAGTGATCGGCCATGCCGCAAGTATGCCGTCCGCCCACCGATCCGTCAGCCGGGGCCTCCTCCGGGGCACTGGGATGAGCACTCCGGCAGTTGCGGGGACTTCATGTGAGGGGCGTCACACCTAAACACCCTTGACAGGATGGCACTCGCTGGGTGCATGGTTACCTCATGCATTTCGGCCTCGTACTTATTACCTCAGGGCGCGTCACGCGGTAGCCACTTACCGAGACGCGTCCTACCTCCGTTTGCCCACCCGGGCCGGGGGT
>DATGRS010000250.1:0-2540 GCA_035303365.1 Ornithinicoccus sp.
TCGCTGTCGAAGTCCCAGGTGTCACGGATGGCCGCCGAGCTCGATGAGGTGGTCACCGAGTTCCGCAACCGGCCCCTCAACGCCGGGCCCTACACCTACGTGTGGATGGACGCCCTGACCCAGAAGGCCCGCGAGGACGGCCGGATCGTCAACGTCGCCGTGGTCATCGCCGTGGGCGTGAACAACGACGGGCACCGCGAAGTCCTCGGCCTCGATGTCATCACCACCGAAGACGGCGCCGGTCGGCTCGCCTTCCTCCGTGGGCTCGTCGCCCGGGGCCTCTCCGGCGTATCGCTCGTCATCAGCGACGCGCATCCGGGCCTTGTCGACGCGATCGCCTCCACGCTGCCCGGCGCGACCTGGCAGCGCTCATCCGTCAACATGCCTGCAGCGGGATGGTCCCGCTGGTCACCTCCGCCGCCGGGAGAGGACCTTGGCAGCGTGACCGGGAAGGTCCAGCGGCAGACCTGTCCCTCCCGGCGGTGGCGGACCTTGACCGGCCAGTGGGAGTCGTGCTTCGAGCACCTGGATGAGCGTCCGGTGGGGTCGGCCACGAGGGTGACCGACCTGAAAGGACATCAAGGGAGTGAACGACAACGACGGATGGCCCGCGTTCGCGGGCATCGACTGGGGTGGCTCGCATCATCAGCTCTGTGTCGTCGACGCCAGCGGCAAGCGCCGATCTCAGCTGCGGGTGACCCATGACGTCGCCGGGCTCGCGGATCTCGACGCGGAGCTCGCCCGGTTCGGAAACCGTCTGCCGGTGGCAGTCGAGCGCTCCGAAGGACTGCTGGTCGAACACCTCCAGGCGGTTGGTCACGTCGTGTTTCCGGTGTCGCCGCGCATCGCGGCCCGAGCCCGCGAGCGCTACCGGGTAGCACCCGTCAAAGACGACCGGTTCGATGCCTACGTGCTGGCCGACACGCTGCGTCATGAGCATGACCGGTGGCGGCCGTTGGCAGTCGCGTCACCGTTGCTCGCGGAGATCCGTGCGCTGACCCGCGACCGCGACCGGCTGCTCGAGACCCAGCAGGCCACCGAGGCACAGCTGCGAGCGATCCTCGAGGCCTACCACCCTGCACCGGTCAGGCTGTTCTCCTCGGTCGATCGCCAGATCACCTTGTCGTTCATCACCGACTACCCGACGCCGGCCGCTGCGTCGCGGCTCCGCACAGCACGCATCGCCGGGTTCTGCAAACGCAACAGCTACACCGGACGGGTCCCCGCGCAGGTGCTGGCCGAGCGGCTCCGGGCGAACCTGCTCTCCGGTGCCGAGGGCACCGTCGCGGGCAAGAGCTTCTCCGCCCAGAGTTTCACGCGACTGCTGACGCTGCTCAACGAGCAGCTCGCCGAGTTCGACGACGCCATCGCCGCCGCGGTCGCCGAGCATCCCGACGCTGCGATCTTTGCCAGCTTCCCCGGCGTTGGCCCGGTTCTCACCGGCGTGCTGCTCGCCGAGATCGGCGAAGACCGCACCCGATTCCCCCGCCCCGAGGTGCTGCTCGCCGAAGCCGGCCTCGCTCCAGTCACCCGCGCTTCGGGACGATCCAGGTCCGTGCGGTTCCGCTACGCCGCCAACGGGCGGCTGCGCGAAGCCGCCATGTGGTGGGCGTTCAACTCCTTGAAGGTCTCACCCTGGGCCGCCCACGCGTTCCGTGTCGCTCGCGACGAACGCGGCCAGCGCTACCACCGGGCCCTGCGGGGACTCGCTGCCCGATGGACCCGCATCCTGTGGCGCTGCTGGCACGACGGCACCACCTACGACCCCGGAAAGCACCTCAGCGCCGCCACGGCCGACGCCGCATAGGCCCTCCGCAGCCTCGCCATCAACGGCACACGGTCGGCCGAGCCGACCACCTCAGCGCGCCCAGATTCCACCGACTCGAGCTACCCGAGGTTGACAGTGGGAGTCTGCCGCACCCACTACATGCGCAACCTGCTCACCAAGGTCCCCAAGACCGCCCAGGCCATGGTCGCCACCCTGGTTCGCACGATCTTCGCTCAACCCGACGCCGCGTCGGTGTGGGCCCAGCACGCCCGCGTCGTCGACCAGCTCAACGACCAGTTCCCCGACGCCGCCACCCACCTCGCCGATGCCGCCCCCGATGTCCTCGCGTTCACCGGGTTCCCCAAGGAGCACTGGCGCCAGATCTGGTCGAACAACCCCCAGGAGCGGCTCAACAAGGAACTCCGGCGCCGCACCGACCTCGTCGGGATCTTCCCGAACCGCGACGCCGTGGTCCGCCTCGTCGGCGCCGTGCCCGCCGAACAGCACGACGAATGGGCCGTCGCCCGGCGCTACATGGCCGCCGAAGGCCTCACCCGAGCCCGCATCCGCAGCATCGACGGCGACCTCGAGGAGGTGACCACCCACCAGCTGAGCGACGTCATGTAGAACAACACCCAAGGCTGACGCGGTGACCGTCGGCTACACCACCTCCTGGGGCGTGACCGGTGGCCTCCTGGCGCGAAGTGACCCGCCCAGGGCGTGGACGGGTCACCAACTACTGAGAGGGTAGGCGCCGACTGTGACATTCATG
>DATGRS010000251.1:0-2823 GCA_035303365.1 Ornithinicoccus sp.
CCTGTGGGTCAGCTTCGACAACGGCGTGCTGACCGAGGAGCTGTTCCCGCTCGCCCTGGCCGAGGGCGTCGCCTACATCCCCGGGAACGCCTTCTCCCCCAGCCAGGTGTTCCCGCACGACCTTCGGCTGTGCTTCGCCACGACGCCGCCGGACCGCATCCGCGAGGGTGTCCGCCGGCTGCGCGCTGCGGTGGACCTCCTCGCGACGGGAGCGTGAGGGGCGTATGACGGATGGTCCCCGGAGCGGCGCGTCGACTGCTCCTGACAGCGCGGCACAACCGTCCGCGGCCGAGGCCGAGGTCCTCTCGCTGATCGACCGCGCCGACATCGTGCGGCTCACCACCGCACTCGTGGAGGCCAGGGGCCACAACCCTCCCGGCGAGGAGGCAGCCACCGCGGCCGTCCTCGCCGAGGCCTGCCGGTCGCGGGGTCTGGAGGTCTCCGTGTCGGACGCGGCGGCGCACCGGCCCAACCTCGCGGCGACGCTCGCCGGTGGCGACGGACCGGGGCTGCTCCTGCTCGGGCACACCGACGTCGTGCCACCGGGAGACGGATGGACCGAGGACCCCTACCGCTGCCGTGAGGACTCGGGGCGGCTCATCGGGCGGGGCACCGCCGACATGAAGGGCGGGCTGGCCGCGTGCGTCGCGGCCATGGATGCGCTGCGACGGGCCGGCGCGCCACTGACCGGGCCCGTGGAGCTGGCGGCGCTGGTCGACGAGGAGGAGACCGGCCTGGGCATCCGGCACTACCTCTCCGAGGACCGGTCGCGCTTCGCCGGGTGCATCGTGGCCGAGCCGACCGACCTGCAGACGATCATCGCCGCACGGGGGGACGCCTACATCGACGTGACCGTGCACGGCGTGGCCGCCCACTCCGGGCGACCGGACGACGGGCGCAACGCAATCTACGGCGCCACCCGCGTGGTCGAGGAGCTCCTCGGCTGGCACCGGGAGATGGCCCGGCACGCCCACCCGCTCGTCGGGCCGGCGACCTGGAGCGTCGGCCTGTTCGCCGGAGGCCAGGGGACCTCTACCGTGCCCGCGCTCGCCAGCATCAGCGCCGACCGGCGCCTCCTGCCCGACGAGGACGCCTCGGAGGTGCTCGCCGGCATCCGGGAGCGGATCACCCAGCTCGCGCTCGAGGACGACGGACTGAGCGTGGAGATCTCCATGCCGATGTCCATGCCCGGCTTCGAGACCGCTGCCGACCACCCGTTCGTGGTGACCACCGACGGCGCGCTCCAGGACGCGGGCGGGCCCGGGCTGGCGCTCGGCGGGTGGACCGCTGCCTGCGACGGCGGCTTCATCGCCCGGGAGTGCGGGGTCCCGACGCTCGTGCTCGGACCCGGCTCGGTGAACGAGCAGGCACACCGCCCCGACGAGTCGGTCAGCGTCGACGACCTGGTCGTGGCCGCCCGCACCTACGCCCTCGCCGCCCTGCGACTGCTGGGCTGACCGGCCGCGACCGTGTCATCCTTTCCGCGCGTCATAGTATTGTCGACAATCTACGCTTCACCGTAGGAGGGGTCATGCCGACGATCGGGTTGCTCTACCCGGGCCACAGCGCCGAGGACGACTACACCGCGCTGGAGGAACGGGTCGGCTCCGACCTGCGGCTGCCACTGGTCCACACCTCGGTCGGTGAGGACGCGCACCGCGTGGACGCCCTCCTCGACCTGGGCGGCACCGAACGACTGGCGCAGGGCGCGCGGACCCTGGTGGACCAGCACGCTCCGGACTCCATCATGTGGGCCTGCACGTCCGGCTCGTTCGTCTTCGGGTGGGAGGGGGCCCAGCGCCAGGTCAAACAGCTGGAGGACCTCACCGGTCTGCCCACCTCCTCCACCTCGATCGCCTTCGTCGAGGCCTGTCGGTCCCTGGGCCTGACCCGGGTCACGGTTGCCGCGTCATACCCGCAGGACGTCGCGCAGGAGTTCGTCTCCTTCCTCGGCCGCGGGGGCATCGAGGTGACCGCGATGGGCAGCCACGGCATCATCACCGCCGCAGAGGTCGGGACGCTGGACTACCCGCAGGTGGATGCCATCGTGCGTGGTGCCGACCGCAGCGGCGGCGCGGAGGCGGTCCTGGTCCCGGACACCGCGATGCACACGCTCGCGTGGCTAGAATCCCTCGAGCAGGCGGCCGGCATGCCGGTCCTCACCGCCAACCAGGTGACCGTCTGGCAGGGCCTGAACCTCCTGGGTGACGTCCCCGTCGTCGAGGCACTCGGCACTCTCTTCAGCACGACGGAGCGGAGACTGATCCGATGACCACCAAGTCAGTGCCCAAGGTCAAGCGAGACGCACACCGGCCACCGATGGAACCGCTCGTCCAGGAGTCGACGCCGAGCATGATCGCCAACCGGGTCCGCGAGGCGATCGCGTCGGGGATCATCGCCCCCGGGTCGCAGCTCGGCGAGGCCAACCTCGCCCGCGAGCTGGGCGTCAGCCGCGGCCCGCTGCGCGAGGGGCTGCAGCGGCTGACCGCCGAGGGCCTGCTGATCTCGATCCGCAACCGTGGCCTGTTCGTCATCGAGATGACCGCCGACCGGGTGCAGGACATGTACCTGGCCCGTCAGGCGGTGGAACGCGCGGCTGCCGAGCGGATCCACCAGGGCGACCCGGCCGCCGCCGGCGCGTCACTGCTGAAGGTCATCGACGTGATGGCCGCCGCCCGGAGCAGCCGCGCCGAGGGCGACGCGGACATCGCCTTCCACGAGCTGCTCGTCTCGCTGGCCTCCAGTCCACGTCTCTCCCGGATGCACCGCATCCTGATGACCGAGACCCGGATGTGCATCCACGCGCTCGAGGCCTCCTACGCC
>DATGRS010000252.1:0-36599 GCA_035303365.1 Ornithinicoccus sp.
TGTTCGAACGGCTGAGCCTTGAGGCCTTCCAGTCCGGCCTGTCCTGGGCCACGATCCTGCGCAAGCGTTCGGCCTTCCGGTCGGCGTTCGACAACTTCGAGCCGGACATCGTGGCGCGTTATGGCGCAGTTGACGTCGCCCGTTTGATGTCTGACGCGGGCATCGTGCGCAACCTGGCCAAGATCAACGCCACGATCACCAACGCCGCCGCGACGGTGAGGCTGCGCGACAAGGGAGGCCTGGCGGAGTTCGTCTGGTCCTTCCGGCCGGAGCGCACCCCCGAGCCACGGGACCTGCACCAGATCCCGACCACGTCGCCGGAGTCGGTGGCGCTGGCCCGGGCGCTGCGCCGCGAGGGTTTCGCATTCGTCGGGCCGACCACCATGTTTGCCCTGATGGAGGCCGTCGGCATTGTCGACACCCATCTGGTGGGATCCCACCGGCGCGGCACCTCGGGGGTCTGGTCAGCCTGATGGCCCGCACCACCCGGATTCGGGTGACCTAGCCACCCCAGGCTGATCTCGTTGCACCCTGCTGGGTCGCGCAGGCTGGCCTGGTCCAGGCACGCCGATCGGTTCCACCAGACGAGGTCCGTGCACCACTCGTTGATCGGCTGACGAGTCGCGCACCGGATCTTGACCGCACCCGGGTGTGACCGCACTCCCAGTCTCACGACTACCGCTGTGAGACCGCGCGGAGGCGCCGGACAGACTGCACCCGTGGACATCGTGTCGATCATCATGCCGTTCTTCGCTCTGGTGCTGATCGGCTATCTCGCCGCACGCGGCCGGGCGCTACCGCTGGAGGCAGTGGCCGGCCTCAACACCTATGTGCTCTACTTCGCGCTGAGTGCCCTGTTGTTCCAGCTCGGTGCCCGAACCCCAGTGGTCGAACTGCTCGACCCGGTGCTGATGAGCGTATGGCTCGTCGCGGGCCTGGTGGTGGCCGCTGCGGCCCTCTTCACCGCCGTGCGCGGCGGTCGCGGATGGCTCGATGCCTCGCTGGGCGGGCTCATCGCGGTCCTTCCGAACTCCGGATTCATGGGGCTGCCTCTCATCGGCGCCCTGGTCGGCCCCGACTCGGGGGGGCCGATCATCACCACCCTCCTGGTCGACATCGTGATCATGCAGTCCCTTGCGATCGCGCTGTCCCAGCGCACCGCCCCGGGCACCCACGGGCTGCGCACGCAGGTCCTCACGGCGCTGTCCCGGGTCGCGAGGAACCCCATGCCGTGGGCCATCGTGCTCGGGGCAGCCTGGGGTGTGACAGGACTGCAGTTGTTCAGCCCGCTCGATGACGTCCTGACCATGCTTGCCGCCTCGGCGACACCGGTGGCCCTTTTCACGATCGGTGCGGTGCTGGCGCGCCAGCAGATGCGCGCCGGAGCCGCTGGCGAGCGCCCGAAGAGTCTGCTGGCCGGGGACGTCGCCTGGCTGACCGCGCTGAAACTCGTCGTCCACCCCATCGTGGTGTGGTCCGTCGGGCTGGGCGTGATCGCCATCGGCCTGCCGTTGGCCGCGTCGACCCTCGTAGTAATTGTTCTGGTCGCCGCTCTCCCGTCGGCGACGAACGCCTCCATGTTGGCGGAGCGCCTGGGCGCGGACAACGGCAGGATCGCCTCGGTGATCCTCACCTCGACCGCACTGGGGTTCGGTTCGTTCACACTCGCAGTCACGGTGTTGATCTGACGTCTCGGGGCCAGCACTCGTCGCGACCTCCGCTCGCAAGTGCTCGCAGCCTGGTCAAGAGCAAAGCACCGCCCCGCCGACAGGCGGGACGGTGCTTTGGTTGCTCCCGGGGTGGAGCTGAGGGGACTCGAACCCCTGACCCCCTCCATGCCATGGAGGTGCGCTACCAGCTGCGCCACAGCCCCTTACGGAACCAGGAGAGTTTACCCACATGCGGCCTGCTTCCACCAAATCCACCGGGCCCGCGACGAGCCTGTCGGAGCCTCGGGATCACTGAGCGCCCGACGCCCGCAACACGGTGCTCGCGACCCGATGTCAACGGTCGCTGGTCGAGATCACCGACTTGCTGACGCCCACGTTCCAGGCGGTCATCCGCCACCCGGTGCGGTGCTCTGCCAGCTCGGCCCAGTGACAGTTGCGCAGACCTCCGATCGACAGCCACGCCTGATGCTGAGGCAGCCCGATCAACCCAGCGACGAGGGTCCGAGCGGTCACTCCGTGCGTCGCGATAACTGCGGCGCCCTCGGCAGGCAGTCCGGCCAGAATCTCGTGAGCTGCTGCCATCACCCGCTCCTCGACGTGGGCGACCGACTCGCCGTGCTCGCCCCGCACGATGTCCTCCCCACGCGCCAGCGCGGCCGCCGCGTCCGGGTACTTCTCGGCCACGTCGCCCTGACTGAGCCCCTGCCAGGCGCCGACGTGGATCTCACGCAAGCGCTCGTCATACTCCACCGGCAGTCCGGTCACCTCCCCCAGGACGGCCGCGGTGTGTGCCGCCCGACGCAGGTCGCTCGAGACGATCCTGGTGGGTCCGAGCGCCGCCAACGGCTGCGCCGACTCGCGGGCCTGATCCAGCCCCCGGGGGGAGAGGTCAGTGTCCAACTGCCCCTGCCACAGACCACCGACGTTGTGCTCGGTCTCCCCGTGCCGCCAGACGATCAGTCGACGCACGCTGTCACGCCTCAGGCTTGATGACGACCGGGCAGTCCTTCCACAGCCGCTCCAGGTCGTAGAACTCCCGGTCCTCGGTGTGCATGACATGCACCACGATGTCGCCGAAGTCCATCAGCACCCAGCGCCCCTCGCGCTGACCCTCCCGCCGGAGTGTCTTGGAGCCCAGCTCCAGGAGGCGCTCCTCGATCGCGTCGACGATGGAGGCGACCTGGCGCTCGTTCGGGGCCGAGGCAATGACGAAGATGTCGGTGAGCGCCAGCTGACCCGTGACATCGAGGCCGATCACCTCCTCTGCCAGCTTGTCCTGCGCGGCATGGGCCGCGGCCTGGGCGAGGTCTAGCGCACGCGCTGTCGCAGCCACTCACTGCTCCTTGTAGAGGTTGTACTTGCCGATGTACTGCACGACGCCGTCGGGGACGAGGTACCAGACCGGCTCGCCCGAGCGGGTCCGCTCCCGGCAGTCCGTCGAGCTGATCGCCATCGCGGGGACCTTGAGCAGGGTCACCCGATCCTCTGGGAGGCCCTCGTCGGTCAGCTCGTGTTCCGGCCTGGTGACGCCGATGAAGTGGGCCAGGTCGAACATCTTCTCCGCGTCCTTCCAGGAGAGGATCTGGGCCAGGGCGTCGGCGCCGGTGATGAAGTAGAGGTCGTCGTCAGGACGCTGCTCACGCAGGTCACGCAGGGTGTCATAGGTGAATGTCGGACCCTCGCGGTCGATGTCCACGCGAGAGACCGTGAAGCGGGGGTTCGAGGCGGTGGCGATGACCGTCATGAGGTACCGGTGCTCGGCGGCACTGACCGTGCGGTCGTCCTTGAGGTAGGGCTGGCCGGTTGGCACGAACACAACCTCGTCCAGCTCGAGCAGCGCGGCGGCCTCGCTGGCCGCGACCAGGTGGCCGTGGTGGATGGGATCGAAGGTGCCACCCATCACGCCCAGACGCATCAGTGGTGGCTGCCCGTCGCCCGGCCAGTGCCGCTGGTGTCGACGTCGTCGTGGTCGTGCTCCACCGGGTCAAGCGCCAGGGTGTTGCGGAACGACCACAGCAGCCCGAGCAGCGCGAGCGCAATCACCATGGTGATCACGCCGTACCAGAACGGGTTGAACGGCAGGTCCGGACCGACGTGGCCAGCCTCGGCCGCCTGGAAGATCGCGTTCGTCATAGGGAGCAGAGTACCCCGACGCTTACAGTTGCCTCATGCACCCGGAGCTGTCGGTCATCATCCCGATGTATGACGAGGAGCAGGTCCTTCCGCTGCTGGTGGATCGCCTGCGTCCGGTGCTGGACGGGCTGGACGGCACCTACGAGGTCGTGGCGGTCGACGACGGTTCACGGGACCAGACGCCCGTCCTCCTCCAGCGGTACCGGCACCAGTGGCCGGAGCTGCGGGTGCTTCGGCTGCGGGCCAACTCGGGTCACCAGGCCGCCATCTCCGCTGGACTGGCCGCCGCACGTGGTGACTGGGTGGTGACACTGGACGCCGACCTGCAGGATCCCCCAGAGGTCATCGCGGAGATGATGGCGGCCGCCCACGCGGGCGACGTCGATGTGGTCTACGGGGTGCGCACCGACCGGCGCAGCGACTCTCCGTTCAAGCGACTGAGCGCCAAGGGCTTCTATGCCGGCATGCGGGCTGCCGGCGCTACCGACCTGCCGGACAACGCCGGTGACTTCCGACTGATGTCTCGCGCGACGGTGGACGCCGTGAACGCCCTGCCGGAGCACCACCGCGTGCTGCGTCTCGTGATCCCCTCGCTCGGGTTCCCCGCCGCGAGTGTGGGATACACCCGGGAGGCGCGTGCCGCAGGCGGCTCCAAGTACCCCCTGGGCAAGATGGTCCGGCTCTCGGTCGACAGCCTCACCGGGTTCTCACTGGCTCCCCTTCGCCTCGCGACCTGGTTCGGCCTCGGAGGCTTCCTGGCGGCGGTGGCTCTCCTGCTCTATGCGCTGGTCGCCAAACTGACGGGTCTCACTGTGGCCGGTTGGACATCAACCGTGGTGATCGTCGCCGCAGTGGGTGCGGTCCAGCTGCTGTGCCTCGGAATCATGGGTGAGTACGTCGGGCGGATCTACACCACGCTCCAGCGCCGGCCCACCTACTACGTGGCCTACGACTCGCTCAGCGCCGCGGCCGACGAGCCGTCACGAACACGGACACACCGGGCGCACGACTGACCGGCAGCAGCCGCTCGAGACGCACTACTCCGGTCAGCGCGGCATTGACGACGGGATGCGGTTCGTCCAGGTCACTCCCTTTCGAGAAGCGTCGCCGCAGCGCCACCGCCGGACGCAGCAGGACCATCCACGAGCGGGCCTCGATGATCTCCAGCCCGGCCTCTCGCAGCAGGGCCAAGAACTCCCGGGGCTCGTAGCGCCGCTCATGACCGACGGCGACGTCATGCTCAGACCACAGACGATGGTCGACGGGGACCGCTGCGACCAGCACGCCACCGGGCCGGAGTACGCGGTAGATCTCTGCGGCCGCGCGTTTGTGGTCTGGGAGGTGCTCCAGCACGTCGAGAGCAGTGACGAGGTCGAGGGACTCGTCGGGCACGGGGAGCTGCTGGGCGTCTGCCCGGACCACCTGCAGTCCCCGCTCATGGGCGACGTCGGCACCCTCCGCGGTGAACTCCAGCGCGAGCATCCGCCACCCGAGCCCCTGCAGCACCCTGGTGTTGCCACCACCGGCCGCGCCGATGTCCAGCCCATCGCCTGGCGGGAGGTCACGGACTCGCTGGTGCAGCAGGTGCCGACGCTCGCGATACCACCAATGGTCGTCCTCCAGCTCGACGAGCTTGCGGACCTCTGTGCCTTCCATGCCCGCATCCTGTCAGGAACGGGGCACTTCCGGACCACGACTCATGCTTGTGGGCCCGGCCGGTGTGGTCGGGCTGTGGGGCGTGGTGGTCACAGGTGCCAGGTGACGACCGAACCGAGGGCCAGGTTCGTGATGTCGGTCGGCCCGCCCCGGGACCACCGGGTGACATGGTGACTGTCGCACCGGGTCCCGGGCACACTGCACCCCGGGTAGATACAGTGCCGGTCCCGCACTCAGGTCCCCCAGGCACGCGAACCGGCCGGCCGGCCCGGTGTCGAGGGTGCGCCGAAGTAGTTGCCTGAACGGCTACGCGCGGACCTGGCCGTCGCCCTCCACGACCCATTTCGTCGTCGTCAGCTCGGGCAGCGCCATCGGACCGCGGGCGTGCAGCTTCTGTGTGGAGATCCCGATCTCCGCGCCGAAGCCGAACTCGCCGCCGTCGGTGAATCGCGTCGAGGCGTTGACCATGACGGCTGCCGCGTCGACCTCGTTGACCCAGCGTCGTGCCGCTGCACGATCTTCGGTGACAATCGCCTCGGTGTGACCGGAGGTGTACTTCTGCACATGCTGCAGCGCACCATCCAGGTCGTCAACCACCGCGACACTCAGCTCCAGGGCGAGGAACTCCGTCGCAAAGTGCTCCTCGGTGGCAGCGTCGTGGGCGACCCCGGCCGTGTCGGCATACTCCCCCGCCCGCTGGTCGGTGTGCAGGACCACGCCCGCCCCGGCCAGCTCAGCCAGGGCCTTGGGCAGGAAGTCTGCAGCGACGCTCTCGTGGACCAGCAGCGACTCGGCGGCGTTGCAGACGCTGGGGCGGTGGGTCTTGGAGTTGATCGTGATGGCGAGCGCAGTGGTCAGGTCAGCACCGGCGTCGACATAGACGTGGCAGTTGCCGACTCCCGTCTCGATCACCGGGACGGTGGACTCGGTGACGACGGTCAGGATCAGGCTCGCTCCGCCGCGCGGGATCACCAGGTCGACCAGCCCCCGGGCAGTCATCAGGGCGCGGCCGGCGTCGCGCCCGCCCTCGCTGAGCAGGTTGATCGCGTCGGCCGGCAGCCCCTGAGCGGACAAGGCACCACGGAGTATGCCGACGAGCGCCTCGTTGGTCCGGCCGGCCGCCGAGCCGCCGCGCAGGATCACCGCGTTGCCGGACTTCAGGCCCAGCCCGGCGGCATCCACAGTCACGTTGGGGCGGGCTTCGTAGATCATCCCCACCACGCCCATCGGCACGCGGATCTCACGGATCGTCAGGCCGTTGGCCAGGGTCGAGCCGCGGACGACCTCGCCGACCGGGTCGGGCAGGGCTGCCACGTCACGTAGCGCCTGGGCCACCGCGGCAACCCGCTCGGGGTTCAGGGTCAACCGGTCGATGAGACCCTCGGCCATGCCGCCGGCACGCTCACGCTCCACGTCCTCGGCGTTGGCCGCGACCACCTCGGCGGCGCCTTGGTCCAAGGCATCGGCCAGCGCCAGGAGCGCCGCGTCCTTCTGGCCCCGGTTGAGCAGTGCCAACTCGCGGGAGGCGACCCGGGCACGGCGGGCGATGTCGTGGACGTACTCGACGACCTGCGGGTCGATGGTGGTGCTCATGGCTTCTCCTCGGAGGGGTTCAAGTCGTGTCGTGCTTCGAGAGCTACTGGTCCAGTCACAGGACGACGAGGTCGTCCCGTCGGATGACGGTGCGCGCTGGTGAGACGGCCCTCGATCGAGCCGTCGACGTGGTGCCACCCAGACGCTGACCGACCAGGGGGATGAGGTCGGCCGAGTCGTAGCCGACCAGCCCACGCGCGATCACCCTGCCGTTCGGGTCCACCAGGTCCACGGTGTCACCGGTGCGGAAGGTGCCCTCGACGCGGGTGACGCCCACCGGGAGCAGCGACGTCTGCCGCTGCACGACGGCCTCAACCGCCCCTGGATCCAGCACGAGGCGTCCGGCGACGTTGCTGGCGTGGGCGAGCCAGCGACTTCTGGCACGGCGCTTCCGGCCGGTCGGCAGGAACAGGGTGCCCACGTCCTCGCCAGCGAGCGCGCGGACGGCATGCTCGGCGGAGGTCAGCAGCACCGAGATGCCCTCAGCGGTGGCGAGCTGCGCCGAGGCCACCTTGGTCACCATCCCGCCCGTGCCCACCGCCGATCCGGTGGACGAGATATCCACGTCCGCGATCTGGTCCATCGAGCTGACGACCGGGATCCGGGAGCTGCCGGGGTGACGCGGGTGGCCGTCATACAGGGCGTCGACGTCGGTCAGCATGATGAGGGCATCGGCGTTGACCAGGTGAGCCACGAGCGCCGCGAGCCGGTCGTTGTCCCCGAACCGGATCTCATCGGTGGCGACCGTGTCGTTCTCGTTGATGATGGGCACGATCTCGAGCTCGAGGAGCTTCTCCAGCGTGCGGCTGGCATTGACGTAGTGGGACCGCCGGTGCATGTCGTCAGCAGTGAGCAGCACCTGGCCGGTGTGCAGCCCGTGCAGCTCAAAGGCGGTGGTGTATGCCGCGACAAGCCCGCCCTGACCGGCGCTGGCCGCCGCCTGCTGCGTCGCCAGGTCCTTCGGACGCTTCGTGAGCCCGAGGCGGGTCATGCCGGCTGCGATGGCGCCGGAGGACACCAGCAGGACCTGGTCACCGCGCAGCCAGCGGTTGGCGATGACGCCGGTCAGCGCCTGGAGGCGGTAGAGGTCAACGCCACCCTGTGGCGCGGTGATCGAGGACGACCCGATCTTGACGACCACGCGGCGGGCGCTGCGTATCGCCTGGCGGGGATCGTCCATGTCAGCATACTAATCCACTGCACCGTATGTTCATGCAGCGGCCGTGAAGAGCGGCGGTTGAGGGTGTGCCGACCGGCGACTCTCCGGTCGATGGCTCACCGGAAGACGCCGCCCCGGCAACGAGCTCCTACTCCTCCGGGTCGGTCCAGAGGCCTGCTCGACGGTCAGCGTCGAGCTCGGCCCTCGCCTGGGCTGCCGCGTCCATCTTGCCGTGGAACGACTCGCGCTTCTCACTGCGGCTCGGGCGGTTCCGCTCCTCCAGCCGGATGTCGGTGCCACGCTGACCCAGCAGCTCGGCACCGGCCGAGATCGTCGGCTGCCAGTCGAACACGACCGCATCGTCCTCGGGGCCGATGAGGACGGTCGAGCCCGCCACGGCTCCCGCCTTGAGCAGCTCCTCCTCGACGCCCAGGCGGTTCAGCCGCTCGGCGAGGTAACCGACCGCCTCGTCGTTGGAAAAGTCGGTCTGTCGCACCCATCGCGTCGGGCGGTCCCCCAGCACCCGGAAGACCTCGCCCTCGGGGATGTTCTCGCGGCGCACGTGGAACTCGGCGTCGTCGATCGCCTTGAGGCGCACCACCTTGCGGGTCGGCTCGATGACGATCTGCTCGGACCGTGCCTTCGCGACCGCCGCTGCCAGGGAGTAGGTGAGCTCCTTGAGCCCGGTGTGCGCAACCGCTGAGACGATGTGCACCTCCAGGCCACGGGCCTCGAGGTCGGGCCGCACCATCTCCGCGAGCTCTCGCGCCTCGGGCACGTCCGCCTTGTTGAGGACGACGACGCGCACGCGGTCGGCCAGCGGGATGCCGCCGAGGGAGGCGTCGGGCACGTACTCGGCCAGCTCGTGCTCGATCACGTCGAGGTCGGTCAGGGGGTCGCGTCCCGGCTCCAGCGTCGCGCAGTCGATGACATGGACCAGCACGTGGCACCGTTCGACGTGCCGGAGGAACTGAAGGCCCAGTCCCTTGCCCTCGGACGCACCGGGGATCAGCCCGGGGACGTCGGCGATGGTGAACCGCTCGCCACCGGCGGTGACGACGCCCAGGTTGGGCACCAGGGTGGTGAACGGGTAGTCGGCGATCTTGGGCCGTGCGGCGGACAGCACCGACACCAGGCTGGACTTCCCCGCGGAGGGGAAGCCGATCAGAGCCACGTCAGCGAGCGTCTTGAGCTCCAGGACGACGTCCCGGCTCTCGCCCGGCTCACCCAGGAGCGCGAACCCGGGTGCCTTGCGCCTGCGGCTGGCCAGCGCCTTGTTGCCGAGGCCGCCGCGTCCTCCACGGGCTGCGACATACTCCGCCCCGGCACCGACGAGGTCGGCCAGGACCTCTCCGTTGCGGGTGCTGACGACCGTGCCGTCGGGCACCGCGAGGACCAGGTCAGACCCCTGGGCCCCGTTGCGCTCGTCGCCCTCGCCGGGCCTGCCGTTGGGCGCACTGCGATGCGGGCCGTGGTGGTACTCGAGCAACGTCGTGACCGACGGATCGACCCGGAGGATGACGTCGCCCCCGCGACCCCCGTTGCCCCCGTCCGGGCCTCCGAGCGGCCGGAACTTCTCCCGGTGGATGGACGCCGCGCCGTGGCCGCCGTTGCCCGCGGCCAGGTGCAGGACGACGCGGTCGACAAAGGTGGCCATGGTTGATCCTCTCAGGGTGGCAGATAGCAGGACGCCGGTGGTTGCCCTCAGGCAACGCACCGGCGTCCGGAGTATGTCGTGGCTCGCCTCAGGCGTGCCGGCTCAGCTCGCTCAGGCGGGCTGGTTGGCGGTCGCCTCGGCGGCGACGATGTTGACGACCTTGCGGCCGCCCTTGGCGCCGAACTCCACCGTGCCCGCGGTCAGCGCGAACAGCGTGTCGTCCTTGCCGCGCCCCACGCCCGCACCGGGGTGGAACTTGGTGCCGCGCTGGCGGATCAGGATCTCGCCGGCGTTGACGACCTGACCGCCGAAGCGCTTGACGCCGAGGAACTGTGCGTTCGAGTCGCGACCGTTCCGGGTCGAGGACGCACCCTTCTTTGTTGCCATGGCTGCTGCCTACCTTCTGTGTCTCGGGCGTCTCAGGCGTCGATCGCGGTGATCTTGACCTGGGTCAGCGGCTGACGGTGACCCTGCCGCTTCTTGTAGCCGGTCTTGTTCTTGTACTTCTGGATGATGATCTTGGGGCCCTTGGCGGCCTGGACGACCTCAGCGGTGACCTTGACCTTGGCCAGGGCGTCGCTGTCGGTCGTGACGGTGGAGCCGTCGACAACCATCAGCGGAGTGAGCTCGACGGCATCGCCGGCCTCGCCGCTCACCTTGTCGATGATGAGGACGTCGCCGACGGAGACCTTCTCCTGGCGGCCGCCAGCGCGGACGATCGCGTACACGTTCAACTCACTTCCTGCAGTTCATGGTGGGGGTCGGAATCAACTCCGGGCCCGGTGAGGGGTGACGCACCCCGATGGCGCCGACGCGGCGCACCGAGGAGATAGCGTACCCCGTTCCAGCGTCCAGAGACAAACTCAGCGACCCTCGGAGGGGGACTCATCGCCTGGCGTATCCGGAGTCGCCGTCGCGACGCCTCCGGGAGGCCCGGCGGGAGCAACCACCCGCCCACGGCGTCGGCGCGGCCGCGCAGCTGGCTGCGGCTCCGGCGGAACGGTGACTGCCGCCTGTGGTGCCTGCTGCGACGTCTCGGGCTCGGACGCCCGGTGCGGCTCCAGCATCGAGACGGAGCCCTCAGTCGCCGGGGTTGCCCCCGCAGTGGTAGCCGAACCTGCGGTTGCGCCGCTCCCAGAACCCGGGTGCTCGGAGTCCGCTGACGCCTTCGCAGCGGCCGGAGCCTCCTCCGAGGTCGCAGCCTTGGCCGCGGACACGGTCGGTGCAGGCTGCTCCGCCGGCGTCCTCGCGTCGTCATCCTCGCTGGTCTCGGGCTGGCTGGGGCCGGCGATGGCAGCGGCGTGAGCAGCCGCGGCGATCTGCGCCGGTGTAGGCCCACCGGGTGGCGGCACCGGACGACCCGAGCGGTCCCCGCTGTCGCTGCCCTGCCCGCTGGAGCGACCGCGGCCGCGCCGACCTCCACCGGAGCCACCGTTGCCCTGAGACTGCCCGTTGCCGTCGGACTTCTCGATCGGCTCAGAGTGCACGATGATGCCGCGTCCGTTGCAGTGGACGCACGGCTCGGAGAAGACCTCGATGAGGCCGGCACCGACGCGCTTGCGGGTCATCTGCACCAGCCCCAGTGAGGTCACCTCGGCCACCTGGTGCTTGGTGCGGTCCCGGCCCAGGCACTCCAGCAGCCGCCGGACCACCAGGTCGCGGTTGCTCTCCAGCACCATGTCGATGAAGTCGATGACGATGATGCCGCCGATGTCACGCAGGCGGAGCTGCCGGACGATCTCCTCGGCCGCCTCGATGTTGTTCTTGGTGACGGTCTCCTCGAGGTTGCCGCCGGAGCCGACGAACTTGCCCGTGTTGACGTCCACGACGGTCATGGCTTCCGTCCGGTCGATGACCAGGGAGCCGCCCGACGGGAGCCACACCTTCCGGTCCATCGCCTTGGCCAGCGCCTCGGTCACCCGGTAGTGGGTGAACACGTCCTTGGTCCCGGTCCACTTCTCCACCCGGTCGGCCAGGTCAGGAGCCACATCGTTGATGTACTCACTGACCTCGCTCCAGGCCTGGTCCCCGGAGACGACCACCTTGGCGAAGTCCTCGTTGAACACGTCGCGGATGACACGGACAGTCATGTCCGGCTCGCCGTGCACGAGCGCCGGCGCGTTGGCACTCTTCTGCTTGCTCTCGATCCGCTGCCACATCCCGGTCAGTCGCTCGACGTCGGCGCGCAGCTCAGCCTCGCTGGCACCCTCGGCCGCGGTGCGCACGATGACGCCGGCGCCCTCGGGGACAACCTCCTTGAGGATCTTCTTCAGCCGCGCCCGCTCGGTGTCGGGCAGCTTGCGGGAGATACCGGTCATCGAGTTGCCGGGCACCAGCACGAGGTAGCGCCCGGGAAGCGAGATCTGGGAGGTCAGCCGAGCGCCCTTGTGCCCGATCGTGTCCTTGGTGACCTGCACCAGCACCGAGTCGCCACCCTTCAGGGCGTTCTCGATGCGCTTGGGTGCGTTGCTGTCCAGGCCGGCGGCGTCCCAGTTGACCTCACCGGCGTAGAGGACCGCGTTGCGACCCTTGCCGATGTCGACGAACGCGGCCTCCATGCTGGGGAGGACGTTCTGGACCCGCCCGAGGTAGACATTGCCCACCATGGTGGTCTGGGTCTGTCGGGACACGTAGTGCTCGACGAGAACGCCGTCCTCGAGGACGCCGATCTGCGTGCGGTCCGGCAGCCCCCGGACGACCATGGTCCGCTCGACGCTCTCCCGCCGGGCGAGGAACTCGGCCTCAGTGATGATGGTGCGTCGCCGACCGGCCTCGCGTCCTTCGCGACGGCGCTGGCGCTTGGCTTCCAGTCGAGTCGATCCCCGGACACCGGTGACCTCCTCGCGGGCCCGTCGCGACTCGCGCGCCTCGCCGTCCTCGCCGCGGCGGTTGCTCCGGCGACGGCGACGAACAGTGCCGGACGACCCGTCCGCGTCGGAGCCGCTCTCCGAGGGCTCGTCGGCGTCCTCATCGCTGTCCGCACCAGCAGACTCCTGCGCGTCGGACTCACCGGAGTCCTCGGCGCTTCCCCCGCGGCCGCGTCGGCCCTTGCCTCCACGCCGGCGGCGCCGGCGACTGGCCTGGCTCTCGGAGTCGTCCGAGGAGTCGGTGTCCTCGGAGTCGTCGTCACCGTCTGAGTCGCCGCGGGCCTGGTCGGGCGCCGAGTCGGCCTGCGTGTCGCTGGTGTCCTGCGCACCCGACCGGCCGGTCCGACGACGCTGGCCGCGCGTGCGTGACGAGCTAGCGGGCGGTGTCTCGGAACCTTCGTCGGTGGAGTCGTCATCGGTTCCGGACCGGTCGTCGGTGTCAGCGGGCCGGCTCCGGCGCGGTTGACGGGCGGGTACGGCGCTCAGGTCCGGCGCCTGGAACAGCAGGCCGAACGAGGAGCCGGCGGCAGACGTCATCTCCTCGGTGGGCTCCTCAGTCGTGGTGACCTCGCCGCTCTCGGCGTCCTCCGCACTGACCTCGGCCTGGTCGGTGCCCTCCGCGGGATCCTCGACCTGCTCGGAGGCTGTGGGCTCGTGGGCCGTGGCCTTCGTCGCGCGCTTGCTGGCTCTCTTGGCGGTGCTCTTCGCCGCCGCCTTGCGCGCGGGCTTGTCGGCTGTTGCCGCCTCCGGCTGCTCCGCCGCGGGCTCGTCGGCGCTCGCCGTGGCCGTCCTGGTCGCACCTGTGCTCCTGGTCGCCCGCTTGGCGGCCGTCCGCTTGACCGGTGCTCCGGTCTGGTCGTGGGAGAACAGCGATCCGTATGCCGTCGCGCCCCCTGTGCCCGTCTTCGGTGCTTCTTCAGCAGGTGTGTCGGGGCTCTCGTCCATGGGGACCATGGCTTCCTCTCGTGGCTCGCGAGGAGCCCACACCGGGACCCATGGGTCCGCTCCCGCGAGGCGCGGGTTGCGTCGTCGGGCCGGCAGGTTGCCGACCGGACGGAAGTCGTCCAGGTACGCCGGGCGGCTCGCGCACTTCGCGCGTCACCGAGGCGGCGCCGACCTGATCCGTGCACGGCTGTGGCCGCTCACTCGCGTGCCGGCTCTCGGGCCGCACTGCGGAAGATCGTGTCGGGTTGCGCGGCTGGTGTGGCCGGTCGCACAACCACAGCCACTATCTCACACAGTGGTGGATTCTCCGGTCAGGCGAACGGGTCGATGATGCTGCCGTCACCGGCCAACGTCCCCTGGGTCAGCCGGGCACTGGCCGGCCGGGGCAGGTCCCGGCCGCTGACCTCGCACAGGGCGGTCCAGAGCTCTGCCGGCCGCACGGTCGGGGTGGTATGCCGCACCGTCAGCTCCAGCACGGCACCGGGGCTCCCGGGGTCCGGTACGGCGCAGAGGTCGGTCGTCACCACCGGGCCACGCACCTCGATGGCGCGTGGCCCCTGCTTCATCATCCGGGTGACCTCCACCGAGTCCCTGGCCAGGAAGTCGTCCACCACCGGCTGGAGGTCCTGCAGTGCGACTCCGGCGAACACCAGCTGCCAGCGGCTCGCCTGCAGCTGGTCGGCGAGCGCCCCGGGTCCCGCCTCGACGACCCTGACGATGTCCAGACCTTCTGGCAGCGCCGCATCGAGCGCCCTGGCCACCTGCGCCGGTTCCACGTGGCGGGTGACTGACAGCTCGACATACTCGGCCTCCGAGGCCACGCCTGTCGGCGCCGCGTTGGCATAGCTGATCTTGGGGTGCGGGTGGAAGCCCGCCGAGTAGGCCATCGGCACGTCCGCGAGACGCAGCCCCCGCTCGAGCGCCCGCTGGAAGTCGCGGCTGGAGGTGAACCGCATCCGGCCTCGTTTGGCGTAGCGAACCCGCAGCTTCTGCACCGCGGGGTCAGGTGCGGGACCCTCGGGGACGCGCCGGGCTGCGGACATGGAGGCAGGCTACCCAAGGCAACCCACCAGGGTGGATACCCCGTCGCCGGGCGTTCGGGTAACCCGATGTGGCGAAGTCCATAACCGCTGGTCTTGGGGTGGCCGAGGGGACATCGTAAAGTCAGGGCAACGATAGTTGCCTGAACGGGCCGCACTCAACGAGGCGCTGCGACCGCTCGCGACTGACACCGATCCCACCGGAGGTCCATCCGTGCGCGTCCACAACTTCGCTGCCGGCCCTGCCGCACTCCCCCTCGAGGTCCTCGAGCGCGCGCAGGCCGAGCTCACCGACTTCCAGGGCCTGGGGATGTCGGTCATGGAGATCAGCCACCGGAGCAAGGAGTTCGTGGCCGTGGCCTCCGAGTCCGAGGCCCTGCTGCGTGAGCTCCTCGGGGTCCCCGACGACTACCGGGTGCTGTTCCTGCAGGGTGGGGCGACAGGGCAGTTCGCTGCCGTGCCGCTGAACCTGACCACCCCGGGCGCCCGGGTCGACTACATCAACACCGGCTCCTGGTCCAAGAAGGCGATCGCCGAGGCCGGCAAGTATGCCGACGTCACCGTCATCGCAGACGAGAAGGAGTCGAACTACTCGACCACCCCCGCCGCCGAGGACCTCACGCTCAGCCAGGGCGCGGCATACCTCCACTACACGGCCAACGAGACCATCGGTGGCGTGGAGTTCCCCTATATCCCCGACAGTGGTGACGTCCCGCTGGTGGCGGACTTCTCGTCCACGATCATGTCCCGGCCGGTGGACGTCTCGCGGTTCGGCGTGATCTATGCCGGCGCCCAGAAGAACCTCGGCCCGGCGGGTCTGACCGTGGTCATCGTGCGGGACGACCTCGTCGGCGAGGCCCGTCCGCAGACGCCGTCGGTGCTGGACTACGGCGCCATGGCACAGGCCGACTCGATGCTCAACACGCCGCCGACGTTCGGGTGGTACCTGCTCGGGCTCAACCTGGAGTGGATCCGCGACAACGGCGGACTCACCGGGATGGCCGAGCGCAACGAGCGCAAGGCGCGCACGCTCTACGACGCCATCGACTCCCTGGACTTCTACTCCAACCCGGTCGAGCCGGCGTCCAGGTCGTGGATGAACGTGCCGTTCCTCCTGGCCGACCACACCCTGGAGAAGGAGTTCCAGACCCAGGCGGCCTCCGCCGGGCTCGTCAACCTCAGCGGCCACCGTTCGGTCGGCGGCATGCGTGCCAGCATCTACAACGCCACCTCCCAGGAGTCGGTGGACGCCCTCGTCGACTTCCTCAAGGAGTTCGAGCGCACCCACGCCTGAGCCGGCACCACCCTTTCCTCCTGAACGATTCGAGAACCTGTGACCTTCGCCATCCAGACCATGAACGCCATCTCGCCCCTCGGACTGCAGCGGCTCGACCGCGAGCACTTCGACATCGGCACGGACATCCCCGAGCCGCGGGCCATCCTGCTGCGGTCCGCGGACCTGCACTCCTACGAGGTGCCCAAGAGCCTGTATGCCGTGGCACGGGCTGGCGCCGGGACCAACAACATCCCGGTCGACCGCCTGGCCGCCATGGGCATCCCGGTCTTCAACACGCCGGGGGCGAACGCCAACGCGGTCAAGGAGCTGGTGATCGCCGGCATGCTGCTGGCCGCCCGCAACCTCTACCACGCGGCGGACTACACCAAGGACCTCGTGGCCGAGCACGGGCTGTCGGGTGCTGAGCTGGACAAGCAGGTGGAGGCCGGCAAGAAGCAGTTCGCCGGGTTCGAGCTGCCGGGGCGCACGCTGGGCGTCGTGGGCCTGGGCGCCATCGGGGTGCTCGTAGCCAACCAGGCGCAGGCGCTGGGGATGAAGGTGCTCGGCTACGACCCGGCCATCACGGTCGAGCGCGCCTGGCAGCTCTCACCCAACGTCGAGCAGGTCACCAGTGTCGAGGAGCTTTTTGCCGGCTCCGACTTCGTCACGGTGCACGTCCCGCTGATCGAGGCCACCAAGGGCCTGGTCAGTGCCGAGCGGATCGCCAGCATGCCGACGGGCGGCGTGGTGCTGAACTTCGCGCGCGGGAGCGTCGTGGACGAGGCGGCGGTCATCAAGGCGCTCGACTCCGGTCACCTGCACGCCTACGTCAACGACTTCCCCACGGAGGCGGGCGCCGTCCACCCCAAGGTGATCGCGCTGCCGCACCTCGGGGCCTCCACGAGCGAGGCCGAGGACAACTGCGCGGTCATGGCCGTGGACCAGCTCTCCGACTTCCTGCTGCACGGCAACATCCGCAACTCGGTCAACTACCCGACAGTGGTGCTGGGCCGCGCCCCGGGCACGACCCGACTGGCGATCTTCAACGAGAACAAGCCCAACATGATCGGCCAGATCACGGCCGTGCTGGGTGCGGCCGGGCTGAACGTGGCGGAGTTCACCAACAAGGCACGCGGCGACTACGCCTACACCCTGGTTGATGTCGAGGGTGAGGTCGAGGACGACCTCAAGGCCTCGATCCTGGCGATCGACGGGATCATCCGGGCACGCAAAATCGAGAGCGGATCGCAGGCAGCGAGATAGGTCCTATTCGGGAGGGTACAGAATGTCAAGATTGACAGTGTCCGGACACACGGAGCGATGAAAATCGTCTACTGATTCATAGAGCCCACGTTCAACATCTTCCATCACCTGAGGTCCAACTTCCACAGCGGGACTGTATGGAAGTTCGCCGCCCAAAACCTTGGAGATGTATACATCGCGCGACGGCGGTGGTTCGACGCTGTACCCTAGACTCTCTACGCACGGGATGTACGTGTTGACGTAATGATCGTAAAGAATCTCCCACCTCGCAGCTCTCGTGGCACTCGCGTCGGCCTGGTTCGCCAGGGCTAGCGTCAGACATGCCAAACGATCGGCTGATGCGGCTGAAGCGCAGGTCGTTGGACAGCGCGAGAGCAACATCGCGGCCGCTCAGCCGTACGTGTGGGCTGATGTACGGGCTGACGACACCCAAGGCCATTGGCTGCAACTGGAAGGCCCGCGTGTTGCGCTGGGGTGCACCCCGCTGCACACCCTCGGACAGGTATAACCGCTGTTGTGACGTCGTCCGCCAAATGACGGTGTTTTATTGATGCTCCGTGGCGGCCCCTATGGGCGATACCTGGGGTGGCTCGCGTCCCGTAAGCCGAACCCCATACGGTCATGCCGATGATGTGCCCACTGCGTACTTGCCGGTCCGGGAAGTGGCTGTGACCTGCAGGTTCGCAACTGTTGTCGACGGGCAATTACTCGGTTTGACGCAATGGCTCCATGTTGGTCAGCATACTCACGGTCTGACCTGCCGCTAACGTCCAACGGCCAACCATCTTCACGATGTTCAGGTAACGCGCTCCTCGCCCCAGGGTATATGTCGTCACGGCCTGATCTGCGTCACGGTTTACCCGCCGACACGAGAACGCAACAGACGACGTGGTGCCAGGCGAGCACACCCCTCGGCCCCCACCACCCCGCAGCCTCAAGGCTGGTCGCCCTCGGCCCGATCAGGGTGGCTACGCTTCGCCTCGACCTGGGCCACGTCGCGGCCATCGTTGCACTGGTGCTGACGGTGCAGTCCGCGATCGCGGCCTTCCGGTCGCCACCGGGCCCGGCCGGCGACCAGTCTCGATGGCGTCGGTCACACCACGCTGAGCGGCAGCAGCTTCTTGCCTGTCGGACCGACCTGGATCTCGGTGTTCATCTGTGGGCAGACGCCGCAGTCGAAGCACGGGGTCCACCGGCAGTCGTCGACCTCACGACCCTCGAGTGCGTCCTGCCAGTCGTCCCACAGCCACTCCTTGTCGAGCCCGGAGTCGATGTGGTCCCAGGGCAGCACCTCGCTCTCCCCCCGCTCCCGGGTGGTGTACCAGTCGACGTCCACGACGCTGCCCATCAGTGCCCGGTCACCGGCGGCCATCCAGCGTTCGAAGGAGAAGTGCTCGCTCCACCCGTCGAACCGGGCCCCGTCACGCCAGGCCTCCTCGATGACCGCACCGATCCGCCGGTCGCCCCGGGAGAGCAGCCCCTCCACGATCCCGGGCTGTCCGTCGTGGTAGCGAAAGCCGATCGCCGAGCCGTAGCGACGATCCGCCCGGATCGCCTCGCGCAGCCTGGTCAGCCGCGCGTCGGTCTCCTCGGCACCCAGCTGGGCGGCCCACTGGAACGGTGTGTGGGCCTTGGGCACGAAGCCGCCGATGGAGACGGTGCACCGGATGTCCTTGCGCCCACTAACCTGCCGCCCGGTGTCGATCACCTTCTTGGCCAGCTCGGCGATCTGGAGGACGTCCTCGTCCGTCTCGGTGGGCAGGCCGCACATGAAGTAGAGCTTGACCTGGCGCCAGCCGGCTCCGTAAGCGGCGGCGACCGTGCGGATCAGGTCCTCCTCGCTGACCATCTTGTTGATCACCCTGCGCAGTCGCTCGCTGCCGCCCTCCGGCGCGAAGGTCAGCCCGGAGCGGCGGCCGTTACGGGTCAGCTCGTTGGCGAGATCGATGTTGAACGCATCGACCCTGGTCGACGGCAGTGACAGCGAGGTGTTGCTGCCCTCGTAGCGGTCGGCCAGGCCCTTGGTGATGTCGGCGATCTCGCTGTGGTCCGCGGAGGACAGGGACAGCAGCCCGACCTCCTCGTAGCCGGTGGCCGCGAGCCCCTGCTGCACCATCGCCCCGATGCCCTCGATCGAGCGCTCCCGCACCGGGCGCGTGATCATGCCGGCCTGGCAGAACCGGCAGCCGCGGGTGCACCCGCGGAAGATCTCGACGCTCATCCGCTCGTGCACCGACTCGGTGACGGGCACCAGGGGCGTCTTCGGATAGGGCCAGGAGTCCAGGTCCATCACGGTGTGCTTGGACACCCGCCACGGCACCCCGGGCCGGTTGGGCACCACCCGCCGGATCCGGCCGTCCGGCAGGTAGTCGATGTCGTAGAAGGCAGGCACGTACACGCCGCCGGTGGCCGCGAGCCGGGTGAGCAGCTCGGTCCGGCCCCCGGGCCTGCCCGCCGCCTTCCACCCGCCGATGATCTGGGTCGCCGCCAGGACCGCCTCCTCCCCGTCGCCGATGATCGCTGCGTCGACGAAGTCGGCGATCGGCTCGGGGTTGAACGCCGCGTGGCCACCGGCGAGCACGATTGGGTGGTCATCGGTGCGCTCGGCCGCGTGCAGCGGGATGCCGGCCAGGTCGAGGGCGGTGAGCATGTTGGTGTAGCCGAGCTCGGTGGAGAAGGACAGACCGAACACGTCGAAGTCCGCCACGCTGCGGTGCCCGTCGACCGTGAACTGCGGCACGTCGGCAGCGCGCATCAGCTCCTCGAGGTCCGGCCAGACCGAGTAGGTCCGCTCCGCCAGCGCACCCGGCTGCTCGTTGAGGACCTCGTAGAGGATCATCACGCCCTGGTTGGGCAGGCCGACCTCGTAGGCGTCGGGGTACATGAGGGCCCACCGGACCGTCAGCTCCTGACCGTCCGGGCCGAAACCCCCCACCTGCCAGTCCTTGACCCTGCTGTTCAGCTCACCGCCGACGTACTGCACCGGCTTGCTGACCTGCTCGAGCAGGGGCTCCAGGTCGCTGAAGAGGCTGTCGCCGCGTCGGCGCTGTCTGGCGTCTTGCGTGGCGGTCATGGATCCAGGGTATGCCGAGTCGACCGGCCCGGTGGGCCTGGCCAGGTAAGACCGCTCGGCAGGCCGGCGGTCCTCCCAGTGGGACCACGCAGCCGGCCGGGCGGGCTCAGGTCAGTCCTGGTACAGCGCGTCCAGCTGGTCGGAGTACTTCTGGGTGACCACGCGGCGCTTGAGCTTCATGCTCGGCGTCAGGTCGCCCTCCTCGATCGTCAGGTCGTGGTCCAGGATGACGAACTGCTTGATCTGCTCCCAACGGTTGAGCTGCAGGTTGAGCTCGTCGACGTAGCCCTGCACCATCTCCCGGCACTCCGGGGAGGTGACGATCTCGGCATACTCCTTGCCGGCCATGCCGTTCTTCTCCGCCCAGCCGGCGATGGCGTCCGGGTCCAGGGTGATCAGGGCGGAGACGAACTTGCGGCCGTCACCCTCGATGACCAGCTGGCTGGCGTATGGGCAGATCCCCTTGAACATCGACTCGATCACCGACGGGGCGACGTACTTGCCTCCCGAGGTCTTGAACAGGTCCTTCTTGCGGTCGGTGATGCGCAGGAAACCGTTGTCGTCAAGCTCGCCGATGTCGCCGGTGTGGAACCACTTCTCGTCGTCGAAGGCCTCCTCGGTGGCGGTCTCCAGCTGGTGGTAGCCGGTGGTGACGCCCGGACCGCGCATCAGGATCTCGCCGTCCTGCGCGATCTTGACCTCGGTGCCGGGCAGGGCCCAGCCGACACTGCCGAACTGGTAGGCACCCGGCGTCGGCCGGTTGACGAACGAGGCGGCTGAGGTCTCGGTCAGGCCATAGCCCTCGATGATCAGCAGACCCACCGCATCGAACCACTCCGCCACGTCGCTGTTGAGCGCGGCCGAGCCGGAGATGAAGAAGCGGATGCGGCCACCGAACCGGTCCTGCACCTTCTTGAGGACGAGCTTGTCCGCGAGCTTGTGCTGGATCGCGAGCAGACCGCTGGGCTGCTTGCCCTGCTGCCGAACCGCGCTGACCTTGCGGCCGACACCGGTGGCCCAGTGGAAGAGCTTCTCCTTGATGCCGCCCTCGTCGGCGATCATCGTGGTGATCCGGCCGTAGGCCTTCTCGAAGATGCGCGGCGCCGCCCCCATGAACGTGGGCTTCACGACCGCGACATTCTCGACGATCTTGTCCACCCGGCCGTCGACGGCCGTGGGGAACCCGGCCTGCAGCGGCAGCACGAGGAGCACCTTGCCGAAGACGTGCGCCAGCGGGAGCCAGAGGTACTGCAGGTCATCGGAGTTCAGGATGCCGATCGCGTCGACGGCTGCGGCCTCGTAGGTCCACGCGGAGTGCGGGAGCCGCACGCCCTTGGGCCGACCTGTCGTGCCCGAGGTGTAGATGATCGTGGCCAGGCTGTCGGGGGTCAGCTGGTCGATCCGCTCGTTGATCACCTCGGGCTCCTGGGCGAGCCGGGCGCGCCCGCGCTCCTCCAGCTCTGCCAGCGTGATGACCCAGTCACCGTCCCCCTGGCCGTCGATGATGACCACCTGGGTGACCTCGGGGATGGTGGCCCGGTGCTCGCGCAGCTTGTCGACCTGGCTGGCGTCCTCGGCGATGACCACCTTGCTGCCCGAGTCGGCCACGATGTAGGCCACGTCAGAGGCGAGGGTGGTCGGGTAGATGGTGGTGGTGGCCGCGCCGGCGGACATCACCGCCAGGTCACACAGGACCCACTCCAGCCTCGTCGCGGCGCACAGCGCCACCCGCTCCTCTGGCTGCACCCCCAGCTCGACGAGCCCGGCAGCGAGGGCGTAGGCCCGCTCGGCTGTCTCGGCCCAGGTCAGCGACTCCCAGGACTCGCCGACCGGGTAGCGGTAGGCCTCCTGGGTCGGTGACGCGGCAACGCGGTCCCGGAACAGGTGACCGACGCTGGCCACGCGGTTGTCGATCTTGCTCTGGTCAAACTTCTCATCACGGGCGGAGAGCGCCATTACTCGTCCTTCGTTGGGCGGGCTTCGTCGACTGATCTTGTCAGGTCGGATCGGCAACTGGTACCCCGACCCCCCGGAAAAGTTGCCAGACTGTTACCGATCGGTAGCCCGACTCGGCTGTTGGCAGGCCGCGACGAGTCCGACAGCCAGCCAGCAGGCGAACATCGACGAGCCGCCGTAGGACACGAAGGGCAGCGGCAATCCGGTCACCGGCGTGAGGCCGAGGTTCATGCCGACGTTCTCGAACGTCTGGAACAGCAGCCATCCGGCGACCCCGACCGCGACGAGCCGAGCGAACGGGTCCGCGGTGCGCACGGCGACCCAGAGGGCACGGATGACGACGAACATCAGCAGACCCAGGATCCCCAGGCTGCCGAGCAGGCCCAGCTCCTCCCCCGCGATGGAGAACGCGAAGTCCGTGTGCTGGAACGGGATGAAGCCTCCCTGGGTCTGCGGTCCCTGCCCCAGACCGGCACCGTCCCAGCCGCCCGAGCCGATCGCCAGTCGTGCCTGCCGGGTCTGGTAGCCGATCCCCTGCGGGTCGCGGGACGGGTCGGCGAAGGCGAGCAGCCGGTCCAGCTGGTAGTCATCCAGCAGCGGGACCCTGATCGCGGCGACGACCGCCGCTGCGGCGGCACCCACGGCTCCGACCGTCCACCGCAGCGCGGCACCCGAGGCCACGACCACGCCCACCGCCATGCTCCCCAGGACCAGGGCGGTCCCCAGGTCCGGTTGCAGCAGGATCAGGCCGATGGGTATGCCGGCCAGCAGCCATGCCGTCAGCACCTCCCGCCAGCCGGGGGCTTGCTGGCGTCGGCGGCCCTCCGCGAGGATCATCGCCAGTCCGATGCACAGGGCGATCTTGGCCAGCTCTGCCGGCTGGAGCGAGAACCCACCGGGCAGGTGGATCCATGAGCGCGACCCGTTGACGGTCACCCCGAGCGGGCTGAGCACCAACACGAGTCCGAGCACTCCGGCTAGATAGACCCACGGAGCGGCCGCCCGGATCGTGCGGACGTGCACGCGCAGGAGCAGGACAGCCATGGTGGCCCCGATGGCGGTGTTGATCAGGTGCCGGACGGCCAGCGCCGACCCGACGTCCTGGTGGGTGCCGGACCACACCAGCAGTGCTCCGACGAGGCTGAGGCCCAGCGCGGCGACATACAGCCCCCAGTCGATGCGCAGCCAGGCCACCGGCTAGCCGCCCAGGATGGACCGGCTTGCGTCGACGTCGCGGCCGATCTGGATCAGCAACTCCTCGACCGAGTCGAACCGGACGTTCCCACGCAGTCGTTCGACGAAGTCCACCCCGACGTGCTCGTAGTAGAGGTCGAGATCGGTGCGATCCAGCACGTGCGCCTCGACGATCCGCTGGGGCACGTCGTCGAAGGTCGGGTTGGTGCCGACCGAGATCGCCGCCGGCAGCCGTCGCTCGGGATCCCCGGCGGGCAGGTCGAACCGCTCCAGCCACCCGGCATACACACCGTCCTCGGGAACCAGGCCCTGGGTGACGCCGCCCAGGTTGGCTGTCGGGAAGCCGAGCTCGCGGCCGCGGTGATGCCCGTGCACCACCTCGCCACTCACCCGGTGGGGACGCCCCAGGATGTCAGCCGCCTGGTCCACCTGCCCCGCGGCGAGCAGGCGCCGCACATGGGTGGACGACCAGTTGCGCCCGCCCTCGGTCGTCTCGCCGACCGCGGCCAGCTCGACGACGTCGAAGCCATGGCTGGCGCCCAGCTCGCGCATGGTCTCGATGTTGCCGGAGTTGTTGACGCCGAAGCGCGAGTCGGAGCCGAGGACCACCGCAGCGGCGCCGAGTGCCTCCACGAAGACCTCACGCACGAACTCCTCGGGAGTCATCGCAGCCAGCTCCCGCGTGAAGGTGAGCACCAGGATCGCGTCGAGACCGCTGCCGGCCATGAGATCGAGCCGGTGCTCCAACCCGGCGATCTGCTCGGGCGCCCTGTCCGGGTGCAGGACCGCCAGCGGCGGTGGGTCGAAGGTCACGGCGACCGCCCGAGCACCTCGCGCCTGTGCCTCGTGCACGACGACTCCGAGCAGGGCACGATGACCACGGTGCACTCCGTCGAAGTTGCCGAGGGTCACCACACTGGGCCCGAAGCCGGACGGGATCTCCTGCAGGTCGGTCCAGCGCAGCACGGGCCCCACTCTAAGGGGCCGGGAAGACGACATGGCTGCGCGCCACCTCCCCGGTCTCGTCGAGCATCGCGACCAGCTCCCCGTCGGGGTCGATCGCGGCGACCGGTTCCGCCCGCCCCGGACCGACGGCAGGCAGCCGCTTGCCGTGGCGAAGGTCGATCGCCTCCTGCTCGGTGAGCTGACGGGTCGGGAACATCGCGGCAGCAGCCTGCGCCATCGGCACCAGGTGCGCCCCAGGGCCGTCGTGCGCGAGCTGTTCCAGGGTGACGGCCCTCGCGACGTCGAGATGACCCACCCGGGTGCGCCGCAGGGCGGTCAGGTGGCCGCCCACGCCGAGCTGCTCGCCGAGGTCGCGCGCCAGGGCCCGCACGTAGGTGCCCGAGCTGACGTCGACCTCGACGTCCAGATCCAGGTGCTGTGGCGCGCCCAGGCCATCCTGAGCCGAGGTGACCTCGAGCACCTCGAAACGCTGCACGATCACCGGACGTGCGGCGAGCTTGACGTCCTCCCCCGCGCGGACCCTGGCATAGGAGCGCTTGCCGTCGATCTTGATGGCGCTGACGGCGCTGGGCACCTGGAGGATCTCGCCGGTGAGCCGGGCAACCGCCTCGGCGATCAGGTCGTTGGTGACGCCCGAGGTGTCGCGAGTCTGGGTGATCTCGCCCTCCGCGTCATCGGTGAGCGTCGCGACGCCGAGCCGGATCGTCGCGGTGTAGCTCTTGTCCGCGCCTACCAGGAAAGTGAGCAGCTTGGTGGCGCGGTTGACGCCGAGCACCAGGACGCCCGTGGCCATCGGGTCCAGGGTCCCGGCGTGGCCTACCCTCCGCGTGGCACACAGCCGCCGAGCGCGGCCCACCACGTCGTGGCTGGTCCAGCCGGCCGGCTTGTCGACCACCAGGAGGCCGTCACCAGCCGGCTCCTGACCGGCAACCCCGCGTGACGGGCGCGGCGCCTCAGCCCCGCCCGTCGGCATCAAACTCCGTGTGGTCGCTACGAGCCGGGACGCCATGGTGGAGGTCGCCGTCAGCGAGCGTCTCGTCAGAGACTCCCTGATGCGAGACGTCGTCCTCTCCATGCTGGTCGGCCGCGGCAGACAGGTCGTCCTCACCGTGCGGGTCCCCCAGGGCATGCTGGCCGGCCGCGGCAGACAGGTCGTCCTCACCGGGCTCGTCGTCCTCGTCCGGCTCGTCTCCCAGTGGCTCAGCGTCGCGAGGCTTGCGGTAGGGGTCCTCATCGCCCGCATAGCCGCTCGCGGTCCGGCCAGCGGCCAGCTCGGCGTCCCGCTCGTGGACCTGTCGGAAGATGTCCTCGAGGTGGGCGGCGTCCTCGGGCAGTGCGTCGGGGACGAACTCCAGCGTGGGAGTCAGTCGGATACCCAGGCCCTTGCCCATGTGTGACCGCAGCCGGCCGCGGTAGGTCTGCAGGACCTCCGCGGCGTCGGTGCGCTCCTGCTCGCCACCCAGGACGGTGTAGAAGACGGTGGCCTGCTGGAGGTCTCCGGTCACCCGGACGTCGGTGATCGTGACGAACCCCAGCCTGGGGTCCTTGACCAGCGTGTCCAGTCCCTGGGCGATCAGGACCTTGATGCGCTCGGCGACCTTGCGGGCGCGCGCGGGATCAGCCATGTCTCCTCCTCGGTCGGGTGTGCAACGAGCCAGTCTAGGTGCCCCAAACCACGAACCGGTGCACGGTCGTTGCGCCCGGGAGCCGGACCGTTAGTGAGGAGGCGACGCTACCCTGGGCCGCCCTGACGCCGGGCCGCGGGACGTGTCCCACGGGACCGCGACGCGAGAGAGCCCGGGCACAGCGGCTGCGCCCGGGCTCTCTGCTGCTCATCGCCTGATCAGCTGCGCGGGATCTCGCGCATCTCGTAGGTCGTGATGAGGTCATCGACCTGGACGTCGTTGAACGACCCCAGGTTGATGCCGCACTCGAAGCCCTCACGGACCTCGGTGACGTCGTCCTTGAACCGCCGTAGGCCGGCGATCTCCAGACCCTCGGTGATGACCACGCCGTCTCGGGTGATCCGCGCCTTCGCGCCGCGGCGGATCTCGCCGCTGCGGACCAGGGAGCCAGCCACGTTGCCGAACTTGGAGGAGCGGAAGATCTCGCGGATCTCCGCGGTACCGGTCTCGAACTCCTCGAACTCGGGCTTGAGCATGCCCTTGAGCGCGTTCTCGATGTCCTCGATGGCCTGGTAGATCACGCCGTAGTAGCGAATCTCCACGCCCTCACGCTCGGCGACCTCGGCGTTCTGGCCCTCGGCACGCACGTTGTAGCCGAGGATGATCGCGTCGGAGGCGGCAGCCAGGTTGATGTTGTTCAGCGTGATGGCACCGACACCGCGGTCGATGATCCGCAGATCGACGTCGTCGCCGACGTCGATCTGCAGGAGAGCATCCTCCAGGGCCTCCACCGAACCGGACACATCGCCCTTCAGGATCAGGTTGAGCGTGTCGACCTTGCCTGCGGCGAGCGCCTGGTTGAGGTCCTCCAGGCTGATCCGCTTGCGCGCCTTGGCCAGCGAGGCCTGCCGGTCGGCAGCCTCCCGCTTCTCGGCGATCTGACGTGCGGTCCGGTCGTCCGGCGCCACCAGGAAGGTGTCGCCCGCCCGCGGCACGGACGCCAGCCCGAGCACCTGCACGGGCCGGGACGGGGTGGCCCGCTCCACGTTGTTGCCGTGCTCGTCGAGCATGGCGCGCACACGACCGTGCGAGGAGCCGGTGACGATGGCGTCCCCGACGCTCAGGCTGCCCTGCTGGACGAGCACCGTGGCGACCGGCCCGCGACCGCGGTCCAGGTTTGCCTCGATGGCCACACCACGGGCGTCCTTGTTCGGGTTGGCCCGAAGGTCGAGCGCCGCGTCCGCAGTGAGCAGGACGGCCTCGAGCAGCGTGTCGATGTTGAGGTGGTTCTTCGCGGACACGTCGACGAACATCGTGTCGCCGCCGTACTCCTCGGCGATCAGGTTGTACTCCGTGAGCTGCTGGCGCACCTTGGCCGGGTTGGCTCCCTCGACGTCGATCTTGTTGACCGCGACCACGATCGGCACGTCGGCCGCCTGCGCGTGGTTCAGCGCCTCGATCGTCTGCGGCATCACGCCGTCGTCGGCCGCCACCACGAGGATCGCGATGTCGGTCACCTTGGCACCACGGGCTCGCATGGCGGTGAACGCCTCGTGACCCGGGGTGTCGATGAAGGTGATCGGGCGGTCGGTGTCCTCGTGGTTGGTGTGCACCTGGTAGGCACCGATGTGCTGGGTGATGCCACCGGTCTCGCTCGCGCCGACGTCCTCCTGACGGATGGCGTCCAGCAGACGCGTCTTGCCGTGGTCGACGTGACCCATCACGGTCACGACCGGAGGACGCGCCTCCAGGTCCTCGTCGGTCTCGGCCTCGGACTCGGCGTCGAGGTCGATGTTGAAGGAGCTGAAGAGCTCGCGCTCCTCCTCCTCCGGCGAGACGACCCGGATGTCATAGCCCAGCTCGGAGCCCAGCACCGAGAAGGTGTCCTCGTCGAGAGACTGCGTCGCGGTCGCCATCTCACCGAGGTGGAACAGCACGGTCACCAGCGAGGCGGGATCGACGTTGATCTTGTCGGCGAAGTCGGTGAGTGAGGCGCCACGGCGCACCGTGATCGTCTGACCGTTGCCGCGGGGCACGCTGACACCACCGATGGTGGGCGCCTGCATCTGCTCGAACTCGGCGCGCTTGGCCCTCTTGGACTTGCGTCCGCGGACCTTGCCGCCACCACGACCGAAGGCACCCTGGGTGCCACCGCGACCCCGGGGGCCGCCACCGGGACGCCCGCGGAAGCCACCGGGGGCACCGCCGCCGGGTCCTCCACCGGGTCCACCGGACCCACCGCCGGGACCGCCAGGACGGCCACGGCCACCGGGGCCCCCACGTGCGGGCCGCTCGCCCGGCCGGGGTACGGCCGCACGATCGGGCATCATGCCGGGGTTCGGGCGCGGACCGCCGGGGCGGGGACCGCCCGGGCGGGGACCGCCGGGGCCAGCCTGGGTGCCGCGGGTGCCGCCCGGACGGGGCATCCCCTGCGACGGCGCGAACGGGTTGTTGCCCGGACGGGGCGTGCCCCCGCGCTCGCCACCGCGCTCGCCGCGGTCGGCACGCGGACGCTCACGGCCCATGCCCTGTGAGGGGGCGAACGGGTTGTTGCCCGGTCGCGGACCTGGCTTGCCACCGGGACGCGGCGCTCCACCGCGCGCGGCGGGTGCCTCGGGACCGCGAGGGCCAGGACGTGCCGGCGGACGCGACGGGGCCGCGGGCTCAGCGGCGGGAGCCTCGGGGCGCTCGTCGCGCGAGGGCGTCGCCTCAGTACGCTCGGCGGACGCGGCTGGCGCAGCCTGCTGGTCCGCGGGCGCAGCCGGCTTGGTGTCTGCGGGGCTGACCGGCGACGGGGCCGGCGTGCTGGTGGTGGGTGCCTCAGGCGCCGGCTTGGGCGCAGCAGACCTCACCGCAGCGGGCTTGGCGTCTGCCTTGGCCCCGCCCTTGGCAGCGTCACTCTTGGCGGCATCGGGCTTCTTGGCCGATGCCGGGGGGTTTTCACGAATCTTGCGGACCACGGGAGGTTCGATGGTCGACGATGCCGACCGGACGAACTCTCCCTGCTCCTTCAGGTGGGCGAGCAGTTCCTTGCTCTCGACCCCGAGCTCCTTTGCGAGCTCATAGACCCGAACCTTAGCCACAGTTCTCCTTCGTTGGGCGTCTCGGTCCGAGCCTGTTGCGGCGCGCGACCGGGACTATTGCTGGTGGGTGCTCATTGCTGAGTACTCATCGGGTGCTCATCAGCGTCAAACCCGCTTCCGGTTCCTCGATGACAGGGCCGCTCGGCCCCGCCTCATCTGGCGGTCGGACCCGTTGGTCCGCCCGTCTGGCGTCCGACCACGGTCAGGTCGGACGGTCCCGTGTGCTGCGTCAGCCCTGCTGACCCAACAACGCCTCCAGCGCCGTGGTGTCCGGTCGTCCGGGCCGTCGTAGGGCCCGACCGAACGCCCCGCGCTGGGTGGCAGCCGTCACGCACTGCGGTGTGAGGTGCACGTAGGCACCCCGCCCCGGCTGGCGTCGCCGTGGGTCCGGGACCAGCATCCATCCCCGAGCGGGGTCGGAATGATCGCCGGCGACGACGCGCATCAGTGCGGGCTGCTCCGCACGGTGTCGACATCCCACGCAGGTGCGCACCGGGGTGCGCGGTCCCGACGGGCCGTCAGACGGCGGAACAACCTGCACCACTCTACAGGGTCACTCGCCGGGGACCGTGCCGGACCGGGTGAGGGCCCCACCGTCGTCCTCGTCGGACCCGGGCGCGGTGTCAGGCCGTATGTCGATCCGCCAGCCGGTGAGCTTGTGCGCCAGCCGGGCGTTCTGGCCCTCGCGGCCGATCGCCAGCGACAGCTGGTAATCCGGCACGACAACCCGGGCCTGGCGGGCCCGGTCGTCCACGATGGTCACCGACTGCACCCGCGAGGGAGACAGGGCAGAGGCCACGAACTCCGCAGGGTCGTCGCTGTAGTCGACGATGTCGATCTTCTCGCCCTGCAGCTCGGTCATCACGGCCCGCACGCGCTGTCCCATCGGGCCGATGCACGCCCCCTTGGCGTTCACGCCCGGCACCGTGGCATGCACCGCGATCTTGGTGCGGTGCCCCGCCTCTCGGGCCAGCGCCTCGATGCGGACGGTGCCGTCAGCGATCTCCGGGACCTCCAGCGCGAACAGGCGACGCACCAGGTTGGGGTGGGTGCGCGACAGAGTGATCTGCGGTCCGCGCGGACCGCGCTTGACGCTGACCACGAAGCAGCGCAGTCGCTGCCCGTGCTGGTAGGACTCCCCCGGCACCTGCTCGGAGGTCGGCAGCTCACCCTCGATCGTGCCGAAGTCGACCAGGACGTGGCGCGGGTCGTTGGACTGCTGGATCACCCCGGACACGATGTCGCCCTCCCGCGCACGGAAGTCACCCAGGATGGCGTCGTCCTCGAGCTCTCGCATGCGCTGGACGATCACCTGCCGTGCGGTGGCTGCGGCGACCCGACCGAAGCCCTCCGGTGTGTCCGAGAACTCGGGACCCGGCTCACCGCGCAGCCCGGTCTCCTCGTCGACCTCACCCGGCTCGCGCGCCCACACGGTCACGTGGCCGGTCTTGCGGTCCAGCTCCACCCGGGCGTTCGGGAAGTGACCTTCGACCCGTTCGTAGGCCATCAGCAGGGCCTGCTCGATGGCCTGCACGATCGTCTCGAACGGGATCTCGCGCTCCCGCTCCAGCTGTCGCAGCACGGCGATGTCGATGTCCATCAGTTGTCCTTCCCACCCGGGCGGGTGAACTCCACCTGCACGGTGGCAGCAGCGATGCGGTCGTAGGGCAGCAGGTCCCCAGCAGCCGTCGGCCCCGCGTCCCCAGCCAGGCGTATGCCGTCGGGCCCGGCCTCGCTGAGCCGTGCCTCGAGCTCGGCCCCGGCCGGTCCGTCCGGATCGGTCAGCCGGACCCTGATCAGGCGGCCGACGTTGCGACGGAACTGGGCGGGGGTGGACAGGGGGTGTCCGATCCCCAGGGAGGAGACCTCGAGGGTGTAGGGCGCGGCGCCCATCGCGTCGCTGTCGTCAAGGGCGGCTCCGACGGCACGGCTGGCCTCAGCCACCTCGTCCAGGGTCAGCGGCTCGACGGGGCTGGACAGGTCGTCCCCCAGCAGGTCCCCCACGTCGCGGGCAACGCCGACGCGCACGAGGCGGCGCTTCCCGGCAGGGTGCACAGCCACGTCCTCGACGACCACGCCGCTGCCGGCGAGCGCAGCGTCCGCCGTGTCGCGGATCTGCTCGGCCTGTCCCATCGGGGGTGCCTCCCTCTTCTGCTGTCGCGACCTGGCCCGATCGTGCCGGGTTACCCCGGAACGGCCACTCTAGCCGCTCTGGTGTGTCAGGATCGCGCTCATGTCCGCTGCGATAACCCGTCGAGCCGCGCTGGCCGCCATCGGGCTCGGGGTCTGCGGCGCGCTGGCCGCGTGCGAGGGGGACACGGCACCGTCCGATCGCACGGCCCAGCCGGGTCCGAACCAGCCGGACGAGCCCACGGGGGCACCGTCCCGTGCCGCGGACAGCGAGATCCTGCTGGCGGCGCTGGACCGGGCCGGTGAGCTGGCGCAGCGGTGCCGGGAGATCACCGGCGCGACCGACTGGAGAGCCACCCTCCAGGAGCAGGTGCAGACCGCGCTGGACGAACAGGTCACGGTGCTCGCGAACGTGCTGAGGGCGGGCAACGTCGAGGTGCCACAGCCCAGCACCTCCGCTCCAGCGCCGTCGCCGGACGACGCAGCCGCGTCTTCCGGCGGACCCGGCGACGGGGCCACCGCGTCGGGCTCACCGGGCGACACAGCAGCCTCCACCGGGGACGCTGCGGACCAGACGAGCGGACCCTCGCAGGCGGAGCTGGCGGCCGCCGCGCTGCGCGACCTCGGCCAGAGCTGCCTCGAGGACGTGTCGGCGACGTCGCTGGACAGCCTGAGCACCGTGACGGCCGCCAACCTGCCCATGCTCATCTCGATCGCCGGTCAGCGCGGTGCCACCGCTCACTTGTTCGGTCAGGTCCCGCGGTGGGGGGACCTAACCGGCCCCACGGATGCCGCCGCGAACAGCCTGCTCGCCGCCTACCGGCCCGCGGTCTACGGGTTTGAGGTGCTCGCCGCGCGGGCCAGCGGGGAGGAGCGGACGGCATACGAAGCGGTGCTGGACCCCCTGCGCACAGCCACCCGGCAGATCACGCAGCTGGCCGGCAAGGCTGCCGCGCCGGCGCCGCTGGGTTACGGCCTGCCGACTGGCACAGGGGACGAGGATGGCCGCAAACGGCTCGCGGGGGAGCTGCTGGCGGCGATACCGCCAGCGATCATGGGACAGACCAGGGCGTTCGCCGGCGACGGCGCCTCTATCGCAGGGTCGGTGCGGCTCCTGGCTGACGCGGTGCGGCTGGCGCAGCCGTGGAACCCGGTGACCGGCTTCCCGGGTATGCGTGTGCCCGGTGCCTGAGCCGGCGGGCCAGCAGGAGTCCCTGCCTCGCGCGGTCACCGAGCTGGTCCCTGCCGGGTTGATCCACCGGATGCACCAGCACGTGCCCGCTCCCGGCTACGGACCCGGCCCCGACTGGCTGCTGACCCTGCCGAACCTCGTGCGCGAGCTGCTGGACACCTGGGGGCTCACCGTGAGCGGTGCAGCGAGACACGGCTACGCGGCGCTGGTGCTGCCGGTCGACGGCGCGGACCGGCCGGCCGTGCTCAAGGTCGCCTGGCCGCACCCGGAGGCGCGGGACGAGCACCGCACGCTACGCACCTGGGCCGGCCGTGGTGCCGTGCAGCTCCTGGCTGCCGACCCGGCCCGCTGGGCGGTGCTGCTCGAGCGACTCGAGACGCGGGATCTCAACGGTCCGCCGGTCGGCGTGCTGGAGTCGTGCGAGGAGATCGGGAGGCTGGCGGCGGTGCTGGACCGGCCGGCCCCGCCGTGGCTGACGATGAGGGCCAGTGACTACCTGGAGCGGCTCGTGGCCGACATCGACGCGCTGCGCTCCGGGGAACAGGCGGGCACACTCCCCCGCCGCCTGCTGGACCGGAGCCGCGGGCTGGCGCTCGAGCTCGCCGCCCAACCGGACATCGACGCGCACCTGGTGCACGCCGACCTCCACCAGGAGAACGTCCTGTGGCGCCCCGAGCCCGGCGAGTGGGTGGCGATCGACCCCCAGGCCATGGCCGCCGACCCCGCCTGGGTGGTCGCCCCGGCGCTGTGGAACCGGTGGGCGGACACGGTGGCAGCGCACGACCCGCGACGTCACCTCAACCTGCGGCTGGAGATGCTGTGCGAGGCGGCCGGGGTCGACCCGGACCGGGCGCGCGCCTTCGCGGAGGTGCGGATCGTGCGCAACGCCGTCTGGGACGTCCAGGAGGAGGTCGCCGACCTGGCGGAGAAGCTCACCCGCCACATCACCATCGTCAAGGCGATGCAGCCGGCGTAGTCACGTGGCCGTCCGAGGATTGGATGAGGCGTCGTGTGTCGAGCGTATGCGGTTCTTAGCCGCCGGTCTGCGACATCGTGGAGTACTTCGCCCGGGCGAAGGAGTACAGCCCGTAGGCCGCCAGCCCGGCCGCGATGCCCAGGAGCAGGATCCACCCGAACGGCTGGTCGCGGAGGGTCTTCAGCGCCGCGTCCAGTCCCTGCTGGTCCTGCTCGGCGGTCAGCGCCGCGATCCCCATGAGTACCCCGACGATCCCGAGGGCGATGCCCTTGGCGATGTACCCGGTCACGCCCAGGAGCTCCACGCCTCGGGAGACCCGCTCCCCGCTGGGCTGCCGCAGGTCCTCCAGGAACTTGCGGGTAGCGCCCTTGTAGACGTGATAGGCGCCCACGCCGAGCACGACCAGGCCGACGATGCCCACGAGGATCCGGCCCGCGGGAGCGGCCATGAGGGCCGAGGTCGCCTCGGTCGTCGTCTCGCCGCTGTCGGCCCCCTGACCCGTGACGACCTGGAAGGCGGTCCACCCGAGCGCGCCGTAGACCACGGCCTTGCCGACGGCCTTGCCGCGGTCGAACAGCTGGTCCCTGGTCGACCCGTGGTGCGGCAGGACAGCCTCGACGAGGTGCCACACCGCCAGGGCCACGAGCGCGCCGGCCATCACCCACAGCAGCACCCCGCCGACCGGTGTGCCGCTGAGCTGCTGCAGAGCCCCGGCCTCGTCGGCCTCGCCGGACTCTCCCAACGCCACCTGGACCGCGATCCAGGCGATCAGCAGATGCATCAGCCCGCTGGCGGCATACCCGACCCGGGCGAGGATCTCGAGGGCGTCGCTTCTGCCCGCGCGCGCGGCAAGGTCCTGCACGTCGTTGCTCATGTGCTGATTCCACCAGAGTCGCGCCCGCGGTGCGCGCTCGACCTCGGCGCGCCGTCGGCCTTCCCGAGCGGGTGGCATGGTGGAGGCATGGCGAACCGGCTCACCGACAGCACCTCCCCCTACCTGCGGCAGCACGCGGACAACCCGGTCAACTGGTGGGAGTGGGGCGAGGCCGCGTTCGCGGAGGCACGGGCCTCGAACCGCCCCATCTTCCTCTCGGTCGGCTATGCGGCGTGCCACTGGTGCCATGTGATGGCGCACGAGTCGTTCGAGGACGACGCGGTGGCCGACGCCATCAACGCCGGCTTCGTGGCGGTGAAGGTCGACCGGGAGGAGCGGCCGGACGTCGACTCGGTCTACATGGAGGCCACGGTGGCGATGACGGGTCAGGGTGGGTGGCCGATGACGTGCCTACTCACTCCCGAGGGCGAGCCGTTCTGGTGCGGGACCTACCTGCCCCGGCCGCAGCTGCTCCAGCTGCTGTCCGCCATCAGGACGGCCTGGAGCGACCAGGAGGTCGCGGTTCGCGAGCGCGGCGCTGCGGTCGTGGAGGCGCTCACCCAGGCACAGCCGACGGTGACAGATGCCCGGCCGATGAGCACCGACATACTCGATGGAGCCGTGCCCCTGCTGACGCGCAGCTTCGACCAGGAGCATCCCGGCTTCGGCTCCGCGCCGAAGTTCCCGCCCAGCATGGTGCTGGAGTTCCTGCTGCGCCACCACGCCCGCACCGACAGTCCCTCCGCGTGGACGATGCTGGAGCGCACGGCCGTCGCGATGGCCCGCGGGGGCCTCTACGACCAGGTGGGTGGAGGCTTCGCGAGGTACGCCGTGGACCGCGCCTGGGTGGTCCCCCACTTCGAGAAGATGCTCTACGACAACGCCCAGCTGCTGCGGTTCTACGCGCACCTGTGGCAGTCGGAGGGCGGGGCGGCAGACGGCCACCGGGAGTCTCGGGAGCTGGCCGGCCGCGTGGTGCGGGAGACGGCCGCCTTCCTGCTGGACGACCTCCGCACGCCCGAGGGTGGCTTCGCCTCCTCCCTGGACGCCGACACGGAGGGCGTGGAGGGTGCGACCTATGTCTGGACCAGGTCACAGCTGGTGGACCTGCTCGGCCCGGAGGATGGCGCCCGGGCAGCGGACCTGTTGGTTGTCACCGAGGACGGCACCTTCGAGCACGGGACCTCGACGCTTCAGCTGCCGCGCGATCCGGACGACGCCACCTGGTGGCAGGCGACCCGGGAGCGGCTGCGGGTGGCACGGGACCAGCGACCGCAACCGGGCCTCGACGACAAGGTGGTCACCGCCTGGAACGGACTGGCCATCGCCGCGTTGGCCGAGGCCGGCTGGCTCTTCGCGGAGCCGACCTGGGTCGCCGCCGCAGAGCAGGCCGCCACGCTGGTGCTTGACCTGCACGTCGTCGGAGGTCGGCTGCGCCGCAGCTCACGCGCAGGGCAGGTCGGCGATGCGGAGGCCGTGGCCGAGGACTACGGCGACCTGGTGGAGGGACTCGTCATGCTGCACGCCGCGACCGCGGACGCCAAGTGGCTGTCCGAGGCCGGGACCCTGCTGGACGATGCGACGTCACGCTTCGGGGACGGTGACGGTATCTTCCACGACACCGCCGCCGACGCGGAGCAGCTTGTGCTGCGACCCCGGTCCCGCGGCGACAACGCCGAACCGTCCGGCCAGTCCTCGCTGGCCAGCGCGCTGCTCGCCTACGGTGCGGCGGCCGGGTCCGGCGAGCACCTTGCGCTCGGCGTGCAGGCGCTCGGGCCCATGGCGGCCGTCGCTCAGCAGGATCCGCGCTTCGCGGGCTGGGCGCTGGCTGCCGGCGAGGCGGCCGTGGCCGGGCCCCTGCAGGTGGCGATCAGCGAGGGCACCGGGCAGGAGGAGCTCGTCGCCGTCGCCCGAGCGGCTGCTCCGCCGGGAGCGCTCGTCCTGGTCGGTCGGGCCGGCCAGACCCCTCCTTTGCTCCAGGATCGGCCGGGCGTGGACGGCCGGGCAGCGGCGTATGTCTGCCGAGGCACCGTCTGCGACCTGCCGGTCACAGAAGCACGGGAGCTCCGGTCCGTGCTGGCGTAGTGCCGGCTACGCCAGCGGTGGCTGGGTCTGCTGGGTCGCCCGCAGCCAGGCCATCCACAGACTCCCGACCAGCGCGATGCCTGCGGCCACGCCAAGGGTCCGCGCCACGGCGGTCAACCGATCGGCGTCGACGAGGAGCACCGGGTCAGGTTCATCGGCGAGGAGCTGCTCATAGGGGTCGAGCTC
>DATGRS010000253.1:0-6123 GCA_035303365.1 Ornithinicoccus sp.
TCGCGGGCCGCGCTTCCCCGGTGGACCATGAACCATGGGATCCGGGCAGGTGCAACCCATCCTCGAGGCGCTGAAGTCGGTGGCCGTCGCGCTGAAGGAGGACTCGATCCCGTTTGCCCTGGCGGGCGGCTACGCGGTGTATGCGCTCGGAGGCGGTGACAGTCGGCACGACGCCGACCTGGTCATCCTCGAGGAGGACCAGGAGCGTGCTCGCACCGCGCTCGCGGGCCGTGGGCTGGACATCCTGGACCCGCCGGAGGACTGGCTCTTCAAGGTCAGCCACGGGGGCGAGCAGGTCGACGTGATCTTCCGGCTGGCCAGTGGCCCCGTCGACGAGTCGCTCCTCGGACGGGCGACGAGCCTCCCGGTGGACTCAGTCGTGATGCCGGTGATGTCGGCGACGGACCTGCTGATCTCCAAGCTGCTCGCCATGACAGAGCACTACTGCGACATGGCACCGGTGCTCGCGGTGATCCGGAGCCTTCGCGAGCAGATGGACGTCGAGCGTGTGGACCGCGAGTGCGCCGACAACCCCTTTGCGCGCGCGGCGTTGGGGCTGGCCCGTGACCTGTCTCTGCTGCCCGACTCCCAGAAGGAGGAACCGACATGACGGATACCTATCACCTCAAGGACATCGAACGACGACTGGGCGAGGAGGTCGACACCGCGGAGCTCGGCGTGCAGCTCAGCGAGCACGGTCGCCGCATCTACGTCCACGGTGCGGTGGCGAGCGAGGGCACCCGACGCTCCATCCTGCGCCGCGTCGAGGAGCTGTGTCCGGGCAGGGAGGTCGTCGACGAGCTGACCTGTGCCGAGGAGACGTTGAGCGATCCGCCACGGTCGTCCGAGGTGCTGCGGTGATCCGCGTCGCCGCCGTCGGAGACGTGCATCTCGGGCCGGACCTCGTGGGTCGTCACCGAGCCGGGCTGGAGGATATCGACCAGCACGCGGACGTGCTGCTGCTCGCCGGTGACCTCACCCGGCACGGCACGGTCGACGAGGCGGAGATCGTGGCGGATGAGTACCGTGGCCTCCCCGTCCCGGTGGTGGCTGTCCTGGGCAACCACGACTACCACAGCGATCGTGCCGAGGAGGTTACCGAGCTCCTTCGCGGCGCCGGCCTGATCGTGCTCGAGGGTGAGGGCGTGGTGCTGGACCTGCCGCAGGGCCGCCTCGGGGTCGCGGGCGCCAAGGGGTTCGGGCTGGGCTTCGCCGGACGGTCCGCCAGCGACTTCGGCGAGCCGGAGATGAAGGACTTCTCGCGCACCGGGCGGCGCAGCGGCGAGCTGCTCGCCGATGCCCTCGCGGATGTCGCCACCCAGGCTCCGGACTTCACCGTGGCCCTCACCCACTACGCGCCCGTTGACGGCACCCTCGTGGGCGAACCACCCGAGATCTGGGCTTTCCTCGGCAACTACCTGCTGGGCAAGGCGATCGACGAGGGCGACGCTGATCTGGCGGTGCACGGCCACGCGCATGCCGGCACCGAACGCGGCAACACCGAGGCAGGGGTGCGGGTCCGCAACGTGGCGCAGCCGGTCATCCGGGCGGCCTACGCCGTGTATGACGTGCAGACCACGTCTCAGCCCGGTCGCGTCGACACCTCAGTCCAGCGCGCGTCGGGCTAACCCGGGAGAGCACGCTGGCCACGCCGTCCCTCGGCCGTCGTTGAGGCCAGGGCCTCATCGAACCGGCTGGGGTCAGAAGACGATCAGCGCCACTGCGATGAGCACCGCGGCGATAAGCGCAAAGAGGAGCGGGCCCAGTAGCGCACCCGAGCGGGCGGTCGGCTGCGGGCCAGTGCCCTCGGGCGACCCCCGGTCGGCGGACTCGGAGGACCTCGGATGTTCCGTCATGGCAGTTCCTTCCTTCTCTTCCCGTGTATGCCGCACCACCCCACTAGCCGGTGGGTCACGACGCCGTCCGGTGCGTCGCTGCGGTGCGGAGGTCTGCGACCAGTTCTGTGAACGCCTCGTCATAGCCGCCTCGAGAGCGAAGTCTGAGCACTGCGGACGGGTGGGTGGTGATGAGGGTGTCCCGCCCGTCCCCGCTGGCGACCACCGAGCCGCGCTCAGCACCGATGCGCACCCGCCGTCCCAGGACCGCGCGACCAGCGCTGGCGCCCAGACAGACGACCACGTCCGGGTCGACGACGGCGAGCTCGGCCTCCAGCCACGGATGACACGCCACCAGATGGCGCAGCTCGGGCGCTTGATGGATACGGCGCTTACCACGCTGCTCAAACCGGAAGTGCTTGACGGCGTTGGTGAGGTACACCTCGTCGCTCCCGATCCCGGCGGCCTCCAGTGCGCTCGCGAGGACGTTTCCGGCTGGGCCGACAAACGGCTCCCCCTCCTTGTCCTCCTGGTCGCCCGGCTGCTCCCCGACGAGCATCAGCCGCGCGTCGGCGCTGCCGCTGGAGAGCACGGCCTGGGTCGCGTCCTGCCACAGCTCACAGCCGCGGCACTCGTCGACGGCACGTTCCAGGCGCCGCAGAGTGGGTCGTTTCGGCACCCACGGGCGCGCGTCCTGCTGGTCGGCGACCACCGCACCTCCCCGTGTGACGTGAGGTCTCTATCGTGTCCCACGCCGTCCTGCTCCGCGAGCCCAGCGGCGTGGTTGCCAAGTCCCTATCCGCGGGGCGGTGGGTCGTCGTCGATGCCCACGACCTGGCGCGTGAACACCGCCAGGATCTCCTCGATCGTCAGCGCCAGCGCCCCGAAGAGGATGTGGTCCAGCCCCGTGGCGGAACTCATCGACCGCACCTGCTCGAGCAGGGCACGGATACGGTCCTGCGCGGCCGCCACCATGGCCGGGTCCCTGCGGGGCCGCTCGGGATCCTCGAACACGTCGGCAGTGTGACGTAGCGCCTCGGCCGCCCGCCGTCTCAGAGTCCGTCCCGGCGAGCCCTCACCAGGGGCTGCCTGCGTGAGGTCGACCGCGGCCGCGCTGAGCGCCGCCGCGCACCGGCTGGTCGCCTCTGCCCGGTCAAGGAGAAGCTCGTCTCGGCCGGGGTTCAGTCGCGCCCGAGGGTTGGCCCTGCGTGCCTTCCGGCCCTCGGCGATGGCGGCTCGCAGCTGGGCCTGCGCCTGGGTGAGTTCCCAGTCACTGACGCCGAGGGCAGCCTCCCGGCCCTCCTGGGTGTACTCCTCCGCCTCTCGGTCGCCCTCCTGCTCCAGGAAATCGGCGAAGCGGTGCATGTGGTCGGCCATGACTTCGAGGACTCGGGCGGTGGACCGTTCCAGGTCCTCGTCGGCCAGCGGTGCCAGAAGCACCAGGTTGACGATCACCCCGATAACGGCACCGAGGGGCACCTGGACGAGGTAGCCAAGGACCATCGGCTCGGGGTCGGGACCTCCGGTCGCCAGGACGAACAGGGCGGCCAGCGGCGCCCAGGTGCGCTGTTCGCCAAGGAATGGCAGCGCGGCGAGCAGGACGCACGCCAGGACGGTGACGCCGATGGTGAGTGAGTTCGTCCATGACAGGGCCTGCACCACCGCTGCCACGGCGACCCCGATCGCCACGGCACCGAAGACCCGCAGCGACTCCTTGATGGAGTCCACCACCACGAGCCCCACGACGGTAAACGCACCGAGAGCGGCGTAGTAGTTGTATGCGTCGATCGGTGCCGGGAGCCGTGAGCCGATGAAGTAGGCCAGTCCCGTGGCGATGGCCGCCTTCAGTGCGACGCCCAGGAGCGGCCGTCCTGCCAACCACTTGATCCAGGCCATGCCGACACCGTAGCCAGCCCGTCCGACGGGCCGCCAGACCGACGGGCGGCCAGACCGACGGGCGGCCATACCGAGACCGTCACCACGCGCTATCCACCGTCGGCAGCGAAGATGGCCGGGTGGCCACCTACACCGTCAACGCCGCCGGCGTCGCTCGCTGCCGGGAGCTCATCGACAAGAAGCAGTATGTGCTGGACAGCGAATGGTCTGACATCCAGCCTGACGCCGACGCCCAGAACGCCTACCTGGAACGGCACGGCTGGGAGGAGTACTCAGCCTGGCATCTCGGACTGACTCGCGGTGCCACGGACGAGACGAAGGCTCGCTACGCGTTCGCCTACGGCGACTTCCGTCGGGTGCACCGCTCCGCACTCATCGCCTGCGTGTTCCGCGCCGCGCAGTGGCGGCACAAGGAGGTCGAGCTGGCGGCTCACGACCTCCTGCAGCACCTCGACGCCACCAGCGGTTGAGCAGCCCCCGTCTCTTACTGTGCGAGCCGTGCCTGCCTAGCGGTCCGACCAGGTGGGGTCACGCTTCTCCAGGAAGGCGCAGATCCCCTCCTGCGCGTCATCAGCCAGCGCGTTCATCGTCATCACGGTCTTGGCGTACTCGTAGGCTGAGTGCTGGTCCCGAGCGATCTGCGCGTAGAAGGCCTCCTTGCCGATTCCGACGACGACCGAGCTGGCGGCGGCGACCTGCTCAGCGAGCTCACGGGTCCTGTCCTCGAGCTCGTCGGCCTTCACCACCTCGTTGACGAGGCCCCAGTCAGCGGCCGTGGCAGCAGTGATCGGCACGCCGGTGAGAAGCATCTGCAGGGCACGCTTCTGTCCGACCACCCGGCTGATCGCGACCATGGGCGTGGAGCAGAACAGCCCGATCCGGACGCCAGGCGTTCCGAAGTGCGCGGTCTCCTCGGCCACGACCAGGTCGCAGGTTGCTGCGAGCTGGCAGCCGGCTGCTGTGGCGATCCCGTGCACCCGGGCGATCACTGGCTGCGGCACGGACTGCACGAGCTCCATCAGCTCGCAGCAGCGGTCGAAGATGGTGCGGTACTCCTCCACGGTTCGACTGGTCATCTCGCTGAGATCGTGACCCGCGCTGAATACGGGCCCGGCCCCAGTGAGGATGATCACCGCCACGTCGCGCCGGTCTGCCAGCTCACGGAAGGTGTCGATGAGCTCACTCATGAGTTCCAGCGAGAGGGCGTTGCGCTTCTCGGGCCGGTTGAGCGTGACGGTTGCGATGCGCGTCGCCGGGTCGTGTTCAGTCAGGACGATACGGGTGGTGCTGGCGGTGGTCATGGGGGGTCCTTCTTCGACGGGACGCTGCATTCGTCTCAGGATAGGGAACCGGCCGGTGCGGCCCGGGCGCGGCTCCACCAGGCACCCGGAGCAACCGCGTTGGCGTAGCGTCAAGGGCATGGCTGACGTGACCCTGCTGCACAACCCCCGATGCTCGACTTCACGGGCGGCTCTCGCCGAGGTCGAGGCTGCGGGCGTCGACGCCGAGGTGGTCCGCTACCTGACCACGCCGCTGCACGAGACAGAGCTGCGAGACGTGGCCGCCAAGCTGGAGGACCCGGTCACCGACCTCGTCCGCCGGGACGCAGCCTTCAAGGCTCTGGGGCTGGCGGAGGCTGACGTCGCCACCCTTGACCAGGTCGTGGTCGTGCTCAGCCAACATCCGCAGCTGATGCAGCGACCGGTGCTGGTCCGTGGCGACCGGGCCATCATCGGTCGTCCGAAGGACCGCGTCGCGACCTTCCTGACGCAGTAGCCGCTGGCGTGGATACTGCGAGCCCGCTGTATGGAGGTGCGTCGGGACACCGGCACGCGGATAGTGGAACTAGTGCGGGCCGTCCAGCACAGGTCGACCCCGTCAACACACCTGGTGAGCACAGGAGGAAGCGATGATGACCCCCGATACAGAGGGCAGGGATCTCGGCGATGAGTACGCCGACGCAGCTGAGCCCGACGGGAGGATGAACGTCCGCGCGTCCGACGCCGGAGAGACCGACCAGGACTCCATGTCTGAGGCTCTGGGAGAGAACATCGAAGAGCTCGGGCGGGGGGAGAACCCGCTGACGGTGCAGGCCCACGACGACGGCAGAGGCGAGGAGGGCAACGCCGAGGCGTTCAGCCCCGGCCGTGCGGACCGGTCCGAGGACGATTAGGTCTGTACGCCACCGGTATCGCCGGGGGCCACGTCGTGCAAACCCGATGGGTGCGGTCCGGCCACGGACTGTCTCGCTCTCGCACAGGAGGACAGCATGGTCTACGAGGTCGGGTACTTCATCGGCAGTCTGTCGTCAGAGTCCATCAACCGGGTACTCGGTGAGGCGCTCATCGCTGTGGCGCCCCAGGACCTGGAGTTCACCGAGATCCCGATCAAG
>DATGRS010000254.1:0-6077 GCA_035303365.1 Ornithinicoccus sp.
TTCGTCGAGACCCCCTACCGCCGCGTGCGCGACGGCAAGGTCACCGACGAGGTGGACTACCTGTCCGCCGACGAGGAGGACCGCTTCGTCATCGCCCAGGCCAACGCGCAGCTGGGCGACGACGGGACCTTCCTCGACGAGCGCGTGCTCGTGCGGGCCCGTGACGGCGAGGCCGTCGACGTGCCGGCCAGCGAGGTCGAGTACATGGACGTCTCCGCCCGCCAGATGGTGTCGGCGGCGACCGCGATGATCCCCTTCCTCGAGCACGACGACGCCAACCGTGCGCTCATGGGCGCCAACATGCAGCGTCAGGCCGTCCCGCTCGTGCGGGCCGAGGCCCCGCTCGTGGGCACGGGGATGGAGCACCGCGCCGCGCTGGACTCCGGCGACGTCGTGCGCGCCGGGAAGTCGGGCGTCGTCCAGGAGGTCTCGGCCGACCTGGTCACCGTGGCCAACGACGACGGCACCTACACCTCCTACCGGATCGGCAAGTTCACCCGGTCCAACCAGGGCAACTGCTACAACCAGCAGGTGCGGGTCGACACCGGCCAGCGCGTCGAGGCCGGCGGCCTCATCGCCGACGGTCCGGCGACCGACGGTGGCGAGATGGCGCTGGGGCGCAACCTGCTCGTGGCGTTCATGCCGTGGGAGGGGCACAACTACGAGGACGCGATCATCCTCTCCCAGCGCCTGGTGCAGGACGACGTGCTCTCCTCGATCCACATCGAGGAGCACGAGATCGACGCCCGCGACACCAAGCTGGGCCCCGAGGAGATCACCCGGGACATCCCGAACGTCTCCGACGAGGTGCTGGCCGACCTGGACGAGCGCGGCATCATCCGCATCGGGGCCGAGGTCCGCGACGGCGACCTCCTGGTCGGCAAGGTCACGCCCAAGGGTGAGACCGAGCTGACCCCGGAGGAGCGCCTGCTGCGCGCGATCTTCGGCGAGAAGGCCCGTGAGGTCCGTGACACCTCCATGAAGGTCCCGCACGGCGAGACCGGCACGGTCATCGGCGTCAAGGTCTTCGACCGCGAGGACGGCGACGAGCTGCCCCCGGGCGTGAACCAGCTGGTGCGTGTCTACGTGGCCAACAAGCGCAAGATCACCGACGGCGACAAGCTCGCCGGCCGCCACGGCAACAAGGGTGTCATCTCCAAGATCCTGCCGGTCGAGGACATGCCGTTCCTGGAGGACGGCACCCCGGTCGACGTCGTGCTCAACCCGCTGGGTGTGCCCGGCCGGATGAACATCGGCCAGATCCTGGAGCTGCACCTCGGCTGGGCCGCGGCGCAGGGCTGGGAGATCGCCGAGGGCGCCGAGTGGGCCGCAGGTATCCCGCAGGACGCCCGCGTGGCGGAGCCCCGGACCCGCGTGGCCAGCCCGGTCTTCGACGGTGCGACCGAGGCGGAGATCGCCGGTCTGCTGGAGTCGACCAACCCGTCGGCGTCCGGCGAGCGCCTGATCGGCGAGTCCGGCAAGGCACGCCTGTTCGACGGTCGTTCCGGCGAGCCCTACCCGGAGCCGGTGTCGGTCGGTTACATGTACATCCTCAAGCTGCACCACCTCGTGGACGACAAGATCCACGCGCGCAGCACCGGCCCGTACTCGATGATCACCCAGCAGCCGCTGGGCGGCAAGGCGCAGTTCGGTGGCCAGCGGTTCGGCGAGATGGAGGTGTGGGCCCTGGAGGCGTACGGCGCTGCCTACGCGCTGCAGGAGCTGCTCACCATCAAGTCCGACGACGTCACCGGCCGCGTGAAGGTCTACGAGTCGATCGTCAAGGGCGACAACGTCCCCGAGCCGGGCATCCCCGAGTCGTTCAAGGTGCTCATCAAGGAGATGCAGTCCCTGTGCCTGAACGTCGAGGTGCTCTCCAGCGACGGCACGCAGATCGACCTGCGCGAGTCCGACACCGAGGTGTTCCGCGCGGCGGAGGAGCTCGGGATCGACCTGAGCCGGCGCGAGCCCAGCAGCGTCGAGGAAGTCTGACCGCGGAGCCCGCGGAGCGCCTGCTCCGCGGAACATCAGGTCGCCGGGCGCAGCCCGCCCGGTGACCGTCGTCCGAGTCGGACCAACCGGCTCCACGGCATACGCCATATGAACTGTTGCACAACCTATTGAGACTCACGAGATCTCACGAGAGAAGGATCCACGTGCTCGACGTCAACTTCTTCGACGAGTTGCGGATTGGCCTGGCTACGGCGGAGGACATCCGCCGTTGGAGCCACGGCGAAGTCAAGAAGCCCGAGACCATCAACTACCGGACCCTGAAGCCGGAGAAGGACGGGCTCTTCTGCGAGAAGATCTTCGGCCCGACCCGGGACTGGGAGTGCTACTGCGGCAAGTACAAGCGCGTGCGCTTCAAGGGCATCATCTGTGAGCGCTGCGGCGTCGAGGTGACCCGCGCCGGCGTGCGCCGAGAGCGGATGGGCCACATCGAGCTCGCCGCTCCGGTGACGCACATCTGGTACTTCAAGGGTGTGCCCAGCCGCCTCGGCTACCTCCTCGACCTGGCGCCGAAGGACCTCGAGAAGGTCATCTACTTCGCCGCCTACATGATCACCACGGTCGACGAGGACGCCCGTCACAAGGACCTGCCCTCGCTCGAGGCCGAGATCGACACCGAGCGCAAGGCGCTGGAGAACCGCCGCGACGCCGACGTCGAGGAGCGCGCCAAGAAGCTCGAGGCGGACATCGCCCAGCTGGAGGCCGAGGGTGCCAAGGGCGACGCGCGCCGCAAGGTGCGTGACGGTGCCGAGCGCGAGATGAACCAGATCCGCCGTCGTGCGGACCAGCAGATCGAGCGTCTCGACCAGGTCTGGGACCGCTTCAAGAACCTCAAGGTCCAGGACCTCGAGGGCGACGAGATCCTCTACCGCGAGATGCGCGACCGGTTCGGTCAGTACTTCGAGGGCGGCATGGGTGCTGCGGCGCTGCAGAAGCGTCTGCAGAACTTCGACCTGCAGGCCGAGGTCGAGCTGCTCCGCGAGATCATCGCGACCGGCAAGGGACAGAAGAAGACCCGCGCCATCAAGCGGCTCAAGGTCGTCACCTCGTTCCTCACCACGAACAACAACCCCGACGGCATGGTCCTGGACTGCGTCCCGGTCATTCCGCCGGACCTGCGTCCGATGGTCCAGCTGGACGGTGGCCGCTTCGCGACCTCCGACCTGAATGACCTCTACCGCCGCGTGATCAACCGGAACAACCGGCTCAAGCGACTGCTCGACCTGGGTGCGCCGGAGATCATCGTCAACAACGAGAAGCGGATGCTGCAGGAGGCTGTCGACAGCCTCTTCGACAACGGTCGTCGTGGCCGCGCCGTCACCGGCCCGGGCAACCGGCCGCTGAAGTCGCTGTCCGACATGCTCAAGGGCAAGCAGGGACGCTTCCGGCAGAACCTGCTGGGCAAGCGCGTCGACTACTCGGGCCGTTCGGTCATCGTCGTCGGCCCGCAGCTGAGGTTGCACCAGTGCGGTCTGCCCAAGCAGATGGCCCTGGAGCTGTTCAAGCCGTTCGTGATGAAGCGGCTGGTCGACCTGGACCACGCGCAGAACATCAAGTCCGCCAAGCGGATGGTCGAGCGTGGCCGCTCCGTGGTGTGGGACGTGCTCGAGGAGGTCATCACCGACCACCCCGTGCTGCTCAACCGCGCACCCACGCTGCACCGTCTGGGCATCCAGGCCTTCGAGCCGCAGCTGGTCGAGGGCAAGGCCATCCAGATCCACCCGCTCGTCTGCACCGCGTTCAACGCGGACTTCGACGGTGACCAGATGGCCGTGCACCTGCCGCTGTCGGCGGAGGCGCAGGCCGAGGCCCGGATCCTGATGCTGTCCAGCAACAACATCCTGAAGCCCGCGGACGGCCGTCCCGTGACCATGCCCACCCAGGACATGATCATCGGGCTGTTCCACCTGACGTCCGAGCAGTTCGACGCCCCGCTGGAGGTCGAGCACCAGCGTGCCTTCACCTCGGTCGCCGAGGCTCAGATGGCCTTCGACGCCGACGAGATCGAGATCGGCACCCCGATCCGGCTGCGCGTCACCCAGACGGCTCCGCCGCTGGGGTTCGAGCTGCCGGAGGGTGTGGAGCTCACCGAGGACGGCATCGCCTCCGAGTTCCTGGTCGAGACCACGCTGGGTCGCGCGCTGTTCAACGACGCGCTGCCGCCGAACTACCCGTTCGTCAACACCGTCGTGGACAAGAAGCAGCTGTCCGGGATCGTCAACGACCTGGCCGAGCGCTACACCAAGGTGCAGGTCGCGGCGTCGCTGGACTCCCTGAAGGACACCGGCTTCTACTGGGCGACCCGGTCCGGCACCACCGTGTCCATCGCCGACGTCCAGACGCCGGCGCGCAAGACCGAGATCCTGGACACCTACGACGCCAAGGCAGCCAAGGTCCAGACGCAGTACGAGCGTGGTCTGATCACCGACGACGAGCGCCGTCAGGAGCTCATCGAGATCTGGACCCAGGCGACCAACGAGGTGGCCAAGGAGCTCGAGACCACGATGCCCAAGGACAACACCATCTACCGGATGGTGACCTCGGGCGCTCGAGGCAACTGGTTCCAGCTGCGTCAGATCGCCGGTATGCGTGGCCTGATGGCCAACCCCAAGGGCGAGATCATCCCGCGTCCGATCAAGTCCAACTTCCGTGAGGGCCTGTCGGTGCTGGAGTTCTTCATCTCCACGCACGGCGCCCGCAAGGGTCTGGCTGACACCGCGCTCCGCACCGCCGACTCGGGCTACCTGACCCGTCGTCTGGTGGACGTGAGCCAGGACGTCATCATCCGCGAGAACGACTGCGGCACCGATCGTGGCTTCCTGATGCCGATCGCGGTGGAGACGCCGAGCGGTGACCTGCGGGAGCACGACGACGTCGAGACCGCCGTCTACGCGCGCACGCTGGCGCAGGACGTCGAGCTCGACGGCACGGTCCTGGCCGAGGCCGGCATGGACCTGGGTGACGTCGTCATCGACGCCCTGGTCGCGGCCGGCGTCAAGGAGGTCAAGGTCCGTTCGGTGCTCACCTGTGAGTCGCTGGTCGGCACCTGCGCCAAGTGCTACGGCCGCTCGCTGGCCACCGGCAAGCTGGTCGACATCGGTGAGGCCGTCGGCATCATCGCGGCCCAGTCCATCGGTGAGCCCGGCACCCAGCTGACGATGCGTACCTTCCACACCGGTGGTGTGGCGGGTGACGACATCACGCAGGGTCTGCCGCGTGTGGTCGAGCTGTTCGAGGCGCGGACCCCCAAGGCCGTCGCCCCGATCGCTGAGGCCTCCGGTCGCGTGCAGATCGAGGACACCGACAAGTCGCGCCGGATCCTGCTGGTCCCCGACGACGGCTCCGAGGAGCACGCCTACCCGGTGACCAAGCGGGCCCGCCTGCTGGTCACCGACGGCGAGCACGTCGAGGTCGGGACCCAGCTCGTGCAGGGTGCGATCGACCCCAAGCAGGTCCTGCGCATCCTCGGCCCGCGTGCTGCCCAGCAGCACCTGGTGGACGAGGTGCAGGCGGTCTACCGCCAGCAGGGTGTGTCGATCCACGACAAGCACATCGAGGTCATCGTGCGGCAGATGCTGCGGCGCATCACGGTCATCGAGGCCGGCGACGCGCAGCTGCTGCCGGGTGAGCTGGTCGAGCGCGGCCGGTTCGAGACCGAGAACCGCCGCGTCGTGTCCGAGTCCGGCAAGCCGGCCTCGGGGCGTCCCGAGCTGATGGGCATCACGAAGGCCTCGCTGGCCACCGACTCGTGGCTGTCCGCGGCGTCCTTCCAGGAGACCACCAGGGTGCTGACGGAGGCGGCCATGCAGGCCAAGTCCGACCCGCTGCTGGGCCTGAAGGAGAACGTCATCCTCGGCAAGCTGATCCCGGCCGGCACCGGTCTGCCGCGCTACCGCAACCTCACCGTGGAGCCCACGGAGGAGGCCAAGGCAGCGGCCTACGCGGTCCCGGACTACGACCAGTTCGAGTACCCCGCATTCGGTCCGGGCTCGGGCGAGGCCGTGCGCCTCGACGACCTGTCCGTCGGCGAGGACCGCTACTGACCGCGGTCTGACCGGCATACTCCC
>DATGRS010000255.1:0-5626 GCA_035303365.1 Ornithinicoccus sp.
CCCCGACCGCCGCTGAGGTCCGGTTCGCTTTGTTCGGCGCCGAGGAGAACGGTCTGAGAGGCTCGCGTCACTACGTCAGCCAGATGTCCAGTGAGGACATCGAGCGCACGGTCGCGATGTTCCAGCTCGACATGATCGGCGCGCGGGACGCCGGGCACCTGACGATGTTCACTCTCGACGGGCAGACCAACACGGTCACCGACCTCGCCGCCTCTGCCAGTTCCCGTGTTTCGTTAAACGAGATCCCGCAGTACAGCCAGCTGGGTCGCAGCGATCACGTGCCCTTCCATGACGCGGGTATCCCGGCGGCGCTGTTCATCCACACGCCGCTGGAGCCCTGGTATCACACGTCTGAGGACACGATCGACAAGGTGTCCCCGGAGAAGGTTCTCGACGTCACCCAGATCGTCGGGGCGGCGCTCTTCAACGGCGCTCGCAAGGACACCCCGGCCCTGCACCGCTCCGCGGTCCGGCCGGTGCCGGTCGACTACTACTACGAGGACCCGCACCTCTGATCGGCCGCTGACACGGTTCCTCGAAGGACCCACCCGTCGGGCGTCCCGTGGCTTCGGCCGCGGGGCGCCCGACACAGTTGTCTGGTGCTTTGCCGAAAGGGGACGCGCGGAGACTGGGTGGTAGTCCTCCGGCACTCCGCCCGTCCGGTCGGTCGCCGCACCGTGTGCTCGGCCGGGTGGGGGCTCGCCGCACGGTGCGCTCGGTCGTGTCGGCGGCAGATGCGATGGTGTGCGCATGCAGCAGACCGACGGGGTCCTCCGGCTCAGCGCGACCGACCTGACCACGCACCTGGCGTGCGCGCATGCCACGACGCTGGACCTCGAGGCGGCCCGTGGGCTGCGCGCCGAACCGGAGAACGGGTTCGACGAGCAGCTGCAGCTGGTCTTCGCCAAGGGTCTGGAGCACGAGCACGCCTACCTCGCCAGCCTGCGTGCCCGCGGGCTGGAGGTCGTTGAGATCCCGGGCCGTGGATCGCTCGCCGAGCGCGAGGCCGCCACCGTGGACGCGATGTATGCCGGCGCGCAGGTCATCTACCAGGCCGCCTTCGGTGGGGGCACGTGGGTCGGGCTGGCTGACTTCCTGCTGCGCACGGACCGGCCGAGCCGGCTCGGTGGCTGGTCCTACGACATCGCCGACACCAAGCTGGCCCGGCACCTGCGGGCAGCCGCTCTGCTGCAGATGGCCTCCTACGCCGAGCACGTGGAACGGATCCAGGGCGTGCCGCCGGAGCAGCTGGTCGTCGTCACCGGCGACAGCACCGAGCACCCGTGGCGGCTGATCGATGTCGAGTCCTACGCCCGGCGTGCGCGGGAGCGCCTCGAGGTGACCGTGGCCCGGCCGGCGCGGACCCGCTCTGTCCGGGTCGCCCACTGCGCGCAGTGCCGGTGGCTGCCTACGTGCGAGCGGGAGTGGGAGGACCGCGATGACCTGGTGCTGGTCGCCGGCCTGCGGGCCGACCAGCGGGAGCGGCTCGAGTCGGCTGGCGTCCGCACCGTGGCCCAGCTGGCGACCGCGACCGACGAGCAGCTCGCTGGCGCTCTCAGCCGCACGACCCGCGACCGGCTGCGCAACCAGGCCAGGCTCCAGGTGCACGAGCGGGAGACCGGTGTGCCGACATACGAGCTGCTGCCGTTGAGGGAGCGGGAGGGCCTGGAGCTGCTGCCCGAGCCGGACCCGGGCGACGTCTACCTCGACTTCGAGGGCGACCCGTTCGCCGAGGACGGCGCGGGCCGGCAGTACCTCGCGGGCGTCTGGACCCGCGACGGCGAGTTCCTCGCCTGGTGGGCCCACGACCGTGACGAGGAGCGGGCGCTCACCACCGACCTGCTGACCTGGCTCGATGCACGCTGGCGGCAGCACCCGGGGATGCACATCTACCACTACGCGGCCTACGAGCAGACGGCGCTGAAGCAGATGGCCCAGCAGTACGCCACCGCCGAGACCGAGCTGGACATGCTGCTGCGCGGCGGGCGGTTCGTCGATCTCTATGCCGTCGTCAAGCAGTCGCTGCAGATCAGCAAGCCGAGCTACTCGATCAAGAAGCTCGAGGCGTTCTACTGGGAGCACACCCGGTCTGGGCAGGGCGACGAGGTCACCGACGCCCTGTCGTCGGTCATCGAGTATGAGCGCTGGCTCGCCGAGGGCCGGCAGGACCAGTCGATCCTCGACCGGCTGCGCGACTACAACCGGGAGGATGTGCGGTCCACGCACGCGCTGCACGAGTGGCTTGAGGCGCGCCGTCGTGAGGCGGAGGCCGAGCAGGGTCGTCCGCTGGGTCGACCGGGCGAGAAGGAGCGGGAGGCGGCGAACGACAGCGAGGCGATGGCTGCCGAGAACGCCCTCGCAGAGCGCCTGCTCGCCGCGGGGCACGAGCTGCTGGCGGGCTGCGTGGGCTTCCACCGGCGCGAGGCGAAACAGGGCTATTGGGAGTTCTTCCGGACGGCCGAGATGAGCGACGAGGAGCTGGTCGACGACCGCGGCGCCACTCTCGGTGGACTCGGTGACCCGCAGTGCGTGGGGGAGCTCGCGCGGTCGTGGCTGTGGCGCTACGACTTCCCACCGCAGGAGACGACCATCGAGACGGGCGGCACAGCTTGCGACGCCCACCAGCACGAGACCGTCGGGATGGTCACCGACATTGACCCTGAGGCCGGGTATGTCGTGCTCAGGCGTGGCAAGGGCAAGGAACCGGCCACGCCGGGCGGTCTGGTGGTGAACTCGGTCGTCGGCAGCGACGCCCAGCAGTCGTCGCTGCTGCGCCTCGCCGAGGACACGCTGGCAGGCCGCGACACCATGGGGCTGGCTCTTCTGGAGGGCCGCGTCCCCGCCGGTATGGCGCCACGCCCCGTCGCGCTCGGGAGCGACGTGCTCGAGACTCCAGGGCAGGTCGTGCGCCGGGTCGGTGCGCAGCTGGACCGTCAGGTGCTGCCGGTCCAGGGCCCGCCGGGGTCGGGCAAGAGCCACTCGGGCAAGGCACTCATCCGTGACCTGCTGGACGCCGGGCTGCGGGTCGGGGTGACCGCCAACTCGCATGCCGTGATCGCCCACCTCATGGAGGGCGTCGGCCTTCCGGGCGTCCGCAAGGGGACGAGGAAGTCGGAGCCTGAGGCCATGGTGCGCGTGGTCACCGACAACAAGGTGGTGGTCCGCGCGGTTGCGGAGGGTGCGACGCTGATCGGTGGCACCGCCTGGATGTGGGCTCGCGAGGAGTTCGCCGGCTCCGTTGACGTGCTGGTCGTCGACGAGGCCGGGCAGTTCGCACTCGCCAACGCGCTGGCCGTTGCCCAGGCCGCGACACGGGGGATCGTGCTGCTCGGCGACCCGCAGCAGCTGCCCCAGGTCGTGCAGGGCACACACCCCTACGGCGCCGGACGGTCCAGCCTGCAGCACCTGATCGGCGACCAGGAGACGATGTCCTCGGACCGGGGCATCTTCCTGGACCGGACCTACCGGATGCACCCGGAGATCACGCGGTTCGTCTCGGACCTGTCCTACGCCTCCCGGCTGGAGTCCGTGGGCGGACTCGAACGGCAGCGGGTGGACGCGTTGGGGGAGCTGAGCGGCTCCGGGCTGCGCTGGGTGCCTGTGCCCCACCTGGCCAGCGTCTCCGAGTCGCCGGAGGAGGCAGAGACCGTCGCGGACCTGATCCGAGACCTGCTGGCCGGCACCTGGACGGACCACGAGGGCCGGGTGTCACCGCTCTCGCTGGCCGACATCCTCGTGGTGACGCCCTACAACGCACAGGTCAAGCTGCTGCGAGACCGGCTCCCCGAGGGTGCGCGCGTCGGGACGGTCGACAAGTTCCAGGGTCAGCAGGCGCCGGTCGTGATCTTCTCGATGGCCAGCTCCAGCGCCCAGGACGCACCCCGTGGCGTCGGCTTCCTGCTGGACAGCCACCGGCTCAACGTGGCCGTGTCGCGCGCTCGCGCTCTCGCAGTGGTGGTGGGCAGCCCGGAGCTGCTCAACGCGCCAGTGCGGGACCCAGAGCAGCTGCGACTGGTGAACGCGCTGTGCCGGTTCGTCGACCTGGCCGCCGAGCCATCGATGGACTCCCGCGGGGTGGCCTGAACCCGCGGCTGATCAGCCAGTGCGCAGCGGAGCGATGGGCGCAGTCCCCGAGGCGACGCGCCGTGCCCTGTACAGATCCCCTCACGAGGTCTTACGTCAAGGGTTGACAACTTCTCGGGGGAGGGGCTGATGACCGCGTTGCGAAGGGACGGATTCACGGGCGCCGCTGACTGCGGTGAGTGGCCGCTCGTGGGGCGGGACATGGAGTTCGAGGCGGTCACCTCGACACTCGGGCCGTTCGGCTCGGACCACGAGGTGGGCGGTGCCGTCGTCGTTGCTCCCCCGGGTGTCGGCAAGACGCGGCTCCTGAAGGAGGTGCGCCGGTGGGCCGAGTCCAGGGGGCTCCGCACCGCCACCGTCGTCGCGACGGAGGCAGCGTCACACGATTCTTACGGTGCGCTGCTCCACCTGCTCCCAGGCGGCGCCATCCGCCACGTGGACAGGGCACTCCGGAACGTGTTGTTCGCGTCGGCACTGCGCCCCCACGAGCACCGGACCGTGCTCCTCGTCGATGACGCGCACCTGCTGGACCGGGCCAGCGCCGCACTCTTGCTGGAGCTTGTGCTGGAAGGAACCGTCGTGCCTGTCGTTGCCCTTCGGCAGGGCGAGCCGGTGCCGGATCCGGTCACGTCTCTGTGGAAGGACGGGCTGGTCGCCCGCCTGGACCTCCCGCCGTTGTCGGTGACGCAGCTCGGCGATCTCATCGGCCGGGCGCTGGGTGGCACGGTCAGCGATCGCACCGTCGACCGGCTGGCGGTGGCGAGCGGTGGCAACGTGCTGCACGCCAGGGAGCTGGTGACCGCCGCGGTCGAGGAGGCGTCGCTCGTGCCGTGTGACGGGGTCTGGGTCTGGGACGAGCGCGTGGTGCTCGCGCCTCGGCTCGTGGACGCGGTGTGGGCACGGCTTGAGGCCCTGACTGACGCGCAACGGTGGGCTATGACTCTCGTCGCGCTGGGGGAGCCACTGCCCGTGGTCATCGCGGAGTCCCTCGCGGCGCCACCCCTCCTCTCATCCCTCGAGGACGCCAGCCTCATCCGCCTGGACCGCACCGGGGAGCAGGCTGACCTTCGACTAGTGCACCCGCTCCACGGAGCGGTCCTCCTGGAGCGGCTCGGCTGGCTCGACCGCAGGCATCTCCTCGAGACACTCGCTACCGCGTTCGAGGGGGACCCCCGCGAGGTGGACCGGGCTGCTGTGCGCATCGCGACCTGGCGACTCGACTCCGGGCAGGAGGTGAGCCGCGAGGCACTGCTCCGGGCGGCAACCCGGGCCAACCGGGCGTTCGACCACGAGCTCGCGGCCCGGCTTGGCCGCGCCGCCCTGGCCGCGACGCCTACCGGGGAACCGCTGACGCACGCGATCGTCGAGCTCTCGCGAGCACTCGTGGGCAGCGGCCGGTTCGAGGAGGCGCACAGGCTTCTGGTCGAGGCTGAGGACACCGTCCTGGCCGCTGGGGATCCGGGCCTGGTGGATGCGTATCTGGATGTCCGCTTCCACGCGTCGTACGTGGGGCTTGGTCGGACCGCACACCTCAGTCCGCTGC
>DATGRS010000256.1:0-37128 GCA_035303365.1 Ornithinicoccus sp.
CCCTTCCTGAAGTTCGAGTGCGACTTCGACCGCGAGATGGTCGGTGACCTGCCCACCGAGATGGTCGAGCACTTCTGGCGCTCGTTCGCCGAGTCGCTCCGCGCGACGTTGCACCTGTCGGTCACCGGTAAGAACACCCACCACAAGATCGAGGTGGGGTTCAAGGCCGTCGCTCGGGCACTGCGTCAGGCTCTGCGGGTGGAGGGTACCGAGCTACCGTCGACCAAGGGTGTGCTGTGAGCCCACCGATGAGCCCGTCGGTCAGCGCAGGAGCCGCTCCGGCGGTGCTCGGCACCCGACCGACGGTGGCCCTGGTCGACTCGGGCGGCACGAACATCGGCTCGGTCCGCTACGCGCTGGAACGGATCGGCGCAGACGCCCGCCTGACCAACGACGCCGACGACATCCTGTCCGCCGACCGGGTGATCCTGCCGGGCGTGGGAGCCGCGGGAGCCGGCATGCGCAGGCTGCGCGAGGCGGGACTCGTCGAGGTGCTGCACCAGGTCCAGCAGCCACTGCTCGGAGTGTGCCTCGGGATGCAGCTGCTCTTCGAGCGCTCGGCCGAGGACGGCGGGACCGAGTGCCTGGGTCTGCTGTCCGGCGACGTCGTGGCGATCCCTGCGCAACCGGGTCAGCGGGTGCCGCACATGGGTTGGAACGAGCTCACCGCCACGGCCAGCGACCCCCTGACCACTGGCCTTCCGGACGGGACTCGTGCCTACTTCGTGCACAGCTACGCGGCGCCGGTGACCAGTGACACGCTGATGACCACGGAGCACTGCGGCACCTGGAGCGCCGTCGTGCGCAGCGGCAACCGGTGGGGTGCGCAGTTCCACCCCGAGCGATCGGCAGGCGCGGGTGCCCGGCTATTGTCAAACTTCGTCCGGGAGGTGTCGCCATGACCGACTTCACGGTCTATCCAGCGATCGACGTGCGGGAGGGCCGGGTCGTCCGGCTGCTCAAGGGAGACTTCGACAAGGAGACCCGCTACCCCGACGACCCGATGACCGTCGCCCGCGAGTATGCCGCGGGCGGGGCCAGCTGGCTGCACCTGGTCGATCTCGACGCGGCACGGTCGGGGGACTACACGCTCGCCCCGCTGTTGCGTGAGATCGTCGCCGAGACCGGCCTGCGGGTCCAGACCGGCGGGGGAGTGCGCGGCAAGAGCGACGTCTCTGACCTGCTGGAGGCCGGCGCGTCCCGGGTCGTGATCGGCTCATTGGCGGTCCGCGAGCCGGAGACGGTCTCGGAGTGGATCGCGGAGTTCGGGCCCGACCGGATCACCGTGGCACTCGACACCCGCACCGGCGAGGACGGCTCGTGGGTGCTGCCGACCAGCGGCTGGACCTCCGACACCGAGACCGACCTGGCGGTGCTGCTGAGCCACTACAACCGCTCCGGCAAGCTCAACGTGCTGTGCACCGACATCGGCCGGGACGGCACGCTGGGCGGTCCCAACCTCAACCTCTACACCTTCCTTACGCGGGCCGTGCCCGACGCGGCCGTCCAGGCATCGGGTGGTGCCCGACACGCTGCTGACGTGCGGAGCGTGCGCAAGATCGGCTGCGCCGGCGTGATCCTGGGCAAGTCGCTGCTGGAGGGGAAGCTGACGATCGCCGAGGCGATCGCCGAGGAGCGCGACGCGTGACACTGGCACGCCGGATCATCGCCTGCCTCGACGTTCGTGACGGCCGGGTCGTCAAGGGGACCCGGTTCCGCGACCACCAGGACATGGGCGGCATCACCGACCTGGCCGCCCACTACAGCGCGGAGGGGGCCGACGAGCTGGTGTTCTACGACATCACGGCCAGCCCCGAGGGCCGCAGCGTCGACCTCTCCTGGATCGACCGGGTGGCCCGGCAGATCGACATCCCGTTCTGCGTCGCGGGGGGCATCAGCTCCGTGGCGCAGGCGCGCGCCGTGCTGCTGGCCGGGGCCGACAAGATCTCGGTCAACACGCCGGCGACACGACGTCCGGAGCTCGTGGCCGAGCTGGCCCGTGAGTTCGGGAGACAGTGCGTGGTCGTCGGCGTGGACAGCCTGCAGGACGAGGACGGGCAGTGGCGGATCCGGCAGCTGACCGGCAGTCCGGACACCACCCGGGCGCTGGAGACCACGACCCTCGAATGGGTGGAACGGGTCCAGGAGCTCGGAGCCGGGGAGATCGTCCTCAACGCCATGGGCTCCGACGGGGTCCGCCAGGGCTACGACGTCGAGCAGCTGCGGGCCGTCCGCCAGATCTGCGGGGTGCCCCTGATTGCCTCCGGAGGCGCTGGCAGCCCGCGTCACTTCGTCGACGTCTTCCGAGAGGCGGACGTCGACGGTGCGCTGGCCGCGGGGGTGTTCCACTCCGGCGACCTGGCGATCGGCGACCTCAAACGGGTGTTGCACGACGCCGGCGTCGAGGTCCGACTGGCGGAGGTCGCCTCATGACGGCCTCCGACCCAACAGGTCGGCCCCTGACCTCGCCCCTACAGCTGCCCCATGGACTGGGAGTGGCGGACCTGGACTTCGCCAAGTCCGGAGGGCTGCTGCCCGCAGTGGTCCAGCACCACCGGACCGGCCATGTCCTCATGCTCGGCTACCAGGACGTCGAGGCGCTGACGACGACGCTGCAGACCGGCCTGGCGACCTTCTACAGCCGCAGCAGGCAGGAGCAGTGGGTCAAGGGCGCGACCAGCGGCAACTACCTCCACGTCATCTCCGCCGAGGTCGACTGCGACCGCGACACGGTCCTCCTGCTGTGCGAGCCCGACGGCCCGACCTGCCACACGGGCGAGGAGACCTGCTTCACCTCGGAGGCCGGTTCGTTCCTCGCGGAGCTCGAGGAGGTCGTCCTCGCCCGGGACCGAGAGCGCCCGGAGGGGTCATACACGACGACGCTGTTCGAAGATGGCGTGCGCCGAATCGCCCAGAAGGTCGGCGAGGAGGGCGTCGAGACCGCCCTGGCGGCCGTAGCGCAGGACGATACTGATCTCATCGGCGAGTCCGCAGACCTCCTCTATCACCTGCTGGTGCTGCTGCGCAGCCGTGGCCTCGGCCTGGATGACGTCGAGGCAGAGCTGCGCCGGCGGCACGGCTGAGGCCACAGCAGGGAGCCGTTTCGGTTGAGGGCGAGCAGTCCAGCATGATGGGCCTCGTGCTCACGTCGATCCCCAGCCCGGACATCAGCCAGTTCCAGATCGGTCCGCTGACCATCCACATCTATGCGTTGTGCCTGATGGCGGGCATCGTCCTGGCCTGGTGGCTGGGCCGGCGGCGCTGGGTGCAGCGCGGTGGCCTCGCCGAGACCTTCGAGTCCATCGCCTTCGTGGCGGTCATCTCCGGCATCGTCGGGGCGCGGATCTACCACGTCGCGACCCACTGGGAGGACTACTTCGGCGCGGGTCGGGACCCGCTCAGCGTGCTCTACATCTGGGAGGGCGGGATCGCCATCTTCGGCGCCCTCACCGGCGGCGCCCTCGGGGCGCTGTATGTCGCGTGGCGCAAGGGGGCCCGGCTCAGCGCCTTCGCCGACGCACTGGCACCGGGCCTGATCCTCGCCCAGGCGGTCGGCCGGCTCGGCAACTGGTTCAACCAGGAGCTGTTCGGCGGGCCGGACGACGGACCGCTGGGCCTGGAGATCGACCCCGACCGCCGGCCCGCGGAGTACCGCGACGTCGAGACGTTCCAGCCCACCTTCCTCTACGAACTCACCTGGAACGCGCTCGGCGGTGTGCTGCTGCTCTGGCTGGACCGGAAGTTCACCCTCGGCTGGGGCAAGCTGTTCGCGCTCTACATGGTGGTCTACGGCTCAGGTCGGTTCTGGATCGAGGGAATCCGGACCGACTTCAGCTACCTGATCGGGCCGTTCCGCACGAACCAGTTCACCGCGCTGATCTTCATCGTGGTGGGGCTGCTGCTCTTTGCCGTCCTCCACAAGCTCCGCCCCGGGCGCGAGCCGTGGGTCGAGCGGGCCGGGGTCGGCGGTCCCGACCACGTCGGGGAGGACGAGGTAGAGCCGGACGCAACGGCGCAGACGGACGTTACGACCGAGACGGACGCTACGGCCGAGACCGACCCCGCGGCCGAGCCGGCTCCTGAGGAGCGCCCGCCTCACTGACGGCTCAGTGGCGCGGCCCGCAGACCGAGCCGCCTCAGCTCCAGCCCAGCCAGAGCGTCGACGGTGGCGGCGTCACCGGCGCGCCACTGTTCGAGCGGGTCGGGGTGGATGCGCGCCAGCCTGGCCGGGGCCTGGCTCACCAGCGCACGAAGCGCGAGGAGCTCCATGGTGTGGGGGGCCTCGCGCAGCCGTGCCAGGGCCGTGGCACGACGCACGTAGATAACTCGCAGGATGAGGTAGGCCCCGACGACGAGCAGGATCGGGGTGACAGCCACCACGAGGGATAGCAGCCAAGCCGCTCGCGTCGCAGCGGAGTCAAGCGCGTCGCCGGCTGACACCAGGGATCCGCCGGCGTCAGCGGCCCCCTGGAACGGGGCGGTCAGCCGGTCTCCCACGAGCGGCACGTCCCCGACCTGTCCAGCCACCTCGTCCATCCGTTCCCGCACCGCGGTGCCCGCAGAGCGCAACGGGTCGGCGGGCGCCGCGAGACCTCTGACCAGGGAGAACGTCCAACGCCCGATGAGGATCCACAGGATCACCCAGGCCAGGACGCACAGGTCCCCGATGAGCTGGCGGGTGCGTCGGGCCGGCGTTTCGGCATACCACTGCATGACAATGACCGTATGCCCGCTGCCGCTCCCGCCTCCCGCGACGCGCTGTCGCGCGCCGCGCGCGGCTGGCTGGACCACCTCCGCGTGGAACGGGGCTCCTCCGAGCACACGCTCCAGGCGTACGAGCGGGACCTGCGCAGATACCTCGACTTCCTGCGCGCCCGGCGGGTCACGACTCCCGGGGCGGTGAGCGAGAGCACGGTGACCGACTTCCTGGCCCAGCTGCGGACGGGCGAGGGCGATCGTGCGCCGCTGGCCGCCTCGTCGGCGGCCCGGGCGCTCGTGGTGGTCCGCGGATTCCACCGCTTCCTGGCGGCGGAGGGAGACGTGGCCCACGACCCGGCGCAGGTCGTCGCACCACCGACCCCCGCCCGGCGGCTTCCTAAGGCGATCAGCGTCGAGGAGGTCGAGCGGCTCCTGGACGCCGCCAGCGTCGGCGACACGCCCGTCACCCTCCGGGACCGCGCGCTGCTCGAGGTGCTCTACGGCTCCGGCGCGCGTGTCAGCGAGGCCATCGGGATCGACGTGGACGACCTCGACCTGGGTCGCGGCGAGGGGACCGGCACGCATCCCACGGACCAGGCTGTGGTGCGGCTGTTCGGCAAGGGCAACAAGGAGCGCATCGTGCCACTCGGCCGGTACGCGACCGATGCCGTCGAGGCCTGGCTGGTCCGCGGCCGCCCGGTCTTCGCCGATCAGGGCCGGGGCACCCCGGCGGTCTTCCTGAACCAGCGCGGTGGGCGACTGTCCCGCCAGAGCGCCTGGTCCGTCATACAACGAGCCGCGGAGCGGGCCGACCTGTCCGGTCACCTGAGCCCGCACACGCTGCGGCACTCGTTCGCGACACACCTCCTGGACGGGGGCGCCGACGTCAGGGTCGTGCAGGAGCTGCTGGGTCACGCCTCTGTCACGACCACGCAGATCTATACCCTGGTGACGGCGCAGCACCTGCGAGAGGTGTACTCCCAGGCGCATCCGAGGGCCCGGTGAGCCGACACCGTTGGTCCCCGGCCTGGTATGCGGTTAGGGTCGGAGCGATCGGCGGGACGCCGACCACGGACCAGAGGGCGGAGTGAGTGTGACATCCGAGGCGACCAGGCAGGACGCTGCCAGCAGCACGTCCCACGACCGGCTGCCCGGCACCGAGACCGTCGGCAGCGGTCAGCTGGGCCCGACCGGCCGCGTGATGCCGGACTTCCCGACGCCCGCACCGCTTGACCGGCACGGCCCGGCTCGGATCATCGCGATGTGCAACCAGAAGGGCGGCGTCGGCAAGACCACGACGACGATCAACCTGGGCGCGGCGCTGGCGGAGTACGGCCGCAGGGTGCTGCTCGTCGACTTCGACCCGCAGGGCGCCCTGTCCGTGGGCCTCGGCATCCCCACTCACGAGCTGGACACCACGATCTACAACCTGCTCGTCGAGCGCGGCCACAGCATCCAGGACGTGATCCAGCAGACCCGCGTGGAGAACCTCGACGTGGTGCCCGCCAACATCGACCTGTCGGCGGCCGAGGTCCAGCTTGTCGGGGAGGTAGCGCGCGAGCAGATCCTGGCCCGGGTGCTGCGGCCGGTGCTGGACGACTACGACGTCATCCTGATCGACTGCCAGCCCTCGCTCGGTCTGCTCACGGTCAACGCCCTCACCGCGGCACACGGCGTCATCATCCCGCTGGAGTGTGAGTTCTTCGCGATGCGTGGCGTGGCGCTCCTCATCGAGACGATCGACAAGATCACCGACCGGCTCAACCCGGCCCTGACCCTCGACGGCATCCTGGCCACCATGTTCGACGGGCGCACCCTGCACTCCAAGGAGGTCGTGCGCAGCGTCGTCGACCACTTCCAGGACCGGGTGTTCCACACCGTCATCAGCCGCACCATCAAGTTCCCTGACGCCACCCTGGCGGCGGAGCCGATCACCTCCTACGCGAGCACCCACAGCGGTGCCGAGGCCTACCGGCAGCTGGCGCGCGAGCTGGTCTCGCGCGGCGGCGCGCCCTGACCTTGGGAACCACCCTGGTGGACCCCGCCGCGGACCACGTGGCGCAGCCGGTGGCGGAGCCCGACGTCACCCCGGGCGGCGTCCTCACCCGACGCGGTCCAGCGCCGTTCCAGGTGCACCTCGATGTCTTCCAGGGACCGTTCGAGCTGCTCCTGGGGCTGATCGCCAAGCACAAGCTGGACGTCACCGAGATCGCGCTGGCCAAGATCACCGACGAGTTCATCGCCCGTATCCGCGCCGCGCAGGCGGCGGACAACGACTGGGACCTGTCGCAGGCCTCCGAGTTCCTGCTCATCGCCGCGACGCTGCTGGACCTCAAGGCCGCCCGGCTGCTGCCGAACCGGCGGGAGGGTGAGGAGGAGGACCTGGAGCTGATCGAGGCGCGGGACCTGCTGTTCGCCCGGCTGCTGCAGTACCGCGCCTTCAAGGACGTCGCCGCCGCCTTCGCGAGCCGCATGGCCACGGTGGGTCGGATCTTCCCCAGGGACGTCGCGCTCGAGGAGGAGTTCACGGCGCTGCTGCCCGAGCTCGTCATGAACATCACCCCGGAGCAGCTGGCGATGGTCGCTGCCCGGGCCATGATCCCCAAGCCGCCCCCCACCGTCGGGCTGACTCACCTGCACGCACCACAGGTCTCCGTCCGAGAGCAGGCCGCGATCGTGGTGGACCGGATGCGCTCGCGCGGCACCGCCAGCTTCCGCGACCTGGTCGCCGACGCGGACACGACCCTCGTCATCGTCGCGCGGTTCCTGGCGCTGCTGGAGCTGTTCCGGGAGTCCGTCCTGGCGCTGGAGCAGGAGGATCCCCTCGGCGAGCTGACCGTCCGCTGGACCGGAGCCGCGAGCGGTGAGGTCGAGGTCAGCGACGAGTTCGACGAGGATGACGACCCAGATGCGGACGCAGACGACGACCCGGATGGTTCCGGCGACGGTGCGGAGACCGGCGCGGCGGGACCAGAGGAGACGATCGATGAGTGAGGTCAACGGCGACGTCCAGCCCGAGGAGCACGCGCTGCCGCCAAACCTCGAGGACGGGCCGACTCAGGAGGCAGAGGACGAGCTGGCTCCGGAGGCAGAGCAGGTCGCGTTCGACATCAACGACTTCCCCGGCGGCGCCAGGTCTGCCATCGAGGCGGTCCTGATGGTGATCGACGAACCGGTCGAAGAGGCCGTGCTCGCCTCGGCGCTGGAGCTGCCGCTGGACGACGTGACCGCCATCCTGGAGGGACTGTCGGCCGAGTACGCCGACAGCGACCGCGGCTTCATGCTGCGCAGGCTGGGTGGTCGCTGGCGGATCTACACCAAGCCTGCCTACGCGCCGGTGGTCGAGAAGTTCCTGATGGGTGGTCAACAGGCGCGGCTCACCCAGGCGTCCCTCGAGACACTCGCGGTCATCGCCTACCGCCAGCCGATCTCCCGGGCCAGGGTGGGCGCAGTGCGGGGCGTCAACGTGGACGGCGTCGTGCGGACCCTGGTCTCCCGGGGCCTCATCCAGGAGGTAGTGGTCGACGGGGAACCGGGCGCGGCCGCGCTCTACGGCACCACGGACCTGTTCCTGCAGCGGATGGGGCTGGACAGTCTGGACGAGCTACCCGCTCTGGCGCCCTACCTGCCCTCTGCCGACATCATCGACGAACTTGCCTCGGAAGGACACGCATGAACCCGCCCCAACAACGAGGTGGATCCGGACGAGGTGGGTCCGGCCGCGGCGGCACCGGACGAGGCGGCACGGGCGGCCCCCGGGGTGGGGGCGGGCCACAGCGGTCCGGCGGCGCCAAGCGCCGTCAGACCCGTCGAGGCGCGGGCCAACCGGTCGGGCCGGACGCGGGCCCGCCACGGAAGAGCAAGCCCAGACGCACCGTCACGGCGACTCCGGTGGATGACTCCGGAGCAGATGTCCACACGCCCGACGGGGTGCGGCTCCAGAAGCTCCTGGCCTCCGCGGGGGTCGGCAGTCGCCGCGCCTGCGAGCTGCTGATCACGCAGGGACGCGTCACGGTGGACGGGCACGTCGTCACCGAGCTGGGCGTCCGCGTCGACCCGGTCTCCCAGACCATCCACGTCGACGGCACGAGGGTGGTGCTGGACGACAGCAAGGTCTACCTGGCGTTCAACAAGCCGCTGGGGGTCGTCTCCACGATGAGCGACGAGCTCGGCCGGCCGTCGATCTCCGACTTCCTCCCACCGCGCAACGAGCGGCTCTTCCACGTCGGACGCCTGGACGCCGACACCGAGGGACTACTCCTGCTCACGAACGACGGTGAGCTGGCCCACCGGCTGCAGCACCCGGCATACGAGGTGCCCAAGACCTACGTGGCTCGCGTCCCCGGGCCGATCCCACGGGACCTGGGCAAGACGCTGCGGGCCGGTGTCGAGCTCGAGGACGGGGTCGTGGCTGTCGACTCGTTCAAACTCATCGACTCGGCTCCGGGCAAGGCGATCCTCGAGCTCGTGCTGCACGAGGGCAAGAAGCACGTGGTGCGACGACTGCTGGCCGAGGTGGGCCATCCGGTCGAGGCGCTCTCGCGGGTGCAGGTCGGTCCGATCCTGCTCGGTCAGCTGCGCCCGGGACGGACGCGGGCGCTGACCACCGAGGAGGTCGGCGGGCTCTATCGCGCAGCCGGGCTGTGAGCAGCGGCCGGCGAGCGATAGCAGGTCAGCGCGGACAACCTCTCGAGGCGCCAGCGGTGTGGCAGGCCGCCCGGCCGGCATCCGAGCAGGGCGGCCCCTGCGGTCATCAGTCCCGCAGCAGGTAGAAGCGGAACAGGTCGTTGTCGATGTCCAGCACCTCCAGGCCTGCGAAGCCGGCGGCACGGGCATAGCCGAGCAGTGTCCCGGGTCGCATCACCGTGCCGGTGGCCACGGAGTCGTCGTGGGACATCCCGTCCGGCAGGCAGATCATCAGCGACATGCCGTACATCAGCTGCTCGACCTCGTCCGGCTCACCGGTGAAGGCCTCGCCGACGCGTTCGTCCATGACGACCACCGGAGCACCGGGGGCGGCTGCCGCGCGCATCGCCGCGAGCACAGCGACCGGGTCCGGCATGTCGTGCACGCACTCGAAGGCCAGGACGACGTCAGCGCCCTCCCCGGAAAGGTCGGCGGCATCGGCGTGCCGGAAGGTCACGCGGTCCTCGATTCCCTGCTCGCGCGCGTGGTCGCGTGCTGCCTGCACCGAGGTCTCGTCGACATCGACGCCGACGACCCTGGCCCCGGGGAACCCGAGAGCCAGGGCGATGGTCGACCATCCCTCGCCACACCCCACGTCGAGGACGGTCAAGGCCGCCACCTGGCTCACGCATCTGAACGAGGACTGGACCAGCCCGGTCTGGCGGCACTGGCTGGTCGGTCTCAGCACCGACCACACCCTGCTTCGCTATGACGAGCGCGGGTGCGGTCTGTCCGAGTGGGAGATCGACGACATCGGGTTGGAGGCCTGGGTCGACGATCTCGCGGAGGTCGTCGACGCCGAGGGCCTGGAGACCTTCCCACTGCTCGGCATCTCCCAGGGTGCCGCCGTCGCGATCGCGTATGCCGCGCAGCATCCCGACCGGGTCAGTGCCCTGATCCTCTACGGCGGTTATGCGCGCGGGCGGGAGCTGCGGGCCAGCACCGCGGATGAGCGCCGGGAGGCAGCGCTCCACCTCGACCTCGCCAGGATCGGCTGGGGGACCGACGACCCTGCCTTCCGCCAAGTCTTCACGTCACAGATCATGCCCGACGCGAGCCGGGAGATCTGGGAGGCTTTCAACACGCTGCAGCGGCGCACCTGCTCCCCGGCCAACGCCGTGCGCTTCATGGAGGCCTTCGGGCGCATCGACGTGACCGGCACCGCTCCTCTCGTGCGGTGTCCCACGCTGGTCATGCACGCCCGGGACGAGGTGCGCCAACCGGTCCAGATCGGACTTGAGCTCGCCTCGCTCATCCCCGGCGCCCGCTTTGAGGTCCTCCCCAGCCGCAACCACCTGCTCACCGCCGACGAGCCGGCGTGGCCGCTCTTCCTGGAACACGTCCACGACTTTCTCGCCGCAAGCGACCGTGGCGGGCGTGGCCCAGGTCTGGAGGTCACGAGCAGTTAGGCTTGCCCGGTGCCTGAGCATCCGATCACCATCGCTATCGACGGGCCCAGTGGATCAGGCAAGTCGAGCGTGTCCAGGGCGGTCGCCCGACACCTTGCCCTGGCCTACCTGGACACCGGTGCGATGTACCGCGCCCTCACCTGGTGGTGCCTGGAGCGCCGGATCGACGTTGCCGACGCCGCCACGGTAGCCGACGAGGCCACCACCTTCCCCCTGGTGATCGGCACCGATCCGCAGGCGCCCACCGTGCACGTGGCCGGGCAGGACATCGGCGCAGCCATCCGGGAGACAGCCGTGAGCGAGCAGGTGTCGCACATCGCCACGAACCTGGCGGTGCGGGCGACGATGCGCGACCTGCAGCGCGCGATCATCGCCGAGGCACGGCGGACCGGTCCGGGCATCGTCGTGGAGGGACGGGACATCACCACCGTCATCGCGCCGGATGCCGAGCACCGGTTCCTGCTCACCGCCTCGGAGGAGGCCCGCCTGTCGCGCCGCGCCCGCGAGCTCTTCGCCCGTGACGACGAGAGCGCCATCAGCGCCACCCACGACCAGATCGTCCGCCGGGACGCCGCCGACTCGACCGTCTCGGCCTTCTTCGAGCCCGCCCCGGGCGTCGTCGGAATTGACACCTCCGACCTGACGTTCGAACAGTCAGTGGCCGCAGTGCTTGACGCCATCAGCGCCGCCCCGGCCCGACGACCTGTCAACACCCCCCACGATGGAGGCACCCGATGACCACCCAGACCGACACGCAGCGCAAGCTGGCGGCATACGCCCATCCCGAGCGGCTGGTGACCACGGAGTGGCTCGCCGAGCACCTGGACGACGACAACCTGGTGGTGCTGGAGTCCAACGAGGACATCCTGCTCTATGACACCGGGCACATCCCGGGCGCCCGCAAGCTGGACTGGCACCTGGACCTCAACGACCAGTACGCCCGCGACTACGTGGATGGCCAGCGGTTCGCGCAGGTGATGGGGGAGCGCGGCATCGGCCGAGACACGACGGTCGTGATCTACGGCGACAAGAGCAACTGGTGGGCCACCTACGCCCTGTGGGTGATGACCCTGTTCGGCCACGAGGACGTGCGCATCCTGGACGGCGGCCGCGCCAAGTGGATCGCTGAGGGACGCGAGCTCACCACGGAGGTCCCCGAGGTCACTGCGGTGGACTACCCGGTCATCGAGCGTGACGACTCCCGGATCCGTGCCTACAAGCAGGACGTGCTGGAACACCTGGGCCGGCCGATGGTCGACGTGCGCTCGCCGGGCGAGTACTCCGGCGAGCTGCTGTCGATGCCGGACTACCCGCAGGAGGGGGCGATGCGCGGCGGGCACATTCCCGGCGCGAAGTCGGTGCCATGGAGCAGGGCGGCCAACGATGACGGCACCTTCCGGTCCCGCGAGGAGCTCGAGGCGCTCTACCAGCAGGAGCAGGGTCTGGCGCCGACGGACGACGTCGTGGCCTACTGCCGGATCGGGGAGCGCTCCAGCCACACCTGGTTCGTCCTGACCCACCTGCTCGGCTTTGAGAACGTGCGCAACTACGACGGGTCGTGGACCGAGTGGGGCAACTCCGTCGGTGTCCCGGTGGAGCGCTGATGACCCAGTTCACCGCGTCCTCGCAGACCGACGACCTGCCGGAGGCCATGGCCGAGCTGGCGGGCGAGTTCCACGCGCTCCCGCAGAAGGACCGCCTCCAGCTGCTGCTGGAGCTCGCCAACGACCTCCCCGACCTCCCGGAACGCTATGAGGGCAAGCTCGACCAGATGGAGCGGGTCGACGAGTGCCAGTCGCCGGTCTTCCTGGCGGTCGAGGTGGACCAGGACGACGACCGCGTCGTGCACCTGTTCCTGTCCGCCCCTCCGGAGGCCCCGACCACCCGTGGCTTCGCCGGGATCCTGCACGAGAGCCTCGACGGCCTACCCGCCGCTGAGGTGCTCGCCGTGCCCGATGACGCGCCCTTCCGGTTCGCTCTGGCCGAGGCGGTGTCTCCCCTGCGGATGCGCGGGATGGTCGGCATGCTGGGGCGGATCAAGCGCCAGGTCCGCGCCCGGACCACCCTGGACGAGAGGCAGTAACCGTGTCCGAGACCAACGAGGCGGGCACCGCCGACCCGTCCGTGGAGGAGGCACTGCGGGCCGGGCTGGAGGACTTCGAGCTCAGCGAGGAGGACCTCGCGCTCGTCGAGGGCCGCCGCGCCGCAGCCGCTGAGGAGGCGGAGGCCGCGACCCGGCCCGTCGTCGCGGTCGTCGGCCGCCCCAACGTGGGCAAGTCGACACTGGTGAACCGCATCCTGGGCCGCCGTGAGGCGGTCGTGGAGGACGTGCCGGGCGTGACCCGGGACCGCGTGGCGTATGACGGGGAGTGGTCGGGCCGCAAGTTCACCCTGGTCGACACCGGCGGCTGGGAGGTCGATGCGACGGGCATCCACCTGCGCGTGGCCGAGCAGGCCGAGGTCGCCGTCGAGCTGAGCGACGTCGTGATGTTTGTCGTCGACGCCACGGTGGGTGCGACCGACACCGACGAGAGCGTGGTGCGGCTGCTGCGCCGCTCCGGCAAGCCGGTGGTCCTGGTGGCCAACAAGGTGGACGACCAGAAGGCCGAGCTCGAGGCAGCATCTCTCTGGTCCCTGGGTCTCGGCCAGCCGTGGCCCGTGTCCGCCCTGCACGGCCGCGGGAGCGGAGACGTGCTGGACGCCGTCCTGGAGGTGCTCCCGGACACCACCGCCGTCGCCGGTGCCTACCCGCGCGGCGGTCCCCGCCGGGTCGCCCTGCTCGGGCGCCCCAACGTCGGCAAGTCCTCCCTGCTCAACAAGCTGGCCGGCGAGGACCGCGTGGTGGTGGACGAGGTAGCCGGCACGACACGCGACCCGGTGGACGAGCTGATCGAGCTGGGCGGCGAGGTGTGGCGGTTCGTCGACACCGCGGGCATCCGTCGTCGGGTGCACCAGACCCGGGGCGCCGACTTCTACGCGTCCCTGCGCACCCAGACCGCGCTGGAGAAGGCCGAGGTCGCGGTGGTGCTGCTCGATGCCTCCGACACGATCGCTGAGCAGGACGTCCGAGTGATCCAGCAGGTGATCGACGCCGGGCGTGCCCTGGTGATCGCCTACAACAAGTGGGACCAGGTCGACGAGGAGCGCCAGCACTACCTGGAGCGTGAGATCGAGCGCGACCTCGTCCAGATCACCTGGGCCCCCCGGGTCAACATCTCGGCGCTCACCGGACGCCACACCGGCAAGCTGGTGCCCGCCCTCCACACGGCGCTGGACTCCTGGGACCGGAGGATCACGACCGCGAGGCTGAACGCCTTCCTGGGGGAGGTCGTGGCCGCCCACCCACACCCGGTGCGCGGCGGGAAGCAGCCTCGCATCCTCTTCGCGACCCAGGCCGACACCCGGCCGCCGCGGTTCGTGGTCTTCGCGAGCGGCTTCATCGAGCACGGCTACCGCAGGTTCCTGGAGCGCCGGCTCCGCGAGGAGTTCGGCTTTGTGGGCACGCCGATCGAGATCTCGGTCCGGGTGCGGGAGAAGCGGCGCCGCTGACACGGGCCGCGGCCAGATGCCTCTTCCGTGACTCAACCACGCGTCCCGTGAGGGGGTCGTGCGGCCTCGCCCCGGTTGCGTGTGAACCGCCTGTCGTGATCACGACCCAGGATTCACACGGGCCGGTATTGGTGATGTAAGGTTCAGGTCGCTCACGAGCACTCGGGCTGTGGCGCAGTTTGGTAGCGCACTTGACTGGGGGTCAAGGGGTCGCAGGTTCAAATCCTGTCAGCCCGACCGAGAGAAGTAGCAGGTCAGAGGCGGTTTCGGAGAGGTCCCGAGGCTGCCTCTGATCTGTTGCCAGAGGCAGGTCACAGCCTCACGACTGCGGGGAGCTTCCTCGGGCCGGGGGCGGACGAGGGGATGCCTGGCGACTCGAGGAGACGGATCGGTCGGACTCTGTCCACCTTGCACTACTCCTCAGGTCGTCGCCGCATCCATGGCCTGCTTGATCTCGGCGATGTCGATCCGGGACTGCTTGAGCATGGTCTGCATGGCAACCGCCGCACGCTGCGGGTTGGGATCGTCGAACAGCTCGTCCAGCTCCGCGGGATAGATCTGCCACGAGAGGCCGAACTTGTCCTTGAGCCAACCGCACGGCCCGAACTCGCCCTCGGCGCCCAGCGCGTTCCACAGCTGGTCCGCCTGCTCCTGGTCGTCGCAGGCCAGGACCAGGGAGATCGCCTCGTTGAACCTGAACTCCGGGCCACCGTTGAGCGCCTGGTGAGGACTCCCGTTGAGCTCGAAGTCCACGGTCAGGACGGTGCCCACCGCGTTCGGCGACGGCGTCTCCACCGTGTAGTGGGTGACCTTCGTGATCCGCGAGTTCGGGATCAGTGACACATAGAAGTTGGCCGCTTCCTCACCCTCGGTGTTGAACCACAGGCACGGTGTGACAGGTCGCATGGGAACTCCTCCTCGGTCGGGGCGCATCTGCAATGTGCGCCTGCAGTACCGACCTGGTGTGGCTGCCATACTCATCGGTCCGACCTGTCCGACGTTGCATCGCACGGACCGTAGGCTGTGACTCGTGAGGAGGACACGGGTAGACGGGGGAGCGGGCTCGCTCAACCTTCCCAACCTGCTGTCCACTCTGCGTCTGGCCGGTGTCCCCATCTTCGTCTGGGCGATCCTCACCGAGCATGATGTCCTCGCACTGGTGGTGCTCATGGGCTCGGGTGTCACGGACTACCTGGACGGCAAGATTGCGAGGCACTACGGTCTGGTCACGAGGCTGGGGTCCTACCTCGACCCGATCGCCGACCGCCTCTACATCGCCTCGACCCTCCTGGGACTGGCCTGGCGCGACATCATCCCGTGGTGGCTGGTGGCACTCCTTGTGGCTCGCGATGCCTTCATCCTGGGGATGTATCCCGTGGTGCGTGCCTACCGGCTGCCCGTCCCCCCGGTCCACTACATCGGCAAGGCCGCGACGTTCAACCTGCTCTACGCCTTCCCCCTCCTGCTGCTCGGGAACTTCGACTCGTGGGTCGCGGATGTGGCGCTGCCGGTCGGATGGGCCTTCGCATGGTGGGGGACCGGCCTGTACTGGCTGGGTGGTGTGCTCTACGCCTGGCAGGTGAGCGATATGGTGGCGCAACGAAGGCGACAGTGGCGGGCGGTGGGCGTGTGAGGTTCCTCAGCCACCGCGTTGTCGACCCCGATCGCGACCCAGCTGAGTCCATGGCGCTACTGAACGAAGTCATGGACCCACCGCTCGACCCTGGCTACTCCTCAGGGGCTGACTCCCGCGAGGAGGCCGGCCTGCCCCGCAGCACAGGGGGCAGGACGTGGCTGCTCCTGATCACGGCGATTCTGCTCGGGTTCCTGCTCGCGGTCGCGGCGCAGACCCTCCGCACACCCGACCCTGCCAGTGCCGAGGCGCGCAGGGAGCTCCGCGAGCGCATCGAGGCGACCGAGCAGCTCGGCGACGAGCGGGTTGAGCAGATCCAGACGCTGCGAAGCGAGGTCGTCGCCCTCCAGAACGCGGACGACGAGCCCCAGCTCGACCAGGGCACAGTCCAGCGAGCGGCTGTCAACGCCGGAGCCTCGGCACTCCAGGGGCCCGGGGTCATCCTGACCCTCAACGACCCGCCGCTGAGCTCTGACAGTCGTGACGGCGAGCGTGTGCTGGCCAGGGACCTGCAGGTGATCGTCAACGGCTTGTGGGCCAACGGCGCGGAAGCCATCTCGATCAACGACCTCCGGCTGACCTCGACATCCACCATCCGCTTTGCGGGGCAGGCCATCGTGGTCGATCTCAGGGGGCTGGCACGTCCGTACGAGCTCAAGGTCATCGGCCCCCAGGACCAGCTCACGGCCGAGCTGAGCGATGGTGACACGGGCAGCTACCTGACTGAGCTGCGGTCGGACTTCAGCATTCTTGTTAGTGTCACGCCGCAGGACGAAGTGACGGTGCCAGCCGGCGCCCGACTCAGCACCCGGTTTGCCGAGGTGCACGACGACACCACCGACAGCACGAAGGACGACTCGTGATCCCCCTCCTTGGCCTGGTTGTGGGCGTGATTGCCGGACTGGCGCTGTCGCCCACGGTGCCGCTCTGGCTCGAGCCCTACCTCCCGATCGCCGTCATCGCAGCTCTCGATGCGGTGTTCGGTGGCATCCGGGCCGCGCTCGACGGTGCCTTCAACGACAAGGTGTTCGTGGTGTCTGTCTTGTCCAATGTGCTGGTGGCGGCGCTGATCGTGCTCCTCGGCAACCAGCTGGGAGTCGGGGCGCAGCTGTCGACGGGAGTGGTGGTCGTCCTCGGCCTGCGGATCTTCAGCAACGTTGCGGCCATCAGACGTCATCTCATGGGGGCCTAGCGCGTGGCGAAGTCTCGTAAGAAGCGGAAGGTGACGCGGCGCCGGCCGAACCCCACGCCGGTGGCGCAGACGCAGCGAACACCGGAGCCGTCGGAAGCAGCAGACGCAGCGGAGTCGCCTCAGCCGCCCAGCGTTGCCGAGGAAGAGGCAGTCAGCGCTGAGGCGGCGCTGACCGAGGGCGAGGGCACTGAGCACGCAGACGCGCTGGAGGCGGACGAGCCACCTGCGGTGCGGGACGGCGATGTCGTCCAGGCGCCCGACGCGTCCGATGAGGAGGTCGCTGAGGAGCGTGAGGCGGACGAGCCAGCCGCGGTCCGGGACGAGGATGTCGTCGCGGCGCCTGAGACGTCCGTTGAGGACTCCGAGCTCGATGAGCCGGCTGCTGTCCAGGATGACGCAGACCTCGAGGCCGCCGACGGGGCCGCCGTAGCACCCGAGGACACGCCGGGGAGTGGTGACGGTGAGTCCAGAGAGGCTGAGGGCTCGATCGACCAGCCCGCGGAGCCCGCGCCGCCGGTCGAGACGGACGCACAGCCCGCAAGAGCGCCGCACGGCAACATGCCCGAGTCGACGCGTCATGCATGGAGGAGGTTCGGCCGGCTCCTCGGACCGAGGGTGAATGCCGGGAACCTGCTCGCCGCGCTGATGACGCTGGCCGTGGGCTTCGCCCTGGTCGCCCAGGTCCAGGCGGCTCAGGACGTCGGTCTGCAGGACCTCTCCGAGAGTGATCTCGTGGCGCTGCTCGATGACGTCACGGAGCGGGCCGACTCGCTGGAGGAGGAGATCCGCCTGCTCGAGGCGGACAAGCGCACGCTGCAGCAGGGGTCCGGGGCCGACGCCGCCGAGGCTGCGGAGGCGCGGCTGGCCAGCCACCAGATCCTGGCCGGCACGGTCCCGGTGGAGGGACCGGGCATCACGATGAGCGTGTCCGTCCCCCGAGGCGGCTTCACTCCCACCATGATGATCGACGTCATGCAGGAACTGCGCAACGCCGGGGCTGAGGCGATCCAGATCGGCCAGGTGCGCGTTGTCGCCACGAGCTGGATCGGGATCGTGGACGGCGAGCTCACCGTGGACGGCCAGATCGTCGAGACGCCCTTCAGAGTGGTGGCCATCGGTGACCCCCACACGCTCTCCGGAGCCATGGCGATCCCCGGCGGCTTCACCGACAGCGTGCGCGGCGTCGGTGGGGACGTGCAGGTGGTGGAGGGCGAGTCCCTGGTGGTAGACGCCCTGCACCCCACCGCGGAACCGCAGTACGCGCGGCCGGTGTCCTCAGAGTAGGGTCAGCAGCACCGAACGTTTCGATGAGGAGACCGGAAGACCATGAGCGAGCTGCACTACCCCGAGGACCTGCGCTACACGACAGACCACGAGTGGGTCAAGGACCATGGCGAAGGCGTGGTCCGTGTCGGGATTACCTCCTACGCCCAGGACGCTCTCGGCGATGTGGTGTACGTCAGCCTCCCTGCCATAGGTGACGAGCTCACGGCGGGGGATGCGTGCGGTGAGGTGGAGTCGACGAAGTCTGTGAGCGATCTGTACGCCCCGGTGGCCGGAGAGGTGGTCGCGGTCAACGACTCGCTCGACGCGACGCCGGAACTGATCAACTCCGATCCCTACGGCGAGGGCTGGATGATGGAGATCAAGCTTGCTGACGATGCGGAGCTGGACGGTCTGCTCGACGTCGGGGCTTACCGGGAGCAGGTCAACTAGGCTGATCTTCCGAACGAGGAGGTACTTGTGAGCGAGAGGGAGCGCGAGCACCACGGGTCCGGCGTGGACCCCACTGCGAACCTGCCCCATGGTGTCGACCTGCCTGCGCAGGGCTACACCTTCGATGAAGACCTACCACGGTTATCCGAGGCCGACCAGCGCACCGTGGACGCCCTGCGCCCCGGCACCGCGCTGTTGATCGTGCTGCGCGGCCCCAACACGGGGGCCCGCTTCCTGCTCGACGCAGAAGAGGTCAGCTCCGGTCGGCACCCGAGCAGCGACATCTTCCTGGACGATGTCACCGTCTCGCGCCGCCATGCCGTGTTCGCCCGGTCCGGCGACAGCTACGAGGTGCGGGACGTGGGGTCGCTGAACGGCACCTACGTCAACCGGGAGCGGATCGACCAGCAGGCTCTCGAACCAGGTGACGAGGTCCAGATCGGCAAGTTCCGGCTGGTCTACTACCTCGGGCGGCAGTGACGCTGCTGACCATCGGAGCCGTGCTGCGCGAGCTGCAGCAGGAGTTCCCAGAGCTGACCGTCTCAAAGATTCGGTTCCTCGAGTCAGAGGGCCTGGTGCTACCCCAGCGCCGCGAGTCGGGCCAGCGCGCCTTCTCCGTGGATGACGTCAATCGGATCCGGTTCGTCCTTCGGGCCCAGCGAGACCGCTTCTGGCCGTTGAAGGTCATCAAGGGTGCACTGGACCGGATGGACCTGGGTGACGAGGCGGAGGCCTCGGCCCCCGGCAGGCTGCGGCTCGCGGATGCAGCACCCGCGGATGGTGGTGCCGCGTCTGAGCCCACTGCCTCCGCGACCGAACAGAAGGCGCGGGGAGGTGAGCCGGACCGGCAGGGGGCGGACGAGGCGAGGCCGGCCCCCCGGCTGCCGACGGCGACGCAGCTGCGCAGGCGTCGTGCTGTGCGGCTCTCGCCGGCGGAGCTGCGGCAGCACACAGGGCTGGATGTTGCGGCCTACACACAGCTCAAGGCCTTCGGGCTGATCCGGCTCGACTCCTCAGGGCGACACTCGGCCGACGACCTGGACGTTGCCCGCGAGTGCACGATCCTGGCGGCATACGGACTCGAACCCCGGCACCTCCGACTCTTCCGCGTCGCCGCCGACCGGGAGGTCGGACTGGCCCAGCAGATCCTTGAGCCCGTGCGGCGACGGAGGGCGCGAGGCGCGGCGGACGCAGACCCGGAGGAGCTGGAAACGGAGATCATCGCGCACACTCTGGCGCTACACGTCGCACTGGTGCGGGCGGGTTTGGGACAGACGCAGTAGCCTGGAAGGGTGAAGGAGCTGGACGTCCTGGGTGTGCGCGTCGAGATGCCGACCAACAACCCGATCGTGTTGTTGCGGGAGCGCGACGGGCAGCGCTACCTGCCCATCTGGATCGCGGCCCCGGAGGCCACGGCGATCGCCTACGCGCAGCAGGGGGTGCAACCGCCACGACCACTCACCCACGATCTGATGGTCACCCTGATCGAGGACCTGGGACACCGGCTCGACGAGGTCCGCATCACCAAGATGGAGGACAACATCTTCTTCGCCGTGCTGGTCCTCGACGGCTCCACGGAGATCTCTGCGCGCCCGTCCGACGCCATCGCCCTGGCGCTGCGCGCCGCCACACCGATCCTGGTCGCCGAGGACGTCCTGGACGTGGCGGGGGTCGCCATGGCGGTCGAGGACGAGGACGAGGTAGAGCGGTTCCGGGAGTTCCTTGATCAGGTCTCCGCCGAGGACTTCGAGTCCGGTGAGGAAGACCCGCGGCGTGGCGGTGATTGACCCAGAGCGCCAAGGGGCTTACCGTCGAATCACACCAACGTAGTCTAGGAGGTGCCAGTGGGCACTGGAGCCGAAGTGCGCGGACCGCAGGACGCCCCAACGCCAGAGCAGGGGCTGCTGTTCACCTCCGACGTGCCGGCCCTCGAGGAGGGCGTCGGCTACCGCGGTCCCACTGCCTGCGGGGCGGCGGGTGTGACCTACCGGCAGCTCGACTACTGGGCACGTACCGGCCTGTTGGAGCCCTCGGTGCGGAACCCGACCGGTTCGGGGACCCAGCGGCTCTACAGCTTCCGCGACATCCTCGTCCTCAAGATCATCAAGCGTCTGCTCGACACCGGCGTCTCGCTCCAGCAGATCCGGGTGGCGGTCACCCAGCTGCGCGAGCGCGGTGTGCAGGACCTGGCACACATCACGCTGATGAGTGACGGAGCCAGCGTCTATGAGTGCACCTCCGACGACGAGGTGATCGACCTGGTCCGCGGCGGGCAAGGCGTCTTCGGGATCGCGGTCGGCAGCGTCTGGCGCGAGGTCGAGGGGACCCTGGCCTCGATGCCGAGCGAGAAGGCTGAGGTCGTCAGCACCGGTGACGACGAGCTGTCACTGCGCCGTCGCCAGCGCAAGACCAGCTGAGCGACGCGAGAAGCCGACCGGCCTCAGGCCGGAGGTCGATGCGGTTAGACTTGGCGTGCTGTTGATCCCGCGCGTGAGAGTCCTCACGTGGTGAGGCGCCGAAGGGGCAATCTCCCCGACAAGCTCTCAGGCGCCAGGAACGCGCGGTCGAGGCAACTCTGGACGGGCCCACCGAACAGAGGGGGTGGCACGAGAAGGAGCCCTCATGTCCACGTTGCCTGACTTCGCCGGTCGCCACATCGGCCCCCGCGAGGACGACATCGCCACAATGCTGGAGACGATCGGCTACGCCTCTCTCGAGGCCCTGGTCGACGCGGCCGTCCCGGCACGGATCCGCACCAGCACACCACTGGGCATCGAGGCGGCCGCGTCCGAGCAGGCCGCCATCGCCGAACTGCGTGCGGTCGCCGCCCAGAACACCGTGGTGACCTCGATGATCGGGCTCGGCTACTACGGCACCCAGACCCCTCCGGTCGTGCGGCGCAACATCCTGGAGAACCCCGCCTGGTACACCGCCTACACGCCCTACCAGCCGGAGATCTCGCAGGGCAGGCTCGAGGCGCTCCTGAACTTCCAGACTCTCATCACCGACCTCACGGGGCTGAGGATCGCCGGCGCCTCCCTCCTGGACGAGGGCACCGCCGCAGCGGAGGCGATGACCCTCATGCGCCGTGCGAGCAAGGTGGCCGACGACGCGGTGCTGCTCGTGGATGAGCACCTCCTGCCGCAGAGTGCAGCAGTCCTCGCCACCCGAGCCAAGCCGCTCGGCATCGAGCTGGTCACCGGCGACCTCTCGGACCCCGAGGCGCTGGCTCAGGGCCGTCCTGTCTTCGGCGCGATCGTCCAGTACCCCGGGGCGGATGGAGAGATCCGCGACTGGTCCGCCCTTGCGGAGAGCATCCACGCCGGGGGCGGCCTGGTGACCGCCTCCGCCGACCTGCTCGCTCTCACGCTCCTGAGGTCGCCCGCCGAGTGGGGTGCTGACGTTGCGGTGGGCACCACCCAGCGCTTCGGTGTACCGATGGCCTTCGGCGGTCCGCACGCCGGCTACATGAGCGTCCGGGACGGACTGGAGCGCACCCTCCCGGGTCGCCTCGTCGGGGTGAGCAAGGACGCCGCCGGGGACCCGGCATACCGGCTGGCACTGCAGACCCGTGAGCAGCACATCCGCCGGGAGAAGGCCACCTCCAACATCTGCACCTCCCAGGTCCTCCTGGCCGTGATGGCAAGCATGTATGCCGTGTGGCACGGTCCGGACGGCCTCCGCCGGATCGCCCAGGACGTGCACGGTAAAGCCCGGTACGTGCGCGACGCGCTGGTCGCCGGGGGAGTGGAGGTGCTCACCGGGAACTTCTTCGACACGCTGACGGTGAGGGCGGACTCCGCCGCGGTCGTCGCCAAGGCGCTCGACGGTGGCGTCAACCTGTGGCCGGTCGACGCGGAGCATGTGCTGCTGAGCACCGACGAGACGACTACCCAGTCGGATCTGGACACCGTCCTCGGGGCGTTCGGCGTCGAGCCGTCGGCGGAGAGCGGCACCGCCGAGGGCGCCGCCTGGGACGAGCAGTTCAGCCGGACGGATGACTACCTGACCCACCCCGTCTTCAACACGCACCGCAGCGAGACGCAGATGCTGCGCTACATCAGGTCGCTCGGGGACAAGGACTTCGCCCTCGACCGCGGCATGATCCCGCTCGGGTCCTGCACGATGAAGCTGAACGCCGCCACCGAGATGGAGCCCATCACCTGGCCGGAGTTCGCGGCGCTGCACCCGTTCGCGCCCCTGGACCAGACGGTCGGCTCGCGAAGGATCGTCTCCGAACTGTCGGAGTGGCTGGCCGACATCACCGGCTACCACACCGTCAGCCTGCAGCCGAACGCCGGCTCCCAGGGTGAGTTCGCCGGTCTCATGGCGATCCGGGCCTACCACGTGGCCAACGGCGACGAGGCACGCACCATCTGTCTTATCCCGGCCAGTGCCCACGGCACCAATGCCGCGAGCGCGGTCATGGCTGGCCTGCGCGTGGTCGTGGTCAAAACCGCTCCGGGTGGCGACATCGACATGGACGACCTGCGCGCCAAGATCGAGAAGCACCGCGACGAGCTGGCGGGCATCATGGTCACCTACCCGTCGACCCATGGGGTCTACGAGGAGACGATCACCGAGCTGTGTGAGCTGGTGCACGACGCCGGCGGTCAGGTCTACGTCGACGGCGCCAACCTCAACGCAATCATGGGGTTGGCTCGCCCGGGGGAGTTCGGCGGCGACGTGTCACACCTCAACCTCCACAAGACCTTCTGCATCCCGCACGGTGGCGGTGGTCCCGGTGTCGGTCCGGTCGCCGTCCGGGAGCACCTGGCTCCGCACCTGCCCAACCACCCGATGGACCGCCAGGCCGGACCCGACCACGGAGTCGGCGCCATCGCGGCCGCGCCCTACGGCTCTGCCGGCATCCTCCCCATCTCCTGGGCCTACGTCCGGCTCATGGGTGGTGCCGGACTGACCCGGTCGGCCGAGGTCGCTGTGCTCAACGCCAACTACGTCGCCAAGCGGCTGAGCGAGCACTACCCCGTGCTCTACGCCGGCGAGAACGGCCTGGTGGCGCACGAGTGCATCCTCGACCTGCGTGAGCTGACCCGCGCTACCGGTGTGACCGTGGACGACGTCGCCAAGCGACTCATCGACTACGGCTTCCACGCGCCGACGATGAGCTTCCCGGTCGCAGGCACCCTCATGGTGGAGCCTACCGAGAGCGAGGACCTCGGCGAGCTGGACCGCTTCATCGAGGCCATGATCGCAATCCGCGGCGAGATGGACGACGAGACGTCGCGTGACATGTTGCGCAACGCGCCGCACACCGCGATCGAGCTGGCGGGGGAGTGGGAGCACTCCTACGACCGGATGGCGGCTGCCTTCCCCGGTGGGCCTGCCGCGAAGTACTGGCCACCGGTGAAGCGCATCGACGGCGCCTACGGCGACCGCAACCTGGTCTGCTCCTGCCCCGACCCCGAGGCGTTCGAGGAGTGATTCCGGGCGGCGCTGGACACCACTTCGAGGCCAGCGCCGCGCCACGCGGGGACGCGTCTCCTGGCAGGCAATGACGCCTCTCGTCTGACTAGGCTGTCCTCAACCAAGGAGGCGCCATGGGTCAGGAAGTCAGCTCCGCCGCATTCAGCCGTGAGGACCGCCAGGCCTACCGGCACAAGGTCCTGCAGTCCCTCGACGTGTTCGAGGACATGCTCGAGCAGAGTCGCTTCGACTTCACCCGGCCGCAGATGGGGCTCGAGATCGAGCTGAACCTGGTCGACGGCAACCTGGACCCGGCCCTGATCAACGAGACGGTCCTCGAGGAGCTGGTCGGCACCGAGTTTGACTTCCAGGCCGAGGTCGGCCGCTACAACATCGAGATGAACGTGCCGCCCCGGCCGATGGCCGGTGACCAGGCGGTCCGCCTCGAACGGTGGCTCAACGAGTCGCTGCGCCGGGCCGGGGACGCCGCCCGCTTGCACGGCGCCCAGGTCGTGGCTGTCGGCATACTCCCCACCCTGATGCAGGAGCTGTTCGACGGCGACTGGCTCAGCCTCGGCGTGCGCTACACCGCCCTCAACAACGCGATCCTCAACGAGCGGGGCGAGGGGCTCGAGCTCGACATCGAGGGACCGACCGGCGAGCGCGTCTCCGGCTACTTCGAGACGATCGGTCCGCTGTCCGGGTGCACGTCGGTGCAGCTGCACCAGCAGGTCACACCGCAGGACTTCCCCCTCTACTGGAACGCCGCGTCGGCGATCGCGGGCGTGCAGGTCGCGCTGGCCGCCAACTCGCCCTATCTGTTCGGGCGACGACTGTGGGCTGAGACCCGCATACCGTTGTTCAGCCAGATGGTGGACACCCGGTCGGTGGAGCACAAGGCGCAGGGGGTGCGCCCTCGCGCCTACTTCGGCAACCAGTGGATCACCTCGATCTTCGACCTCTTCGAGGAGAACGTCCGTTGTTTCCCGGCGCTCCTGCCGGAGCAGTCCGACGAGGACCCCGTCGCGATCTACAAGTCGGGGGAGGTGCCCGAGCTCGGCGAGCTGCGGCTGCACAACGGCACTGTCTACCGGTGGAACCGCCCGATCTATGACAACGTCCGTGGGGTGCCGCACCTGCGGGTCGAGAACCGCGTGCTGCCGGCCGGTCCGACGGTGATCGACATGGTGGCCAACGCCTGCTTCTACTACGGGCTCCTCGAGAAGTTCACCAGCAGTGGGCGCCCGATCTGGACCAAGATGCCGTTCGACGATGCTGCCGAGAACTTCGACGAGGCTGCCCGTCACGGCATCAGCTCCGTCCTTGCGTGGCCGGGGTTCGGGCGGGTCCCGGTCACCGAGCTGGTGGCCGAGCACCTGTTGCCGCTCGCCGACGAAGGGCTGGCGGGCCTCGGACTGCGCCGCGAGGTGCGCAACCACTATCTGGACGTCATCGCCGAGCGCTGCCGCTCCGGCCAGAACGGTGCGTCATGGCAGGTCGCCTGCACCGAGCACTTCCAGTCCCAGGGGGCAGACCGGCCAACCGCCCTGCACCAGATGTTCGCCCTCTACGTAGAGCACATGGAGGACAACAAGCCGGTGCACACATGGGAGGTCCCGTCCGTGAGCAACGCGGTCGACACCGAGACGGCCATGCTCAGGCCCTGATGTTCCATCCCTCGATCACCGGGTCCTCCCGGTGATAGCCGAGTATGCCGAGTGCTCCGGTCTCGAAGGTGAGGTTCGCCCCGAACCGGGGCTCGACCCGCAGGAAGACGGCTGTCAGGATCCGTAGCGCCTGACCGTGACCGAAGAGCAGCACGTCACCGTCGAGGTCGCCCACCGCTACGAGCACGCGGCTGGCTCGGGCGGCCACCTCCTCGATGGTCTCACCCGGAGTCTGGCCGGGTTTGACCCCGTCCCGCCAGACGCTCCACGGCGTGCCGGTCTCCTCCCGTACCTGGGCGGTGCTGATGCCCTCGTAACCGCCGTAGTCCCACTCGACCAGGTCGGGGTCGACGATGTCGACGGAGACACCGGCGAGCTCGGCCGTGCGGCGTGCCCGCTCCAGCGGGGAGGATCGCACCTGCGCGAAGTCAAAGCGCTCGAGCAACGGCCGCAGCGCGCGGGCATCCTCCTCGCCGGTGCCCAGAAGCGGCAGGTCCGTCAGGCCGGTGTGCTGGCCCGACTCAGACCACTCCGTGGCGCCGTGGCGCACGAGGACAAGTCGCGAAGTCACTCTGGCAGGCTAGCGTCCATGACCACTGAGACCCTCCGAAGCATCACCCTGACCCGCACCGGCCCCTGCGAGTATGAGGCCAGCAACGGCCGCGGAGGGCGGCTGACCCTCAGCAGCGGCGAGACGCCGCACTTCACTCCGGTGGAGCTTCTCCTCACCGCGATGGCGGGGTGCTCGGCGGTTGACGTCGACCTCCTGACGGCTCGGCTGGCCGAACCGACCCGGTTCGATGTGGCCGCCGAGGCAGAGAAGGTGCGCGACGAGCACGGCAACCACCTGGGCGAGGTCGCCATCACGTTCACGGTGCGTTTCCCGGACGGCGCGGAGGGCGATGCCGCGCGCACCCGGTTGCCCGACGCCGTGGCGAGGTCGCGCGACCGGTTGTGCACGGTGTCCCGGACCGTGCAGCTGCCTACCCCGGTCAGCTACGCGACCACATGACGACCCTGGCCCGGCGGCTGGGGCTGGGGGACGCCGTAGCGATCGGCCTCGGGTCGATGATCGGGGCCGGCGTCTTCGTCGTCTGGGGGCCCGCCGCGCGTGCAGCCGGGTCCTGGCTCGTGGTCAGCCTGGCTGTCGCCGCAGTCGTCGCAGTCTGCAATGCCTGGTCCTCGGCGGCACTGGCTGCCCGGTACCCATCGGCCGGCGGCACCTACGTCTACGGGCGGGAGCGGCTGGGGCAGTTCGTCGGCTACCTGGCCGGCTGGTCCTTCATCGTGGGCAAGATCGCCTCCTGCGCCGCCATGGCCATGGCGATCGCGGCCTATGCCGCCCCCGGCAGTGAGCGGGTCGCCGCAGTCGTCGCCGTGCTGGTGGTCACTGCCCTCAACCTGACCGGGGTGCAGCGCTCGGCCGGGGCGTCGCGGGTGATCGTCAGCATCGTCCTCGCAGTCCTCGCTGGTGTCGTCGTTGCCGGCCTGGCCGGGGGGCAGGGAAACGGTCCGCCGCCGGAGCTCTGGTCCGACGCGCCGAGTCCGTACGGGATCCTGCAGGGCGGTGGGCTGATCTTCTTCGCCTTCGCCGGCTACGCACGCATCGCGACCCTCGCCGAGGAGGTCGAGGCTCCCGAGCGCACCATCCCGCGCGCGGTCGCCATCACGGTCGGGACCGTGCTCGGCGTCTACGCCGTCGTGGCCGTGCTCACGCTGGTAACCCTTGGTCCCGAGCACCTCGCCTCGGTGAGCGATCCGGTGGCTGCCGCGGCTGACGAGGTGTTGTCCTCGGCCTGGGTGTGGGCGCTGCGGGGAGCCGCCGTGCTGGCGGCGTTCGGAGCCCTGCTGAACCTTGTGCTCGGCGTCTCGCGCACCGCCCTGGCGATGGCCCGTGACGGTTACCTGCCGTCGCAGCTGGCCCGTGTCAACGCACGGCGCGTGCCGCAGGGTGCGGAGATCGCGGTCGGGCTGATCGTGATCCTGCTGGTCCTCGTGGTCGACCTCCGTGGCGCCATCGGCTTCTCCAGCTTCGGGGTGCTGACCTACTACGCGATTGCCAACGCGAGCGCCTGGACCCTGCGCGGCGACTGGCGGTGGGCGGGCACGGTGCCCGTGTTTGGGCTCGCGGGCTGCCTGATACTGGCCTGGACCTTGCCGTGGGGGTCGGTGCTCGGCGGTGCCGCAGTGATCACGGTCGGCGCGCTGGCCTATCTGGTCAGAAACCTGGTGGCGGATGCCGGGTCCGCTGCTGGACGATGACACTCATGAACACGTGGCGCCCGCTGAGCGCACCCGATGTGCCCCCCTGGGCGACCCTGACGAACCTGCTCGCTGTCGTGGACGGGACCGAGGAGTTCTACGAGGAGGATGACCTCGCGGAGGAGCTCACCGAGCACGGGTTCAACCCCGAGCTGGACTCCTGGGCCGGGTGGGACGGGAAGCTGATGATCGGCTACGGCCAGCTCCGCGTGCGTGAGGACCATGACGGCAACGCGCTGGCGCACATGGCCGGGGGCATCCACCCCGACTATCGGGGTCGCGGGCTGGGTCGTGAGCTGATGGACCTGATGGAGACCCGGGCGGTGGCGGCGTGCGCGGAGCGCTATCCCGGGGCGCCGCAGCTGTGGCGGGTCCCGGGGAACCTCGAGGGTGCCTCGGTGCGGCCGATGCTCGAGCACCGTGGCTACCAGATCGTCCGCTACTGGAACGAGATGAAGCGGCCCCTACCGGCTTCTCTGGAGGTGCCCGAGGTGGACGCGGTGCTCGCCTCCCCGACTGATGAGCACCAGGAGGTCACCCGGCTCGCACACAACCAGGCGTTTCGCGACCACTGGGGTGCCGGCCCTCGGTCGCCGGAGCAGTGGGCCGACATGTGGACGGCCAGGTCGAACCGGATGCCGATCTCCACCCTTGCGCTGGACGACGCAGGCCGGGTTCTCGCCTATGTGCTGGTGGGTCAGTGGGTGCCTCGAGAGGCTTACGTCAACCTGGTAGGGACCGTGCCAGAGGCCCGGGGACGGGGCCTGGCCCATGCGGCGTTGTTGCGCACCATCGGCCTGGCTGACGGCTATGACGAGATTGCGCTGGACGTCGACTCCGCCAGCCCGACGGGGGCCACTCGCCTCTACGAGAAGGCCGGCTTCGTGGTCAGCAAGACCACCGCGTCCTACCAGCGGCCCGCCCGTCTGCCCGTCACCTCTGGGGGCTGACTTCCGCCGGCCCGGCGCGGTTACAGTGACGCATGGCTACCTTCCTCGACATCCATCCCGTCGACCCGCAGCCTCGCCTGGTCAACCGCGTGGTGGAGACACTGCGTGACGGTGGGCTGGTCGCCTACCCGACGGACGCCTGTTATGCCCTCGGTGCGCAGCTGGGCAACCAGGGCGCCAAGGACCGGATCATCAATATCCGCCGACTTGACGACAGGCACCACTTCACCCTGGTCTGCGCCAACTTCTCGCAGCTCGGTCAGTTCGTCCAGCTGGACAACGCCGTGTTTCGTGCCGTGAAGGCGGCGACGCCTGGGCCCTTCACCTTCATCCTGCCGGCCACCCCCGAGGTGCCCAAGAGACTGCTCCATCCGAAGAAGAAGACGGTTGGGGTGCGGATACCCGAGCACCGGATCACCCAGGCGATCCTCGCCGAGCTCGGAGAGCCGATGCTCTCGAGCACGCTGCTCCTGCCCGGGGAGGAGGAGCCGTTGGCCATGGGCTGGGAGATCAAGGAGCGCCTCGACGATCTGGTGGAGATCGTCATCGACGGTGACGTGACGGGCAACGAGCCGACAACCGTGATCGACTTCTCGGACGGCTATCCCCAGGTGATCCGGGAGGGCGCGGGGGACACCGCACCCTTTGCCTAGCACCGGCCTCCCGGGCCGTCGGCGGGAAGACCTCTAGACGTGGGTATCGGCCCCTGAGTACCCTCGGGACCAGCGCACGGGTGCGGTGCCCGGGGGACAGGAGCCCGGGTTTCGAGGTGGTGTCGAGACTGGACCGAGTCCGGGCGGCACCCACGGGAACCGATGTCAGGGAGCCGACGATGACCGCTGTGATCAACGGACCGATGAAGATGGTGAGCGGCCCGGGTGGGGAGTCCGCGCCGTACTACATGATCAGGTTCGACAAGCGGGGCGTGTGCACCAGTCCGTCAAGCCTCGGGCACCTGCTGAAGGCGAGCGGCGACGCCACCGACGTCTTCCTGTTCAGCCACGGGTGGAACAACGACTGGGCCTCCGCGACGCGGCACTACGAGCGGTTCATCCGCGAGTTCACCCGCGCTCACGCGGCGCACTGGAACCCGCCGGACCGTGACTTCCGGGCCGTTCTCGTGGGTGTCCACTGGCCGAGCACGTCCCTGGTGAAGGACTCCGAGCGAGGACCGGAGATCGCGGGCGCCGGCGAGACTCCAGCAGAGGACGGGGCGGAAGGTGTGTCCTCCGGTGCCCAGCTCGACCTCCTCGCCGAGGGTCTCGGACCCGAGCAAGCGTCGAGGCTCTACGAACTCGCGGAGCGGCCGGAGCTCAGCGGTGGCGAGGCGCTCGAGTTCGCCGCCCTGCTGGCACCAGCGCTAGCCGGATCTGACGACGAGATCCCGGGCCCCGGAGAGGCCTCGTCCGACGCGTCCGCGGGGGACTCCGACGTGCCGGATCCCGCGGAGCTGGTCCGACTCTGGTCGTCCATGCCCTCGGACGACGGCGACCGCCCAGCGTCGCGCGGCGGGTTCGTCGACGATGCCCCGGGCCAGCCGGCACCCGATAGCTCGGATCCCGCGACCCCCGAGACAGCTGGCCTGCTCGACAGGCTCAACCCCCGCAACGTCATCCGTGCCACGACGGTCCTGCTGATGAAAGACCGAGCCGGGCGGGTCGGTGGTGCCGGCGTCCGGGCGATGCTGCACGGCATACTGTCCGCGTCAGCGAACTCCCGGGTGCATCTGATCGGTCACAGCTACGGCTGCAAGGTGGTGCTTTCCGCGCTGGCCAACGGCAGTGCACCGCCGCGCCCGGTGGAGTCGGTGCTGCTCCTCCAACCGGCGACTTCGGCCAAGTGTTTCGCCGACGCCGACGACCGGAGTCCCGCCGGCGGCTACCGACCCGCACTGGAACGGTCCAGGCAACCGATCATCACCACCTTCAGTAGCCACGACGTGCCGCTGACCAAGCTGTTCCACTTCGCTGCCCGCAGGGCGTCGGACAAGCGGGAGGCAGTGATTGCGGGGGCGCCGTCGGAGTACGCCGCACTCGGCGGTTTCGGGCCGCAGGACGTGGCCTCGATGACTACCGTCGAGGCCCTCGACGCGCCGGAGCGCTACGTGCTTCCGTCCACCCGGCTGCTCGCGGTGCGCTCCGACCGGGTGATCGCCGACCACGGTGACGTGACCAACCCGGCGACGGCGTGGGCGCTGCTCTGCCAAGTGATGGAGTGACCGATGGCCATGCAGGTCCGGGCAGACCATGACCTGCCCTCACTCCGGATCGCCTACCGGGACGGTGGCCGCGAGGCGGTCCGCTTCTGGCTCGTCCGGGGTGCTGGCGAGCTGCAGCTGGTGGCCGAGTGCGGAGCCTCTGAGCTGGGGCCGCTCGACTTCCGGGACGGGGAGGAGCTCACCGACGACCGGTTCTCTCTGCCATCCGACGTGCTTTACCGGCTCAGTCAGCAGGTCCGCGACCTGGGGTCGTCGCCGTCGCCACCCGACAACGCCCTGTGGCTGGAGCTGGTGAGCCCCCGCGGATACCTCCACCTGGTCCCGTGGGAGCGCCTGCTTGCCCCGTTGGGGCGGCCCCTGGTTCGGCTACCCAACTACACCGTTCGGCCCAGGGCAGCGTCGCAGACCCTGGAGGTCGCGCTGTGTGCCAGCTCCTCCGTCACGACCGGGGAGTTTGACCCTGCCCGCACTCTTGCCCGGCTGGCACGACTCTGGGTGACCGCGTCCGGGAAGCCGACGACGGTCCACCTCTTCTGCGACAGCTGGGCCCACTCGGAGCTACTAGAGCTGGTGGCCGACCTCGACGGCGTCGTCGTCGCGGACCCGACACGGTGGGAGTCGGTGGCGCAGGAGTCCGCCACGTTCACCAGCGCCTGGTTGGAGTGGATCTGCGGGGAGCTGGCGGACAAGGCGGTCGACGTGGTCCACCTGGTCGGGCACGGCCACCTCTCGGCCGGACGCGGGGCCGTGGCCATGGCGGTGTCCCCGACCAGTGAGGAGGGGCAGGTGGCCGTGTTCGTGGGTGCTGCGCAACTCTCCCAGTTCGTGGCCGGGCGCGGGGCGTGGACCTTTGTCCTGAGCGGCCCCAGCGACAACTACTCCGAGGCCGCACTCCGTGAGGTGGCGGACGCGATGGCACTCAACAGCCCGGGGATCAGCATCGCCCACGACCTTGGCCTGGACCCGGATGTCGAGGAGCTCACCCGTGTTGTGGAGCTGGTCTTTGCCGGCAGGGACGCGGTGACCGTGCCGCTGCCGGGGATCTGCTGCTGGGCTCACCCGAAGTTCGTCGAGTATCCGGAGGAGAACCTGATCACCAGCTCCGGCCACTCAGCGCTCGTGCAGGAGGCCACGCAGCGGGTGCTTGGCGCACCGGACACCCCGGCCTCGGTCGCCGCCGGAACGCGCTATCTCGAGTCCCTGCAGGCACAGTGGATCGTGCCCGAGGACGGGATGATCGACCGTGATGCCGTGACCGCTCTGCGGCGCGTCTCCGATCTCCTCGAGCGTCGGTCCGAGCGGTACCTCGGGGAGGAGGCGCCGTGAGCCGGCTGGTCTTCAGCATCGTGGGCCAGCAGACGGCTGACGGCACGGTGCTCGGGATCGTGCTCAAGGAACCGCCAAGGTTCGGCAAGAACTGGGCACCGCTTGGCGTGTCACTGGCGGCGCCCGCCTTCCAGGCGCTGCACGGAGTGCCGCCGGAGGGAGCGGTGCGCGCGGCAGGTCGGGCGCTGTTCGACGCGGTGATGGCCAACAAGGACCTGGCGCCGCACCTGACGGCCGCCCTTCAGGTGCAACCTCCTGAGCGCTATCCGGTCTTCGTCGAGCTCACGACTCCAGGTGCCGAGAACTTCCCCTGGGAGGCGTTGTGCTCACAGGAAGGAGACTTTCTCGGGCTCGACGAGCGGTGGGCCGGTGGCCGGATCGTGGAGACGATCAGTCCGCTGCCCGGCGTCTGGCGCTTCGAGCCTCCGCTGCGGGTCGCTGCGGTGCTGTCCTGCCTTGGGGTGCCGGCCGCTGACGAGTGGGCGGCCCTGCGGGACGCCTGCGCCGCGACCGGACTGCCGGTGCGACTTCTCGTACTCGTGAGCGAGGAAGCGCTGCACGAGGAGATCGCCGCCGCCGGCCTCGACTGGGTCACGGTGGAGTTCGTGCCCCCGACGGTCCAGGAGATCGGCGAGCGTCTGCAGATGTTCGATGCGCACGTGCTGCACATGTTCTGCCACGGCCTGTCCACCGAGACCAGCCCGCACCTGCAGGTCGCGGTGCGGTCGGACTGGCTCACCGCAACATCCAGCAGCCTCATGGTCGAGGCGCAGGACATCCGGACCTTCAACCCCCGGGTCGGTGGGCTGCCGTGGCTGGTTGTCCTGAACAGCTGCGAGACGGCGGGCGCGTCGGGGGAGGAGGCGGTCCGCTCGCTCGCCCTGGACCTGATCTACGAGGGTGGCGTCCCGGCCGTGGTCGCCATGCGCGAGCCGGTGCGCTCTGATGATGCAGTCCTGTTCACCGGGGCCTTCTACGACCAGCTATTGCCGGAGTTCGAGAAGCTGCTTCACGACGCCACCGAGAACGACCCGGTCGACTGGGCCCGCCTGATGGTCGGTGCCCGCCATCAGCTGGCCGAGCAGTACGAGCCGCTCAGTGACCAGCTGGGGACCAAGAAGGAATGGACGCTTCCCGTCGTCTACACGCGGCCGGCGGTGTTTCGGCTGCAGGTAGGGCACACCGTGGACGCTCAGGTAGCAGCACCTTCCCTGCCGAGCACTCCCAACCCGGCGGCACGCGTGCCTGCGGCCCCTGCGCCGCCGGCCACGCCGCCCGGGGGAGAGCCGACAACCGGTGCCGAGGCCACGACCGGTGCTCAGCCGTCGACAGCTGCACCCTCCGAGGACGCGGAAGAGTCCGCAGCCGAGTCCCCCGGGGGCAGACCGACCGGGTCTCCCCCCGTCACCCCCGGCCAGGAGTCCGTCCACTCGGAGCCGGCGGACCTGGAGACGACCCGGTCGATCGCGCTCAGCATCGACGCACTGACCGGGTTGCGCGACCAGCTGGCGATCTCCGGCGACAGCCAGATGCTGTCCGACGTCGACCAGGAGCTCTCGCGGCTCACTGACCGACTGGAGGGTCGCTAGAGATGCCGTGCGACGTTCCGGAGGAGCCACAGGCGCCAACTGCTCCTGAGACGACGAACACTCCGGAGCCGACAGCGCTGCGTGACATCGAGGTGCGGGCCAACGCCTTCACCGGCGAGGAGGCGGCCACCGGCAGCTTCGCCGAGCCGTGGGGCAGGTGGGCGGTTGGCGCGGTGGACGTCGGTGCCCCGCACCTCGTCCCGTCGGTCGCCGATCCTGCGGACTGGGCCGACGCCCGGGTCGGCTGGGGCGTCATCCTGCCGGAACGCGACGGGCTGGACGCGACCGCGCTCGGCACGGCGGACGATGCGCCGGAACCGATCCGGGAACTGGTCCGGCAGCGCGGCGGCAAGGTCCTCCGCTATCGGCCGGACGCCGCCACGACACAGTGGGTGCTCCGCGACTACGCGGGTGGTGGCGACCTGTTCACCGCGGCGTCGCCGGTGGGCACGGGTCCCAAGCAGCTCCCGTCGTACCTGCTGATCGCCGCGTCCCCGGTCGAGGTGCCCTGGCAGATCCAGTACGCCCTCAACCCGGTCCGGCACGTGGGGAGGCTCGACCTCGATGCGGACGGGCTGGAGCACTATGTGGCGGCCCTGCTGGGCGGCTGGGCGGACTCGACCGCACAGTATGCCGCGCCTCTGGTCTGGTCGGTGGACCACGGTGGCGGAGATATCACGACGTTGATGCGAGACCTGGTCGGCGCCACCCTGCACCAGACCTTCGCCGCAGACAGTGACATGACCGGCGCCACCTTCATCGACGGTTCGGCCGCAGAGGCCTCGGGCGCCGTCCTGGCCGCCGAGCTGACGCGGTGCCGCCCGCTGGTCGTGGTCACCACCAGCCACGGCAAGACCGGGCCGCTCAGCGACCCGGCCGTCATGCAGCGGGACCTGGGCATGCTCGTCGACAGCGCCCAGCAGGTCGTGGACCCGGCGGCGCTCACCACGGCGTGGGCGCCCGACGGCGCGGTCTGGTTTGCCCAGGCCTGCTGCTCCGCCGGCGCCGACCAGCCGTCGGCCTACGAGGGCCTGTTTGCCGCCACCGGTTCCGTGGGCAGGGTGCTCAGCGAGGTGGCCAGGTTGGGCGCGCAGACTGCACCGACCCCACGGGCCCTCCTCGGCGCCAGCAAGCCGTTGCGGGCGTGGATCGGCCAGGTCGAACCGACCTTCAACTGGACCATGGAGTTCCCCCCGAACCAGCAGGACCTCACCGACAGCCTGCGTCGAGCGGTCTATGAGGGAATCTGCGGTGGCAGGCCGGTGGGCATGGCTCTCGCCAGCTACTACGACGCCGTCGGCTCGCTGCTGGTCAACCACGGCCGAGCCCTGAAGCAGTTCAACAGTGGTGGGACCTCCGCCCTCGATCTGGCGACCTACAGCAAGGCGACCGCGTACGACCGGGTCAGCACGGTGCTGCTCGGCGACCCCACGGTCGCGATCCCGCTGCCGGCTCCCGGCGCTACTCCACCACCTTGATGAACCCGTGGGCGCCCCGCTCGGCGTCGAGCATCAGGTGGGAGACGATCGGGTAGTTGCCCGCCTCCGGCATCTCGAGCTCGACGAACCCGCCCTGCGCCGGCAGCAGCCCGAGGACCTGGCTCCCCGCCGTGTCGGACGGCCCATCCGGCCCGCCCAGCCGGTATCCACCTTCGTGGTAGACAGTGTCGAACTGCCCGCCGACGACGTGGAAGCTGCTCATCCGGTTGGGGCCGGAGTCGAGCACCCAGATCCGCACCCGCTCGCCGACCTTCGCCTCGAGCCGTTGCTCGTCATACTGGTTGGCGATGCCGTTGAAGACCACCAGGTCCGGCTCCTCGTCGGCGATCTTGACCGGGTCCACCTCGGTCGCCTCCTCGGCCGAGTCGGCCACCGAGGAGAGGTACACCTCGGACTGGACCAGAAGGTACTCCCGGTCGACCGGAGCCAGACCCTCCTCGGGGTCGATGATGACGGCACCCGTCATGCCGGCCGCGATGTGCGAGGACATCGGCATCGTCGAGCAGTGGTACATCCAGATGCCGGAACGGGTTGCGGTATAGCGGTAGACCAGGGACTCGCCCGGCGGGATGGTGCGCATCGGCTCATCGGGGGCCAGCGCCCCGGCGTGGAAGTCGATGGAGTGGCCGAGGGTCCCGTCGTTGACCAGCGTGATCTCGAAGACGTCACCCACCTTGCCGCGCAGGGTCGGACCGGGCACCGTGCCGTTGAACGTCCAGCGCTTCTGCCACACCCCCGGCGCGACCTCGAGCGGGACCTCCTGCGCCGTGAAGGTCACCCGGTGGACGGTGGCGTCCGGGGCCGGCGGGAGCGACGCGTCGACGGGCTGTATGACGGGGGGCGGGTCCTCGGTCAGCAGCGGGGCTCCGGTGGCGGGGTCCTGCGCAGCGCCCTGGTGCTCGCCGTGTGACCCGCTCTCTGCGTCCGCCGAGGGCGGGGTCCCACCCTCGGTCGCGACGGTGAAGGTCATGCCCATCTGCCGGTGGCCCACCACGGTGCACCAGCCCTCGATGGGGCCGGTCACGACGTCGATGACGATCTCGGCACGCTCACCGTGACCGAGGCGCGGCGTCTTCTCGCCTCCCAGCACCATGTCGTGGGTGGTGCTGGGGTCGTTGTTGACGAGGTCGATGACCAGCCGGTTGCCGATCGGGACGCTGACGGACGACGGCGTGAAGGACATCCCTTCGGCAGAGACCTCGATCCGGGTCGTCTCGCCGGTCGCACCCACCCCCTGGGCCTGGTCCTGAGTGGGCGGTGCGGCGGCGCTCAGTCCTGCGGCGACAGGATCGAGCCCCACGCCGACC
>DATGRS010000257.1:0-3688 GCA_035303365.1 Ornithinicoccus sp.
GGGAGCACGGCAGGAGTCACCGCGCCCGGTCGGCCAGGATCAGGCTCATCGCCTCGGCCCGGGTCGCGGGATTGGTCAGCTGACCCCTCACCGCTGAGGTGATGGTGGTCGCCCCCGGCTTGCGCACGCCACGCATCGACATGCACAGGTGCTCGGCCTCGATCACGACGATCACCCCGCGCGGCGCGAGGTGCTTGACCATCGCCTCCGCGATCTGAGTCGTCAGGCGCTCCTGCACCTGCGGTCGCCGCGCATAGACCTCGACCAGCCTTCCGAGCTTCGACAGACCAGTGACCCGCCCGTCCTCGCCCGGGATGTAGCCCACGTGAGCAACGCCGTGGAAGGGCACGAGATGGTGCTCGCAGGTGCTGTAGAGCGCGATGTCACGCACCAGGATCATCTCGTCGTGCGCGGCGTCAAAGGTTGTCGTGAGCGCCGCCTCGGGGTCCTGCTCCAGGCCGACGAACATCTCGGCATAGGCGCGAGCCACCCGAGCCGGGGTCTGCTGCAGACCTTCTCGATCAGGGTCCTCCCCCACCGCGATCAGGATCTCCCGGACAGCAGCCTCGATCCGGGGCAGATCCATCTCAGTGCTCACCACTGTCGATGCGACCCCCTTCGGGGACCTCGATCACCTTCGCCGGCGGGTGCTCCTGGCCATCATCCTCGGGCCCGTGGTGGCCGTTGGCCATCGCCCGTCGCTCCGCCTCGGTCAGCACCGGCCCTGCGGTGTGCACCGTGCGGTGGTCGCTGCTCAGCCAGACCGGGCGCTCGGGTCGCTGGATCACGTCGGAGAACACCTCGGCCAGGGCGGCCGCATTGAGCGTCTCCTTCTCCAGCAGCTCCAGGACCAGCCGGTCCAGGATGTGGCGGTTGTCGTTCAGCGCGTGCCACGCCTCGTCGTGGGCGGCCTCGATCAGGCGGCGCACCTCCTGGTCGACGATGCCCGCGACGTCCTCTGAGTAGTCGCGCTCGTGGCCCATGTCGCGACCCAGGAACACCTCACCGCCGCCGGAGCCGAGCTTGACCGCACCGATCCGCTCGCTCATGCCGAACTGCGTGACCATCTTGCGAGCCAGGCCCGTGGCCTTCTCGATGTCGTTGGAGGCGCCGGTGGTCGGGTCGTGGAAGACCATCTCCTCGGCGACCCGGCCACCCAGTGCGTAGGCCAGCTGGTCGAGCAGCTCGTTGCGGGTCGTCGAGTACTTGTCATCGGCCGGCAGCACCATCGTGTAGCCGAGCGCCCGTCCGCGGGGCAGGATCGTCACCTTGCTCACCGGATCGGTGTTGCGCATGGCCGCGGCCACCAGGGCGTGCCCACCCTCGTGGTAGGCGGTGATCTTCTTCTCCTTGGCGCTCATCATGCGGGAGCGCTTCTGCGGCCCCGCTATGACGCGGTCGATCGCCTCGTCGAGGTGGTGGTCCTCGATGACGGTCTCGTTGCGCCGGGCGGCGAGCAGCGCCGCCTCGTTGAGCACGTTGGCCAGGTCAGCTCCGGAGAAGCCGGGCGTGCGTCGGGCGACCGTCATCAGGTCCAGCTCGGGCGCCATCGGCTTGCCCTTGGAGTGGACCTGCAGGATGTGCAGTCGACCCAGCATGTCGGGTGCCTCGACGGCGATCTGGCGGTCGAAGCGGCCGGGACGCAGCAGTGCAGGGTCGAGGATGTCGGGCCGGTTGGTGGCCGCGATGAGGATGACGTTGGCATGGGCGTCGAAACCGTCCATCTCGACCAGGAGCTGGTTGAGGGTCTGCTCGCGCTCGTCGTGCCCACCGCCCAGACCGGCGCCACGGTGCCGGCCGACGGCGTCGATCTCGTCGACGAAGATGATCGCGGGGGCGTTCTCCTTGGCCTGCTGGAACAGGTCGCGCACCCGGGAGGCACCCACACCGACGAACATCTCGACGAAGTCGGACCCGGAGATCGTGTAGAACGGCACTCCGGCCTCACCGGCGACCGCTCGAGCCAGCAGGGTCTTGCCGGTGCCGGGCGGCCCGTAGAGCAGCACGCCCTTGGGGATCTTGGCGCCGACCTCGAGGAACTTGCGCGGCTCGGCGAGGAACTCCTTGATCTCGTGCAGCTCCTCGACCGCCTCGTCGACGCCGGCGACGTCGGCGAAGGTGACCTTCGGCATGTCCTTGGAGGCCAGCTTGGCCTTGGACTTCCCGAACTGCATGACGCCGCGGCCACCGCCTTGCATGCGGGTCATCAGGAAGAGGAAGAGCCCGAGAATCAGCAGCAGCGGGATGACGGTCATCAGCAAGGAGGCGAACCAGTTGGGCTGCGCCGGGTCGTCGGTGAACGACTCCGACGGCGGGTTGGCCTCGAACTCGCTGACCAGCATCTCGCCGCGAGCCGGCACGTAGAACGCCTGCACCCGTGACGCCTCGGTGACGTCGTCGTTGCTGAAGGTCTCGCCGTCCTTGAGCACCAGGTCGATACGGTCCGGCGTCAGGGTCGCCTCGGCGACCTTGTCCGTGCGGATCAGCTCCAGTGCCTCCGAGGTGTCGATCCGCTCGTAGGGGCTGGGCATCGTGAGGGTGTACCACAGGACGCCCAGTCCGAGGATCATCAAGATCCACATCCAGGGGCCACGCGTGCGCTGTTTGTTCATCAACTGTCGGGGCGATGGCGCCCCGGTCCTCCTGCCCGAAGAAAGCCTAGGTCTCTGGTGCCGAGAACGCGCCAGATCGTCCCAGTGTTCCAGACGGCGGCGGCCTGACCGGCCTCCAGACCAGTATGGGGTGCGCCGACCCTCAGGAGTAGACGTGCGGGGCGAGGGTGCCGATCACTCTGAGGTTGCGGTACTTCTCGGCGAAGTCGAGCCCGTAACCCACGACGAAGGCGTTGGGGATGTCGAACCCGACATAGCGCACGTCGATCTCCACCTTGGCTGCCTCAGGCTTGCGGAGAAGGGTGCAGATCTCGACGGACGCCGGGTGTCGCGAGTCGAGGTTCGAGCGGATCCAGCTGAGCGTGAGACCGGAGTCGATGATGTCCTCGACGATCAGCACGTGCCGGTTGGTGATGTCGGTGTCGAGGTCCTTGAGGATGCGGACCACGCCCGAGGACTTGGTGCCCGAGCCGTAGGAGGACACCGCCATCCAGTCCATCTCGGCGGTGCCCGGCAGTGCCCTCATCAGGTCGGCCATCACCACCACGGCCCCCTTGAGCACCCCGACGAGGAGCACGTCCTTGTCCTTGTAGTCGGCCCAGATCTCCTCCGCCAGCTCCTGCAGCCTCTGCTGGATCTGCTCCTGGGTGAACAGCACCTGCTCCAGGTCGGCACCCATGTGCTCGGCGTCCACGTCTTCTCCTGTGGTCGGGGTCCAGCTGGCGGTCTTGCGGCGGGTCCGCGGTCCCACCTTAGGCCGTGGTGGGGAGCGGGGTGATCAGGTCTCCCCTGCGGTGGACCCGCAGTCCGCCGGGCAGGTCGATCGGTCCTTGTCCGCGCCAGTTGGTGACGAGCGCGTCGACCGCTCGGAGGTGCTCGGCGGTGAGCGCACCGGACGGTGAGCCGGCACGCAGCGCCAGCTCTCGCCATACCCTCCGCCGGACCGCCGGGGACAGGGTGGCCAGGCCCCTCACCGGCCAGGGTGGCTCGCCGAGCTGGGCGTATGCCGCGCGCGCGGCGTCGTCGAGAGCGTCCGCGTCGTCGCGGAGCAGGTCGGCAGTGCGGGCTAGGGCGGC
>DATGRS010000258.1:0-4192 GCA_035303365.1 Ornithinicoccus sp.
AACAGAAACCCTCTCGGAATTACTCTCCGTAACCACCATCGGAGGTCGGGAAACAGCAGCCCCCCGCCACCACCCGGCCCACCCCGCTGACACATTGCTGACACACAGCCAAGAACCAACAGGCACCAACCGGAACCAACAAGGGTCCCGCCGAATGCTCGGCGGGACCCCCAAGAACCGTATTCCTACAGGTACTGGCCGGTGTTGGGCACGGTGTCGATGGAGCGGCCGGAGTCGGCGCCCTTCTTGCCCGAGACCAGGGTCCGGATGTAGACGATCCGCTCGCCCTTCTTGCCGGAGATGCGCGCCCAGTCGTCGGGGTTGGTGGTGTTGGGCAGGTCCTCGTTCTCGCTGAACTCGTCCACGCACGCCTGGAGCAGGTGCGAGACGCGCAGGCCCCTGGCCCCGTTGTCCAGGTAGTCCTTGATGGCCATCTTCTTGGCCCGGTCCACGATGTTCTGGATCATCGCGCCGGAGTTGAAGTCCTTGAAGTAGAGGACTTCCTTGTCGCCGTTGGCGTAGGTGACTTCGAGGAAGCGGTTCTCCTCGGATTCGGCGTACATCCGCTCGACCACCCGCTGGATCATCGCGTTGACCGTCGCGGTGGGCGAGCCGCCGTGCTCGGCGAGGTCGTCGGCGTGCAGCGGCAGGTCGGGGGTGATGTACTTGGAGAAGATGTCGCGGGCCGCCTCGGCGTCGGGCCGCTCGATCTTGATCTTGACGTCCAGCCGGCCGGGGCGCAGGATCGCCGGGTCGATCATGTCCTCGCGGTTGGACGCGCCGATGACGATGACGTTCTCCAGGCCCTCGACACCGTCGATCTCGCTGAGCAGCTGCGGGACGATGGTGTTCTCCACGTCGCTGGACACACCCGAGCCGCGGGTGCGGAAGATGGAGTCCATCTCGTCGAAGAACACGATCACCGGGGTGCCCTCGCTGGCCTTCTCCCGGGCCCGCTGGAAGACCAGCCGGATGTGCCGCTCGGTCTCGCCGACGTACTTGTTGAGCAGCTCGGGGCCCTTGATGTTGAGGAAGAAGCTCTTGCCGACGTCGCGGCCGGTCTTCTGGGCGACCTGCTTGGCCAGGGAGTTGGCGACCGCCTTGGCGATGAGCGTCTTGCCGCACCCGGGCGGGCCGTACAGCAGCACGCCCTTCGGAGGGCGCAGCTTGTGCTCGCGGAACAGCTCCTTGTGCAGGTAGGGCAGTTCGACCGCGTCGCGGATCAGTTCGATCTGCCCGCTGAGGCCGCCGATGTCGGTGTAGGAGATGTCGGGCACCTCCTCCAGGATCAGCTCCTCGACCTCGGACTTGGGGATGCGCTCGTAGACGTATCCCGACCGGGGCTCCAGGAGCAGGGAGTCCCCCGCGCGCAGCGGCTCGTCGCGCAGCGGCTCGGCGATGCGGACGATCCGCTCCTCGTCGTGGTTGGAGATGACCAGGACGCGGTCGCCGTCCTCAAGGATCTCCTTGAGCATGACGACCTCGCCGACGGTCTCGTAGGAGGAGGCCTCGATGATGTTGAACGCCTCGTTCAGCATCACCTCCTGGCCGGGCCGCAGGTCGTCGATGTCGACCGAGGGGCTCACGTTCACCCGCATCTTGCGGCCGTTGGTGAAGATCTCGACGGTGTCGTCCTCACGGGCGCCCAGGAAGACCCCGAACCCGGAGGGGGGCTGGGAGAGGCGGTCGACCTCCTCCTTGAGGGCCACGATCTGGTCGCGGGCCTCCTTCAGAGCCGTGACCAGCCGCTCGTTCTTGGCGTTGGCCGCTGCCAGGGCGGTCTGGGCCTCCTGGAGCCGGTCTTCGAGCAGCCGCACGTGCCGAGGGGAGTCGGCGAGCTTACGCCGCAGGACGCTGAGCTCCTTTTCCAGGTAGGAGACCTGAGCCATGAGTTCGTCACGGTCGCGCTCTGCATGACGCTCGTCATCGCGATCGGCCACGTCCGCCACCTCCCGTTAAGAGGAAAAATCTATTCCGGAGCCTACCTACCCAGGCCCGGTTCCTAACCTGCCGATCTTGTCGAGTGTGGGCCAAGCCACTCCTCAAACTTGCGAACAGCGAGGTCAGAGCGGGAATTCTGGCCGTGGCGTAATGAGAACGTAACGTCGGGTCGTCTTATCGTCCGCCCTCTGCCTCCGAGGGCTCCGCGGCCTCCTCACGGGCGTTGACGTAGTCCTGTCCGTAGGCGCCCTTGGCGGGGCGGCGGCGCCGTTCGGGCGCGGTCGCGTCGTCGGCGAGCCGGCGCGCGGTGACCAGGAACCCGGTGTGCCCGATCATGCGGTGGTCGGGGCGCACCGCCAGGCCCTCCACGTGCCAGGTGCGCAGCAGCGTCTCGAAGGGGTGGGGCTCGTGGAAGGAGCCGTGCTCGCGCAGGGTCTCCACGACGCGCGACAGCTGCGTGGTGGTGGCCACGTACACGCAGATGAGCCCGCCGGGGATCAGGGCCTTGGCGACCGCGTCCAGGCACTCCCAGGGCGAGAGCATGTCCAGGACCACCCGGTCGAAGTCGCCCTCGTCCAGGCTTTCGGCGAGGTCGCCCACGGTGAGCCGCCAGGAGTCGGGGGCGGCGCCGAAGAAGCGGGTGACGTTGGTGCGCGCGATCTCGGCGAAGTCGGCGCGGCGCTCGTAGGAGGAGACGTACCCGTGCTCCCCGGCGGCGCGCAGCAGCCAGCAGGTCAGCGCCCCCGAGCCGACCCCGGCCTCCAGCACCCGGGCGCCCGGGAAGATGTCGGCCTGCGCGACGATCTGGGCGGCGTCCTTGGGGTAGACGATGGTGGCGCCGCGTTTCATCGACAGGGTGAAGTCGGCCAGCAGGGGGCGCAGGGCGACGTAGGCGATGCCGGAGCTGGCGGTCACGACGCTGCCCTCGGGGCGGCCGATCAGGTCGTCGTGGTCGAGTCGTCCCCGGTGGGTGTGGAACGCCGCGCCGGCGCGCAGGGTGATGGTGTGCATCCGCCCCTTGGGGTCGGTCAACTGCACGATGTCGCCCTCGGCGAAAGGGCCGCGGCGGCCGTGGATGCCGGTCACTGGTGCCGTCTCTTTCGTGGGTCTGTCTGGGATGCTGCGGGCCGGTCGTCCAGCCTATCCGCAGTGGCGGTTGCGGCGTAATCGGTGAAGCGGGGGCAGGAACAGGGTTGAATACACCTGCCAGGCAGGGCGACGGAGAGGCGGGGAGTTCTGATGACGCGTCCCAGTGCACGGATCGGGCTCGGCATCGACATCGGCGGCAGCGGCATCAAGGGCGCCCCGGTGGACCTGGCCGGCGGAGCGTTCGTGGTCGACCGGCTCAAGATCGCCACGCCCCGTCCCGCCACTCCCGAGGCGGTGGCCCCGGTGGTGGCGGAGATCGCCGCGGCCTTCCCCGACCACGTCGCCGAGGACACCCCGCTGGGGGTCACCTTCCCCGCGGTCATCCAGCACGGGGTGGCGCGCAGCGCCGCCAACGTGGACCGCTCCTGGATCGGCACCGACGTCCAGGCGCTGCTGTCCGAGGCGACGGGACGGCGGGTCCTGGTGGTCAACGACGCCGACGCCGCAGCGGTGGCCGAGCACCGCTACGGCGCCGCGGCCGGTGTCACGGGGGTGGTGCTCATGACCACCCTGGGGACCGGGATCGGGTCGGCGTTGCTGGTCGACGGTGTGCTGGTGCCCAACACCGAGTTCGGTCACCTGGAGATCGACGGCCACGACGCCGAGACGCGGGCCGCCTCCAGCGTCAAGGAGCGCGAGAAGCTCTCCTACCGGCAGTGGGCCGAGGAGCGGCTGCAACGCTACTACTCGGTGGTGGAGGACCTGCTGTGGCCGGACCTGATCGTGGTCGGCGGCGGGGTCAGCCGGAAATCCGACAAGTTCCTGCCCCACCTGCGGCTGCGCACGCCGATCGTGCCGGCGAAGCTGCGCAACACCGCGGGGATCGTGGGTGCGGCGGTGCTGGCCGCGGAGCGACTGGGGGCTGCCGCGTGACCGTTCGGGGGGTGCTGCGGCGTCCCCGCCGCGACGGGGCGCGGTTGCGGGCGGGGCGCGGACCTGTCGGGGGGATGGACCGCGGTCCCTGGGCGTCCACGTCGTCGGGGGTGCCGTGGTGTGCGGTCAGTCCCGCCTCGCGGTGAGCAGGCCGTGGATGCGCCGGGCCGCCGCGGCGGGTTCGGCCGCGGGCGCCAGCGGCGTCAGGTAGGGCGCCCGGGCGTCCTCC
>DATGRS010000259.1:0-8980 GCA_035303365.1 Ornithinicoccus sp.
GGCGCTGCTGCACCGTCCGGCCGGTATGCTGTCCCGGTCACCGGCCGGGGTGGTGGAATGGCAGACACGGAGCACTCAAAATGCTCTGCTCGAAAGGGCGTGCGGGTTCGAGTCCCGCTCCCGGCACGCACGCCCGGCACGTCAGCAACCCGTCAGGGCGACGGGATACGCTGCAGGCGTGAGCACCTCAGAACGCCCGGTCCCGCGCCCGCCGAAGTCGCCGGAGACGGACACCGTCCCTACCCAGACCGAGCAGATCGAGGAGTCGGGGGCACCCGCACCCATCCGCATCCTGGTCGCCGAGGACGAGGCGCTCATCCGGCTCGACCTGGTCGAGATGCTCGGCGAGGCAGGCTACGACGTCGTGGGCCAGGCCGGAGACGGCGAGCAGGCGGTCGAGATGGCGCGTGAGCTCACCCCCGACCTGATCGTGATGGACGTCAAGATGCCCGCGATGGACGGCATCAGCGCGGCCGAGCTGCTGGGCCGCGAGGGAGTCGCGCCCGTCGTGATGCTCACCGCGTTCAGCGACCGGGCTCTGGTCGAGCGGGCCCGCGACGCCGGGGTGATGGCTTACATCGTCAAGCCGTTCACCGCCAACGACGTGCTCCCCGCGATCGACATCGCACGCTCCCGCTGGCAGGAGCGCCAGGCGCTGGAGTCCGAGGTGGCCGACCTCGCCGAGCGGTTCGAGACGAGGAAGCGGCTGGACCGTGCCAAGGGGCTGCTGCAGCAGCAGCTCAAGCTGACCGAGGCAGAGTCGTTCCGCTGGATCCAGAAGGCAGCGATGGATCGCCGTCTGTCCATGCGTGAGGTGGCCGACGCGGTCATCTCCGGGATGCCGGGCAAATAACCCGCATCGGTCACCCTGCCGTCAGGTCAGGGTGCCGACGAGCCAGACCAGGACCGGGGCCACGGCCAGGGCCGGTAGCAGGTCCCCGACCGGGATGTCCCGGATGCGCAGCAGGCGCAGGGCGATGCCGACCAGGAGCAGCCCGCCCACAACTGTGAGCGCGGCAATGTGGGCGTCCGGCACCAGCGATCCCAGCAGCACGCCGACGACGGTCAGACCGCCCTGGACGACGGCGACAGACACTGCTGAGAAGGCCACGCCCAGTCCGAACGACGAGGCGAAGGCCAGTGCCGCGAAGCCGTCCAGCACCGACTTGAGCGCCAGCTCGTCGATCCCTCGTCCGAGCCCGTCGTTCAGGGAGCCCAGGATCGTCAGCGGCCCGACGCAGAAGAGCAGCGATGCGGTGAGCCAGCCCTCGATGAACCGTTCCCGGGCCGAGACGTGCGGATGGGACGCGCCGGGCTCGGCTGCGTGGTCGGCGTCATCGGTAAGTACCTCGTCAGCGGCGGCGTCAAGAGCGGCGACGCCGGGGGTCCGCCTGGCGACGAATGACTGGATCACGCCGGCGAGCGACTCGACCCGCCGCTCGATCCGCAGGAGCGACCCGATGATTCCGCCGATCAGCAGGGCTCCGAGGACGATCAGCACGGGGACGCCCGATCCCACGTACTCCTCGAGGGCGGGGGAGGAGATCTCCAGCATCGACAGGATCGCCACCATCAGCGTCACCAGGCCCAGGGAGTCCGTGACGACCGAACGGGTGGACTCCGAGAGCCGGTGCCCGAAGAGCATCCCGAGGATCGACCCCACCAGCACCGTCAGGACGTTGAGCACCGTGCCGGCACCGGGAAAGAGTTGATCCACGCTCCGAGTATGCCGGGGCGCGGCGGGCTGTAGACGCAGGGGCGGTCAGGATCCGGGGGGTCGGTCCCTCAGCTGGCAGGTCAGCCGGGCTGTGGCGACCCGCTGACCCGCGTCGTCGGTCACCACGATCTCGTAGGCCGCCACCGAACGGCCCAGGCTCAGCGGTGTCGCGACCCCGGTGACGTGCCCGCTGCGCACCGCCCGGTGGTGGGTGATGTTGAGGTCGACGCCGACCGCGATCCGGTCCGGGCCGGCATGGACGGCCGAGGCGATCGAGCCCAGCGACTCGGCCAGGACCGCCGACGCGCCGCCGTGGAGCAGCCCGTAGGGCTGGGTGTTCCCCTCCACCGGCATCCGTCCGCTCGTGCGCTGAGCGTCATACTCGGTGATCTCGATGCCCATGCGCTCGAGCAGGGTGCCCCTGATGTCGGGAACGCCCAGTCGGCGTGCGTCGGTGTCAGTCATGGGACCTAGGGTGGCATGCGTGAGTCGACTGCTGCTGCTGGACGGACATTCCCTCGCCTACCGCGCGTTCTTCGCGCTGCCCGTGGAGAACTTCTCCACGACCACCGGGCAGAGCACCAACGCGGTGTTCGGGTTCACCTCGATGCTGATCAACGTGATGCGCGACGAGGCGCCGACCCATGTCGCGGTGGCCTTCGACGTGTCCCGCAAGACGTTCCGCAGCGAGGACTACGCGGAGTACAAGGCCGGTCGCTCGGCCACCCCGACGGAGTTCAAGGGGCAGATCCCGATCATCCGCGAGGTGCTGGACGCCCTCCGGATCCCGCACCTGGAGCTGGACGGCTACGAGGCGGACGACCTGCTGGCCACCCTGACGACCCGAGCGCGGGAAGATGGCATGGAGGTGCTCATCTGCACGGGGGACCGGGACGCGCTGCAGCTCGTGGGCGACAAGGTCACCGTGCTCTACCCGCGTAAGGGAGTCTCCGACCTGGTCCGGATGACCCCGGCGGCGGTGCAGGAGAAGTATGGCGTGACGCCCGAGCGCTACTCCGACCTGGCCGCATTGGTGGGGGAGTCTTCCGACAACCTGCCCGGGGTGCCGGGCGTGGGCCCCAAGACCGCCGCCAAGTGGATCGGGCAGTACGGCGACCTGGCGGGCATCGTGTCCAACGCCGACCAGCTGACCGGCAAGGCCGGCCAGTCGCTGCGCGACCACCTCGACGGCGTGCTGCGCAACCGGCGGCTCAACCAGCTGGTCGCGGACCTGGAGCTCCCTGTGGAGCTCGATGAGCTGGAGCGGCGGGTCTGGAACCGTGAGGAGATCCACACCGTCTTCGACCGTTTGGAGTTCCGGGTGCTGCGAGACCGGCTCTTCGAGTACCTCGACCCAGTGGAGGACGAGGCTGAGGAGGGCATCGAGGTGGCCGGGAGCCGCATCGAACCGGTCGACCTGCCGGCGTGGCTGGCCGACCATGCACCGGCGGGCACGCGGACCGGCGTCCACGTCACCGGAAGCTGGGCACGCGGGGTGGGCGATGCCACGAGCCTGGGTCTCGCGACGACCGAGGCCGCCGGCTATGTGACGCTGACCGACCTTGACCCGGGTGCGGAGACCGCGCTCGCCTCCTGGCTGGCGGACCCCGACGTCCCCAAGGTCATGCACGACGCCAAGGGTCCGCTGCACGCCCTGCAGGCGCGGGGCCTACCGCTCGCGGGGCTGGTCAGTGACACCGCCCTGGCGGCCTACCTTGTCCGACCGGACCAGCGATCTTACGACCTGGCTGACCTGGTGCTGCGCTACCTGAAGCGTGAGCTCCGCGCCGAGCAGGCACAGCCCGACCAGGGGCTACTCGACCTCGACATGGGGGATGGGGACGCCGCGGTGCAGTCCTCGCTGGTGCATGCCAGGGCCGTGGTGGACCTGGCCGAGACGCTGGACTCGGAGATCGCCGACGTCCAGGGGGCCGCCCTCCTGGCTGACATCGAGCTGCCGCTGGTCGGCACGCTCGGTGAAATGGAGCGGGTCGGCATCGCGGTCGATCTCGAGGCGCTCGAGCAGCTCGAGTCCGAGTTCGCCGATGCGATGGCGCAGGCTCAGCAGGACGCGTGGGACGCCATCGGTGACAACACGATCAACCTGGGTTCACCCAAGCAGCTGCAGTCGGTCCTCTTTGACACGCTGGCGCTCCCCAAGACCCGCAGGACCAAGACCGGCTACACCACCGACGCCGACGCACTGGCGGGTCTCTACGCACAGACCGAGCACCCGTTCCTCGAGGCGCTCCTCCGGCACCGGGACAAGACGCGCCTGCGGGTCACCACGGAGGGCCTGATCAAGTCGGTCGCGGACGACGGACGCATCCACACGACCTATCAGCAGACCATCGCCGCCACGGGCCGGTTGAGCTCGACCGAGCCCAACCTGCAGAACATCCCGATCCGCACCGAGGAGGGCCGGCGAATCCGCCAGGCCTTCGTGGTGGGTCCGGGCTACGACGAGCTGCTGTCCGCCGACTACAGCCAGATCGAGATGCGAATCATGGCGCACCTGTCCGGCGACGCGGGTCTGATCGAGGCCTTCCGCACCGGGGAGGACCTCCACCGGTTCGTCGGCTCGCGGGTGTTCGGGGTGGCCCCGGCCGACGTCACCGCCGAGATGCGGTCCAAGGTGAAGGCGATGAGCTATGGCCTGGCCTACGGACTGTCCGCGTTCGGGCTCTCCAAGCAGCTGGGCATCTCCACGGGGGAGGCCAGTGGGCTCATGGAGGACTACTTCGCCCGGTTCGGCGGGGTCCGTGACTATCTGCGTGACGTCGTCGCGGAAGCACGCGGCACGGGGTTCACCGAGACGATGCTCGGACGACGCCGCTACCTGCCGGACCTCACCTCCGACAACCGGCAACGACGAGAGATGGCGGAGCGCATGGCGCTCAACGCCCCCATCCAGGGCTCGGCTGCCGACATCATCAAGGTCGCCATGCTGCGGGTGGAGAAGGCACTCCAGCGCGAGGGGCTCGCGACCCGGATGCTGCTGCAGGTGCACGACGAGCTGGTGCTCGAGGTGCCGGCCGGCGAGAAGGCAGTGGTCGAGGACCTGGTGCGCAACGAGATGGGCGCGGCGATCGAGATGGAGGTGCCGCTCGAGGTCAGCGTGGGCTGGGGCCGCACGTGGCACGACGCGGCCCACTGACCAGCGGGCACGGCTGGCAGGAGGATCACGTGGGAAGCGCCTTGAGGGTCTCCGAGGTCGTCACGACCGACTCTCTGGGACGCCAGCGCGATCACGTTTCGGACACGCGTCAGAGACGGATCTGTTGTGGTGTCGTGCAGTGTGGTTAACTTCCCGGCAGCGATCCGAAGGAGGACCCGTGCGCGCCCGCGTCATGTCCCTGTTCGCGGCGCTGCTCCTGACCGTGATGCTGGTCCCAGGTGCGGCCGCCGTGGGCGCCAACAACAGCCCGCCGCCACCGGCCGCGGTGCCGAGTGCTGCGGTCCTCGCGCAGGGCGACAGCACGGAGGGCACCGAGGAGCCCGAGGAGGCTGCTGAGTCACTGCGCGGAAGCATCCGCGGACCGGACCGGCAGCCGATCCCGGGGCTCACCATCAGGGTGACCCAGGACGACGCCGAGATAGGCACGGCCACGACGGACGACAATGGCCAGTGGGAGGTCCCGCTGCCCGGCCCAGGGACCTACAGCGTGTCCCTGGATCCCGCGGAGCTTCCCGAGGGTGTCGCGCCCCGCGCGGAGGGCGGCGAGACGGTGACCGGAGTCGTCGTCCGTCCCGGCGCCAACCAGGGCGTGATCTTCCAGCTCGCCGCGGGGGACAGCGAGGGCGGCGGTGCCTCCACGGGACCGTCGTTCCTCGACCGGTTCATCCAGCTGACCGTCGAGGGCATCAAGTTCGGCGCCATCATCGCGATCACCGCGGTCGGTCTGTCGCTGGTCTTCGGGACGACGCGCCTGATCAACTTCGCGCACGGCGAGTTCGTCACCTTCGGCGCAGTGATGGCCTTCTTCCTGTCGGTCAGCCCGCTGAATCTCCCGCTGTTGGTCGCCGCGCTCATCGCGATGCTCCTCACGGCCGCTCTGGCGGGACTGCTCGACCTGGCGGTATGGCGTCCGATGCGGCACAAGAGCGCCGGGCTGATCCAGCAGTTCATCGTCGCGATCGGGCTGGCCCTGGTGATTCGCCACGTGCTGCTCGTCCTGTTCGGCTCGCGTCGTCGTGGCTACGACCAGTACAACGTGCAGACTGCCATGGACCTCGGCCTCTTCCGGATCACTCCGCGAGATCTCGCCGTCACGCTCATTGCCTTCGCGATCATGGCCCTGGTCGCCTTCATGCTCCAACGGACGCGCATCGGCAAGGCGATGCGCGCGGTCAACGACAACGTCGACCTGGCCTCCGCCTCCGGCATCAACGTCGAGCGGGTGGTCCTGATGGTCTGGGTGCTGGGTGGCGCCCTGGCCGGCATCGGCGGCGTGATGCTCGGGGTGACCCAGACCGTCTTCACCGACATGGGGTTCCAGCTGCTGCTGCTCATGTTCGCCGCGGTCATCCTCGGCGGACTCGGAAGTGCCTACGGTGCCATGATCGGCGCCCTGGTGATCGGACTGGTCGCGCAGTACTCCACCCTCTGGTTCCCGTCGTCCTTGCAGAACATGTGGGCCCTCCTGGTCATGATCCTCGTCCTGCTGTTCCGCCCACAAGGCATCCTCGGTCGCCGCGAGCGCGTGGGCTGAGGGGAGAGAGACCATGGACCTGCTCAGCATTCTCAGCAACTCGATCCGCGGCGCCTTCGGCCCGGAGGCGGCGATCTACGCCTTGGCCGCGGTGGGGCTCAACATCCACTTCGGCTACACCGGCCTGCTCAACTTCGGTCAGGTGGGCTTCATGCTGGTCGGTGCCTACGGCACCGCCGTCTCCGTCGTCGCCTGGGGTCTGCCCCTGTGGGTGGGCGTCCTGATCGGCGTGGCCTGCGCCATCGTGCTGGCTCTGCTCCTGGGTGTGCCAACCCTCCGGCTTCGCGGGGACTATCTGTCCATCGCCACGATCGCGGCGGCCGAGGTGCTCCGATATATCTACCGTTCCGACTGGGCAGAGCCGCTCACGGGCGGTGTCTTCGGCATCACCCAGTTCGCCAACGAGTTCTACGCGTTCAACCCCTTCAGTGGCCCTCTGCGCCTCGGACCGTTCAACTTCTCCGCAAATGCACTGTGGGTGATGACGGTGGCGTGGGGGGCGGCGCTGCTGGCCTCGGGCCTGGTCGCCCTGCTGATCCACTCGCCGTGGGGCCGGGTGCTGCGCTCCGTGCGCGAGGACGAGCAGGCGGCACGAAGCCTGGGCAAGAACGTCTTCTCCTTCAAGATGCAGAGTCTCATCCTGGGCGGCGTGCTGGGCGCGCTGGCCGGCTCACTACTGGCGATCAACACCCAGGCGCTCAGCCCGGACGTCTTCATGCCCATCCTCACCTTCTATCTGTGGACGATCATGATCCTGGGCGGGGCGAGCCGGGTCATGGGCCCCATCCTCGGGGCGATCGTGTTCTGGTTCCTGCTGACGTTCCTGGACTCGTTCCTGCGTCAGCTCATCGGGACCGGGGCCATCCCGAGCAGCATCCTTGACAGCGCGGACGTGGGCGCCGTCCGTTTCGCCGCGGTCGGCCTGGGACTGATGCTGCTCATGATGTTCCGCCCGGCCGGACTGCTGGGCAACCAGAAGGAGTTGCGTCTCGATGTCCGCTGACCACCACAAGGAGATTGACCAGGACCTGGTCCACGAGCGCGAGGAGCTGCTGGAGGCCGAGCACGAGCTGGAGACTGCCGGGCCGTCCGCCGGCGCTCAGCGCGCCGCTGCTGCGCTGCGCGATGTGGCTCCGGAGCCCGGCGTCGCCAAGCCTGACCCGATCCTGGTCTCGGACCACGTGCTGCGGCAGTTCGGTGGACTGACTGCCGTCGATGTCGAGCACCTTGAGGTGCAGCGAGGCACCATCACGGCGCTGATCGGCCCCAACGGGGCAGGCAAGTCGACCTTCTTCAACGTGGTCAGCGGGTTCGACAGCCCGACAGACGGCACCTGGTCGTTCAACGGCACCCAGATCAACGGCATGGCGGCCTACAAGATCGCCCGGCTCGGCATGGTCCGCACCTTCCAGCTCACCAAGGCGCTGATGCGCCTCACCACCCTGGACAACGTCATGCTGGGCGCCACTGACCAGGCGGGGGAGAGCCTGTGGCGCGCCCCGCTCCGCTTCCTGTGGGGTGGGCAGGAGCGAGAGAACGAGAAGCGTGCGGAGGAGCTGCTGGCGCGCTTCAACCTCACGCACATGCGCGACGAGTTCGCCGGCACGATGTCCGGCGGGCAGCGCAAGCTCCTCGAGATGGCGCGGGCGCTCATGGTCCAGCCGTCCCTCGTCATGCTGGACGAGCCCATGGCCGGGGTGAACCCCGCCCTGACGCAGTCGCTGCTCGGTCACATCCAGGCGCTGCGGGACGAAGGCGTGACCATCATCCTGGTCGAGCACGACATGGACGTGATCATGTCGATCAGCGACTGGGTCGTCTGCTTCGCTGAGGGGCGGGTCATCGCGGAGGGTCGCCCGGATGACATCCGCCGGAACAAGGCTGTTATCGACGCCTATCTCGGATCGCGGCGCAGTCTCCCGAGCGACACGCCGAAGAAGGAGGACGCGGAGTGAGCACAGAGAGCACGAGGGAGCGCCCACTGCTCGCCTGCACCGACTTGGTGTCCGGCTACATCCCCGAGGTCAACATCCTCAACGGGTGCAACGTGCACGTCGACCAGGGGGAGCTGGTCGGCATCATCGGTCCGAACGGAGCCGGCAAGTCGACGCTGATCAAGACGCTGTTCGGCCTGGTGCCGGTTCGCTCGGGCGTGGTCACCCTGCGCGACGAGGACATCACCGGCGCCCCGGCGCACCGGCTGGTCGGGGTCGGGGTGGGCTACGTGCCCCAGAACAACAACGTGTTCCCGTCGCTGACCGTCGAGGAGAACCTCGAGATGGGGATGTATGTGCGCCCGAAGGAGTTTGACGAACGGTTCGCCAGGGTGAGTGAGCTCTTCGGTCTGCTGGCCGACCGGCGGCGCCAGAAGGCCGGCTCGCTCTCTGGTGGCGAGCGGCAGGTGGTGGCAATGGGTCGGGCGCTGATGACCGACCCCGAGGTCCTCTTCCTGGACGAGCCCTCGGCGGGCCTGTCACCGTTGATGCAGGACAGCGTCTTCGAGGCCGTCTCCACGATCAACGCCTCCGGCGTGTCGATCCTGATGGTCGAG
>DATGRS010000260.1:0-4624 GCA_035303365.1 Ornithinicoccus sp.
GACCGACCACCCTTCGACGCCTTCCCCGACCTCCGCGATGGTTCCGCTGACCTCGAGCCCCAGGAGCTCGGTCTCACCCTCGGGCGGTGGGTAGAACCCCTTGCGCTGCATGATGTCGGCGCGGTTCACGCCGGCGGCCACCACGTTGATGAGCACCTCGCCGCGACCGACCGTCGGAGCCGCGACGTCGGCGAGGACGAGTGCCTCCGCCTCGCCCGGCTCCGGGATCGTGATCGCGCGCATGCCCCCGACTCTAGGCGGCGTCCCTGACGGCCCGCAGGACGGCAGCCACGGAGGCGTCCACGTCGTCGGTGGTCGTCTGGTAGTTGGACACCGCGATCCGCATCAGCCGTCGTCCGCGCCAGGTCGTGCCGCCCATCCAGCACGTGCCGTCCTGCTGGATCCGGGCGATGACGGCGTCCGTGCGGGCGTCGGCCTCTGCCCCCTCACCCCCGAAGCCGACCAGCACCTGGTTGAGCACGACGTCGTTGACGATCTCCAGCCCCGCGCTGCCCAGGGAGTCCGCGAAGCGGCGGGCGTGGCTGCAGCAGCGGTCCACCAGGTCGGCGACTCCCTGTCGGCCCAGCTCCTGCAGGGCCGCCCACACGGCGAAGCCGCGCGCCCGCCGGGACGACTCGGCGGTGAAGTCACCGGCCCCGGGGGCGGAGCCGGATCCGGTGAGGTAGGACGCGGTGTAGGACATCGCGGCGGTCTGCACCTCCGAGCGGGAGCAGAACGCGAAGCCGGAGTCGTAGGGGACGTTGAGCCACTTGTGGCCGTCGCAGCCCCAGGAGTCCGCCAGCCCGACCCCCTCGACGAGGTGCCGCAGCGACGGGCTGGCGGCCGCCCAGAGCCCGAACGCGCCGTCGACGTGCACCCACGCCGAGTGCTCATGAGCCAGCTCGGTGGCGGCACGCAGCTCGTCGACCGCTCCGGTGTTGACGTTGCCCGCCTGCAGACAGACGACGGTGGGGTGCTCACGATCCGCCGGTGCGCTCGCCAGCACCCGCCGAAGATCGTCGACGTCGATCGCTCCCTGAGCGTTGACCGTCACCTCCTCGAGCGCGTCGGTGCCCAGCCCGAGCAGCCGTAGCGAGCGGTCGATGGTCGCGTGCCGCTCGGCACCGGCGAGCACCCGTAGCCGTGGTGCGCCCCACAGGCCGCGAGCCTCCACGTCCCACCCCGCCTCTCGCAGCAGGTGGTGCCTGGCGCTGGCGAGGCCGACGGTGTTGGCGCCCTGCGCGCCGGTGACGAACCCGACGCCGGCGCCCTCCGGCATACCGAGCAGGTCCTTGAGCCAGGCACCGGCGGCCTGCTCTGCCGCGGCTGCCGCCGGCGACAGGTGGCCATTGAACGCGCACTGGTCCCAGCCGACGGCCAGCATGTCCGCCGCGGAGGCAGCCGGGAGCGCCCCGCCGATGACGAAGCCGAAGTAGCGCGGTCCGGCAGTCGACATCAGGCCGGGCCCAGCGGCATCAATGAGCTGTTCGACCACCTCCGCGGGATCGCGTGGGCCGTCGGGGAGGGGCACGTCGAGGCGCCCCAGCGACTCCGCCTGGTCTGCTGGGGCCTGCACCGGTCGGGTGTCGAGCGAGGCGCGGAACGCGGCCGCTTCCTGGGCCGCTCTGCTGAACAGCGGAGTGAGGTCGTCCATGACGAGATGCTACGACCGGGGGGCCTGCACCGAACGGCTGTGGGGGTCGCCGCCCAACCGTCGAGTGAGCTCGTCCGCACACCACCGGGTGGCCTCGACCAGCCTCTCCCGCACCGTGCCGTCCACCTCGTCGACGGGATAGGTCACCGCGATCCCGGCGACCGGGTGACCGTTGTGGTCCAGGGCCGCCGACGCGACCGAGGCCAGCCCAGGGGTGACCGAGTCGGTCTCGGCCGCGAAGCCGGCGGCCCGCACGTCGACCAGGATCCGGCGGAGCCGGCTCAACGAGGTTGGGCCGCTCCCGTGGCGCTGCACGAACGCGTCGGGCGAGGGGTAGAGCGCGCGGACCTGCGCCGGTGGCAGCGCCGCCAAGATCGCCAGACCGCTCGCGGTGAGGGTCGCCGGCAGCCGCACCCCGACATCGGTGACCAGGGACGGACGACCCACCACCCGTTCCTCGATCACGTAGAGCACGTCCCGGCCGTGCAGCACCACGAGGTGGGCGTTGTGTCCCGTGCGATCGGCCAGCCGGGCGAGCAGCGGCCGGGCCAGCCGCTGCATCGGCTCCTGCCGGGAGTACGCCGACCCGAGCTCGAACACCGCGACACCGAGGCCGTAGCGCCGTTCCTCAGGCAGGTGGACGACGAAACCCTGCGCCGCCATCTCGTCCAGCAGGCGGTAGGTCGTCGACCGAGGGAGACCCAGCTCGCGGGCGATGGAGGCGGCAGGCAGCGGCCCGGCGTGCCGCGCGAGCAACTTGAGGACGGCCAGCGCCTGTCCGACGGCGGGTGCGGAGGGCACGGTCAGCCGGGTGTCCAGGTCCGGGTCACTGCGCCAGTATGTCGGTGATGGTCAAGATGGAGGAGGCGTTGAGGGTCTGGCTCGTCGAGTCAGGCTCCATCAGGCGACGACCCCTGAGCCCATGCAGCGCGGCCTCGGGAGCGCCGGCCTCTGGTCGTTCACACCCGCCGCCGGGCGGCCACCACTCGTCGTCCGTGTCTTCGCCGCTGCGCAGGTCGCGGAGCGCGAGCACGCCGCCATGGTCGCCGCAGGCTCGGGTGGGGTGCCGGTGCCGGAGTTCGTGATGCGCGGTGTGCTCCGCGGCCAAGCGGTCCACGTCCTCACGTTCATCCCGGTCGCGGCTCGCCGAGGTTCCGGACCAGGACCGGCTGCTGCACCTCGACTACCACCCTGCCAACGTGCTCACGCAGCACGGACGGATCACCGGTGTTGTGGACTGGGAGAACGCCAGGGCCGGCCCACCCCACATTGACCTGGCTCGGACTACGGCAGTTCTGCACGCTCTTGCGCTGGGCGCTCTCGGCGAGCGCGCCACCGGGTCCCGAGCGCGGTCTGTTGCCGACCTCCAGCACGGACTCGCTGAGGGTCATGCCGCACTCGCCGGCCGGGATCCACATCCCGCCCTGTCGACCGCCTGGGGGCTGGCCATGACGGTCGAGGACCTGCGGGCCCAGGTGGAGAAGCCGGGCAGCCCTATCGACCGGCACGCTGTAGAGCGGTTGGCCGGGGAGCGCGACCGGGCCATCGCTTTGGCGCTCGGTGACGCATGAGGCTGTGGACCGGCTGTGGACAGTCAGCGCAGACCGGTGGACAAGTAACATCCGCTTGTGGAGAACAACGCTTGTTCCGGTGTTTTTCAAAAGAATTTTGCGCAACCTCTTGCGCCGCAGCCGTCGAGGGGATAGAAATGTCTCACGCCATCCCGCAAGGGAAGGCGGATGGACCGGAACACTGGATCCACCCGAGGGCCTCGGCCCTCGCACCAGCAGAGGTGACATCGCTGGTGGGAACACAGAGACCGGTGCATCGACGGGAGCGTCACCCTCGTCCCGTCGCCCGAAGGGCCCTTTGGCACTCATACTGCCGAAGGGCCCTTCACTGTGTGTCACAGGCGATTTCGTCATGTTCGGGGCAACGGAGTTCGATGCCCCGACCGGCGAGTGGCCGGCCTCCACGCGCCCTGGCTCCGGCATCCCGCAACGACGACTGCCGAGTTGCGCCGTCCACAGCCGCTGTGGACAGGCCGTGGACAGTCAGCGAAAAACCGTGGACAACTCCCAAAAGGGTGTGCATAAACCTGTGCACAAGAAAGTTTTCGAGAAACTTTGGCTCGACCCCTTGCGCCGGAGCTGTGCGGTGACGTAGAAATGTCTCACGCCATCCCGCAAGGGAAGGCGTGATCGCTCAGAAGAAGTAATCCGTACGACGGGTTCGCTCGTCGCGCAGGCGCTGGTGACGGTGCCCGTGGGAGCACGGAAACTGATTTGATCGATGGGACGTCACCCCTGGCCCATCACCCCGAAGGGCCCTTTGGCACTCATACTGCCGAAGGGCCCTTCACCTGTCTGGCGTCCGCCATGAGTCACGGCCGGTGCACGGCCTCCACCGCCTCGTAGGCCACGTCATAGGAGCTGCCGTCCCGCAGGGTCACGGTGAAGCTCAGCCCGTCCATCGTCGAGCTCTCGGCCTCCCCGAGCTCAGCGGGCCACCAGGCCGCCCAGTAGCCCTCGTGGACGCTGGCCTGCACGTCGCCGGTCGTCGGGGTGTGGGCGACAACGCTCTGCACGTCGTCGCCGGCCCGTCCGCTCACGGCCAGGACGACCACGTCCGCGTCACCGCTGCCGGTGCCGCCGTACATCGCGGCCTCGATCCGGTCGGCAGCAGGAGCTTCAGCTGACAGCTGGGTCACCCCGCCGCCGCCCTGCGTGCGCGCTGGGCCGAAGAGGTTCCCGAGAAGTCCGCGGTCGAGCTCCATCAGACAGTCGACGTACTTGTGGTCCGCGGTGGTCAGCACGGTGTAGGTCCACGCCCCGCGCTGCTCGGCCAGGGCAACCTGTGGGTCCCTGAGCTCGTCGATCACCGGTATGTCGGCAAAGAAGTCTGCGCAGAGCCGCCCGGCCTCGGCGACGTCATCGACGGCGGGCGTGGCCGGCTGGGCCGTCCAGCTCG
>DATGRS010000261.1:0-3193 GCA_035303365.1 Ornithinicoccus sp.
GGTGAAGTGCTCGTGCCCGACGGCGTCCCTACGGAGGACCAGACAGGCCACGTTCACGACGGCGAAGACCGCCAGCAGGAGCAGAGCCGTCACATCACCGAGGTTGGCGACCGACTGGACCAGCACGATCAGTCCGCCGGCCAGCAGGGTGGTGAAGATGATCGAGGTCCACGGTGTGCGTCGTCCTTGGTGCACCCGGCCCAGCACGGACGGCAGAACGCCCTGGCGCGACATGCCGTAGAGCAGCCGAGAGGCCATCATCATGTTGATCAGGGCGGAGTTGGCCACCGCGAACATGGCGATGAACGGGTAGATCTTGTCGATCGGCAGGTTTGGTGCGCCACGCTCGACGACGGTGAGCAGCGGGGTGCCACCCTCGGACAGCTCCCCGACCGGCACGAGCGCGACCGCCGTGATCGAGACCAACACGTAGATCAAGCCGGTCAGCACCAGGCCGGAGAGCATGACCTTCGGGAAGATGCGGCTGGGCTCCTTGGTCTCCTCGGCCATGTTGACCGAGTCCTCGAAACCGACCATGGCAAAGAAGGCGAGCGCGGTCGCCGCGGTCACGGCGACGAACGCGTTCTTCCCGTCGGGGCTCTCGAAGACGGTGATGCGGGAGAAGTCCACCTCGGCACCCGAGAAGCCGAGCACCGCCCACAGGCCGACGAAGATGACCAGCAGCAGTCCGGAGAGCTCGATCAGGGTCAGCACCACATTCGTCTTCACCGACTCCGCGACGCCGCGGAAGTTGATCGCCGCGACGACCAGGATGAACAGCAGCGCCCCGATGAGGATCGCGCCAGCGTCGACGGCCCCCTCCTCGTCGATCCACCACCCGAATCCCTTCGCAAGGTTCTCCGCGAAGGCCCGAGAAGCCGTGGACGCCGAGGTGATGCCGCTGGCCATCACGGTGAAGGTGACCAGGAACGTGATGAAGTGGATGTCGAACGCGCGGTGGACGAAGGAGGCGGCCCCACCAGCCTGCGGGTACTTCGTCACGAGCTCCAGATAGCTGAACGCGGTCACGATCGCGATCGAGAAGGCCACGATGAACGGCAGCCACACGGCACCGCCCACCTCGCCGGCCACCTTGCCCGTCAGCGCGTAGATGCCGGTGCCGAGGATGTCTCCCACGATGAAGAGCAGGAGCAGCTTGGGCCCGAGCACCCGTTTGAGCTCGGTGTCCGCCTCGCTCTTCGCCTGGTTGAGCACCACATCGCTCATGCGACCCACCTCGCCTCCGACAGTGCCCAGAAGCCTGGACTATCCGCCAGAGTGACGCAGGTCACCCTCCTCCGCAACCGACACCACGTGAGTTGTCCAAACGGGCACCCTCCGCGGCTCCCCTGAACTCGCCGTGGGGACCGCCCGCAGCGCGGCTCTGAGAGACCTGGGTGTCCGAGTCTTCGACACCGGCAACGCTGCCATCCTGGCTGCCGCGGAACAGCCCTGGTCATGGCGCTGGCCTCCCTCGACGGACCACCGGCCCTCCCCCTGCTCGCCCTCGTCGCCGCGCTCGGCGCCATCACCGGGGACAACGTCGCTTTCGCCGTGGGGCGGCTGCTCCGCCCGGGGCGGTTCTCGGGACTGCGACTGCGGCGTATGGCGGTCGTCGGCGTGCTCTTGTCACTGGTCATCGGCGGTGTGGTCGACCTCGTGATCCGTCGCCGCCTGCGCCGCGCGGCCGCCGCACAGTGATTCCTCAGATGACGCCCTGGGCGAGCATCGCGTCCGCCACCTGGATGAAGGCGGTCGCGTTGGCGCCGAGCACATAGTTGCCGGGCACGTCGTACTCGTCAGCGGTCGCCGCGCAGCGCTCATGGATGCCACGCATGATCTCTCCGAGCCGCTCCTCGGTGTACTCGAAGGACCACGAGTCGCGTGAGGCGTTCTGCTGCATCTCCAGCGCACTCGTCGCCACACCACCGGCATTGGCGGCCTTGCCCGGCGCGAAGAGCACCCCCGCCTCGCGCAGCACCCGGACCGCGGCCGGGGTGGTCGGCATGTTGGCGCCCTCCCCCACCGCCATGCAGCCGTTGCGGACCAGCGCCAGCGCGCCATCCTCGTCGAGCTCGTTCTGAGTCGCACAGGGCAGCGCCACCGTGCAGGGCACGTCCCAGATGCTGCCGCCCGCGACGAACCTGGCGCCCCGCTCCTCGGCATACTCCGAGATCCGGCCCCGACGCACCTCCTTGACGTCCTTGAGGAGCTCAAGGTCGATGCCCCGCTCGTCGACGACGTAGCCACTGGAGTCGGAGCACGCCACGACCGTGCCGCCCAGCTGATGGACCTTCTCCATGGCATAGACCGCCACGTTGCCGGAGCCGGAGACGACAACCCTCTCCCCGTCGAACGAGCCGCCCTTGGTGCGCAGCATCTCCTCGACGAAGAAGACCGTGCCGTAACCGGTCGCCTCACGACGCACCTGGGACCCGCCCCAACCCAGCCCCTTGCCGGTGAGCACCGCGGACTCATAGCGGTTGGTGATGCGCTTGTACTGGCCGAACAGGTAGCCGATCTCGCGCCCGCCGACTCCGATGTCACCCGCGGGGACGTCGGTGTACTCGCCGATGTGGCGGTAGAGCTCGGTCATGAAGGACTGGCAGAACCGCATGATCTCCATGTCGGAGCGACCTTTGGGGTCGAAGTCAGAGCCGCCCTTGCCCCCGCCGATCGGCAGGCCGGTGAGGGCGTTCTTGAAGATCTGCTCGAAACCGAGGAACTTGACCGTGTCCAGCAGAACGCTCGGGTGGAAGCGCAGGCCTCCCTTGTAGGGGCCGAGCGCCGAGTTGAACTCCACGCGGAAACCTCGGTGGATCTCGATCTTGCCCCGGTCATCGACCCAGGGCACCCGGAAGATGATCTGCCGCTCCGGCTCGCACAGGCGGGCAATGACGCGCGCCTCGCCGTAGTCGGGGTGCTTGCGGACCACGGGTCCGAGACTGTCCAGCACCTCGAGGACGGCCTGGTGGAACTCGGTCTCGCCGGGGTTGCGCTGAAGGACCTGCTCATAGAGCGGCTCGAGTGCGGCATCGAGTCGGTGCATGGGGACTCCTGTCCGTGGTGGGCAGAAGCTTCAGAGTATACGGAGCGCCGCATAATCATTCATGATTGTGAGTCTTGCCACTCACACCCCGTCGCGCAGCCACCCGGCACGCTCGGACAGCACGGCAAGTTCCACCCGGTTGGT
>DATGRS010000262.1:0-4777 GCA_035303365.1 Ornithinicoccus sp.
GTCCGTGCGCTTGCCGAAGCGGACCGACAGGTCCAGCAGCGCCTTGGCGACCCGGCCGGGCACATCGGTGAACACCAGGTCAGACATGTCCTCGTTGGTGCGCCTGAGCCGCCGGGCCAGGCCGGCCAGCATCATCATGGCGACCTGGGGGTGATCGGCGAGGAAGGCCCGGAGGTCGGCGTTGCCCAGTGCGAGCAGCTCGGCCTCGCCGACGGCTCGACCGCTCGTCAGCCGGGGGCCGGGGTCGAAGAGGCTCAGCTCGCCGAACATCTCGCCCGGACCGAGCACCGACAGCAGGCTCTCCCGACCGTCTCCGCTGGTGCGGGCGAGCTTCATCTTGCCGGTGACGATCACGTAGAGGGAGTCACCGGGGTCACCCTCCTCGAAGACCGACTCACCACGAGACAGTCGGATGGGCGTCATCGAGTCGGCGAGCCGCATCGCGGTCTCGTCGTCCAGGGCCGCAAACAGCGGGGTCTTCTTCACGACTTGACGGTCCACGCTGGTTATCCTGCCACTAACCCATGCGGTTGTGTCGACCTGTCCTCGGCCTGTCTAGGGTGGGCAGGTGACCGAGCCCGCTGCCACGCCCACCGGTGAGAGCCCCCTCGCGCTCACCCGACGGGCCCGCCGGATGTACCGCCTCCTCGCTGAGCGCTACCCCGACGCGCACGCCGAGCTCGACTTCACGAACCCGTTCGAGCTGCTGGTCGCCACCATCCTGAGTGCACAGACGACCGACGTGCGGGTCAACCTGGTGACGCCCGAGCTCTTCCGGCGGTATCCCGACGCGCACGCTCTCGCGGCCGCCGACCGGACGGAGGTGGAGACGATCATCGCCTCCACCGGCTTCTTCCGGGCCAAGACCGAGTCGCTGCTGCGGCTCGGCGTGGCGCTGGTGGAGGACCACGGCGGGCAGGTGCCCGGTCGGATGGCTGACCTGGTGAAGCTGCCGGGAGTGGGCCGCAAGACCGCTAACGTCGTGCTGGGCAACGCCTTCGGCGTGCCGGGCATCACCGTCGACACCCACTTCGGCCGGCTCGTTCGTCGGTTCGGGTGGACGGCCGAGGAGGACCCGGTGAAGGTCGAGCACGCCGTCGGCGCGCTGTTCCCCCGGAAGGAGTGGACCCAGCTCTCCCACGTCCTCATCTTTCACGGGCGGCGCACCTGTCATGCCAAGAAGCCGGCCTGTGGCGCCTGTCCGGTGGCCGGGCTGTGCCCGTCATACGGCATCGGGGAGACCGATCCGGTCCGGGCGGCCAGGCTGCTCCGGGACGGGCCGCCGCGATGACCGCGCCCGACTGGCTGACCCGACTGGCCGAGGTGGCGACGGCCTCCGTGCGGGGCGAGGGCGCTGACGCCGAGGGCCTGGACCACCGCCGGTTCCGCCTGCCGCCCGCCGGGCAGCCCGGCAACCGCCAGTCGGCCGTGCTGATCCTTTTCGCGGAGGTCGCCACCGGGACCACCGGGGACTCGGCATCGTCCCGCCCGTCGGATGCTGGAGCAGCAGCGCGCGGCGCTGCCGGGTCGGTGCCGGAGGTGGGGGTGGCCGCCGCCGACGTCTCGGTCCTGCTGACTGAGCGGGCGCACTCCCTGCGCTCGCACCCTGGTCAGGTCTCCTTCCCCGGAGGCCGCCACGAGCCCTCGGACCCTGACCTGGTGACGACCGCACTGCGCGAGGCGCACGAGGAGGTCGGCGTCGAGCCGGACACGGTGGACGTGGCGGGGTTGCTCCCGCCCCTCAACCTGTCGGTGAGTGCACACGACGTCTCCCCGGTCCTGGGCTGGTGGCGCCGACCTGGGGGCGCCTGGGTGCGCGACCCGCGTGAGGTGGCCCGGGTGCTCCAGGTCCCGGTGGCTCACCTGGTCGACCCTGCGCACCGCTTCCGGGTTGGTCATCCGAGTGGCTGGGTAGGCCCCGCCTTCCAGGCGGAAGACCTCGTCGTGTGGGGTTTCACCGCCTGGTTGCTGGACGGCGTGCTGCGGATGGGCGGCTGGGAGCTGCCCTGGGACGAGTCCGACGTCCGACCGGTGCCTTGAGCCGCGGCCGGACTACGACTTCTCCGGGGAGCTGGCGAACGACGCCTTCAGCGTGTTGGCCGTTGCCTGCGCGTCCTCGATCGCGCGGACCGGCTTGGGCTGGACCTTCTTGAGCTGGTTGATGCCGACCAACGCGAGGATGGCGATGATGAGCAGCAGGACACCGGAGACGATGAGCAGTCCCGCCCAGAGCGGCAGGCCGGCCGCCTCCAGCCCCCAGGCGGCGGCGAACAGCAGCAACCCGAGCATGTAGAGCGCCAGCACCCCGGCAACGGCAAGCATCCCGCCGCCCTTGCCGGCACGGCTCACGCTCGCGGTGACCTCCGTCTTGGCGAGCTCGATCTCGCCGCGCACGATCGCAGACAGGTCCGTGGTCGCGTCCGAGACGAGCTGTCCGATGGTCCGCTCGGGAATCTGGTTGCCGGTCGTCATGAGCAGAACACTAACGCCTGTCGGGCCGGCCTTCAGGTCGGAGCGGCACTGCCCGGCCACGCAGCATCCTGCCTGGCCACCTACGAGTCGCGCTCTACGACCGTCGTCGTCACGCCAGACGCGCGAGGGCCGCACCCCGGCTGGGATGCGGCCCTCGACGACTCAGGCGACGGTCGGTCCGGTCACAGACCGGTGACGCGGTCCTCCGGGGCCGTGAGCGGATCGTTGGCCTTGACGAAGGCGACCAGGTTGGCCAGGTCCTCCGGCCCACCGGTCAGGTCGGTGCCCTGGGTGAAGACGGTGAAGCCGTCACCGCCCTCCTGGAGGAAGTTGAGCGTCGCGACCCGGTAGGTCTGGTCGGGCTGGATCTCAACCCCGTTCAGCATCATCGAGCCGGCCACGACCCGCTCGCCCTCGGGCTGGGTGGCGTCCCAGGTGTAGGTGAAGCCATCGGAGACGCCCAGCGCCAGCATTTCCGCCCGGCCAGCGTTCGGCTGGTACTGCTGCTCCAGCACGGCCTCGAGCTGCTCACCGGTCAGCGTGACGGTCACCAGCAGGTTGCCGAACGGCGCCACGTTGTAGGCGTCGCGGTAGGTGATGTCGCCACCGGGGAACTCGTCACGCACACCACCGATGTTCATCAGGGCGATGTCCGCGTCGCCGTTCTCCGGGGCCTGCGTGCCCCAGAGGATCGCGTCTGCGACGAGGTCGACCATCGGCGTCTCCTGGGTGCGGTTGGTGTCCTTGTCGCCCAGGATCGGCTCCGCGGCCGATCCGATGACCGTGGCGCCGAGCTCCTCGGACAGCGGCAGCCAGCGGCTGAGGATCTCCGCCACCTCGGCGCTCTCCGGACCGCCGGCGAGCACCTCATGGTTGGTCGCCTGAGTGGCGTCCCGCACGATGTCCTTGGTCCGTCGGTCGATCGACACCTCGATCGCGGACAGGCTGTCGGACGTCGCACCCGGGCCCGTCACCGTGCGCAGCACGCCCTCAGGGTCGGGGAGCTGACAGGTGAAGGCCTGGTGGGTGTGCCCGGTCATGATGACGTCGACCTCGGCAGAGACGCGCTCGTTGATCCCGACGATCGGGCCGCCCAGGTCCACACAGTCGTTGATGCCGGCCTCGACACCACCCTGGAACCCGCCCTCGTGGAGGAGCACCACGATGGCCTCGACGCCACGCGCCTGTAGGGCCTCGACCTCGGTGTTGATGGCGTCGGCCTCGTCGGTGAACGTCAGACCCTTAATCCCGCCGGGGCTCACGAGCGTCGGGACGTCGCTGGTCACCGCCCCGACCACACCGATCTTGGCGCCCTTGACCTTCAGCACGGTCGAACCGTCAAAGACCTGCTCGCCGCTCTCGGTCCACACCACGTTGGCCGCCAGGTACGGGAAGTCGGTGCCGCCGTACGGGTAGTCCATGTACTGACCGTCGACCGGGTGATTGCCACCCTCGATCATCCGCACCAGCTCTGCGTAACCCTCGTCGAACTCGTGGTTGCCGACCGCGGAGGCGTCCACCCCCATCGCGTTGAGGATCTCAACGGTGGGTTCGTCGTGGAAGAGCCCCGACTCAAACGTGGAGCCTCCGATGCTGTCGCCGCTCGACAACAGCAGGGTGGGGCCGCTGAACTGGTCCTCGAGCTGGTCCACCAGCCCGGCGAACAGGACGGCGCCGCCGTTGCCGTCGGAGTCCGGCAGCAGTGCGCCGTGGAAGTCCGAGAACTGCAGGAGCTGCACGTCAAGGAAGGGACCCCGTCCCTTGCCCGGCTTGTCGGCCTTGGGGCCCTTGCCGTTATGGCTGCCGTCAGCGACCTGGAGGGCGCGGTCTGAGGCCTTGTCGCTTGGCGCCGCGACAGCTGCGGTGGCGACCATGGAGGTCGCTGTCGCAGCCGCCACCGCAAGGGCGAGGGCGCGGGAACGTTTCGTCATTGAGATGCTCCTGGTGTCAGGGGTAGGTCCGGCGTCTGCGGGACAGACAAGGGCACGTTACCAGCGGGTCCGCGGCCCAGAACAGGCTCGCCCCGGCTTTGGTGCGAGACGGACGCAACGTTCATCACTGCGTCGACTGCTGGGCGACATGGGGGTGCCCACCCGACACCCCCTGTTCGTGTCGGGTGGGCACCCGTTCGACGCCGGTCCCGTGACAGCCGGTGCGGGCCGCTATCCGAGGGAGTGGAGGACGGCCGCATGTCGATAGGACAAGTCTGCCGCCCCAAGCGTCTGCAATGGCCCCCGGAAGAGTAAGTTCTTCGCAAAGGATTTGACGCCACCCCCGCATTTTCGTAGCGGTCTCGTACGCCCGC
>DATGRS010000263.1:0-25702 GCA_035303365.1 Ornithinicoccus sp.
AGGGTGCGCTCTATGTCTTCCCGCGGCTCGACCCCGAGGTCCACGAGATCCACGACGACGTCCGCTTCTGCCTGGACCTGCTGGAGAGCGAGCAGATCCTGGTGGTCCACGGCACCGGGTTCAACTGGCCCACGCCGGACCACGTGCGCATCGTGACGCTGCCCGAGCAGCATGTGCTCACCGAGGCGATGGAGCGGATGGGAAACTTCCTGTCGAGCTACCGCCAGTGACCCGTAGGTTGGGAGCATGTGCGGTAGGTATGCGGCCACGGCGGACCCCGACGAGCTGATCGAGGCGTTCGAGGTCGACGTCGACGCCACCGGCGAGACGTCGCGCAGCGTGCTGGTCAATCCGCAGGACCCTCCCGTGGGCAGCCCTGACTACAACATGGCGCCCTCTAAGCAGGCCCCCGTGGTGCTCACCCGCGCGCCGCGCGACGACGACGGTGGTAGTCGCAACGACGGGGAGCCGGTCCGCCAGCTGCGGCTGCTCACCTGGGGCCTCGTCCCGTCCTGGGCCAAGGACCCCAAGGTGGGGATGCGGATGGTCAACGCCCGCGCAGAGTCGCTGCTGGACAAGCCGGCGTTCGCCAAGGCTGCCCTTGCCCGCCGGTGCGTCGTGCCGGCCGACGGATGGTACGAGTGGCAGGTCTCACCGGTCGCCAAGGACGCCAAGGGCAAGCCTCGCAAGCAGCCGTTCTTCATGCACCGCGCGGACGGCGACCGGATCGGCTTCGCGGGGATCTACGAGTTCTGGCGGGACCGCAGCGCGGCCCAGGACGACCCGGCGGCCTGGATCGTCAGCTTCACCATCATCACCACTGCGGCCGAGGAGGGCCTGGACCGCGTGCACGACCGGCAGCCGGTCGTCCTGGAGCGGGACGCCTGGCAGGACTGGCTCGACCCGGCGACGACCGACCCGGACGAGGTGCGGGCGCTGCTGGAGTCACCCGGTCCCGGGCGCTTCGAGGCCTACCCGATCAGTACCGCGGTCAACGCGACCCGCAACAACGGGTCGCACCTGCTGCAGCGTCTCCCCGACGACCAGCTCGTCGGTGTCGTCAACCCGGCCACGGGTGAGGTGCTGGGCGGGTGACGGCCGACGCGCCACCCTGGATCACCCTGCGCACGGGGCAGGGGCCCGCCCAGGTGCGGGTCCACCACCCGACGACGGGCGACCTCCGCGGCACGCTGATCCTCGGGCACGGCGCCGGCGGCGGCACCGGCTCGAAGGACCTGCAGAGCTTGCTGTCGGCGACCGGGCACGGGTGGACCGTGGTGCTGGTGGAGCAGCCGTGGCGGGTGGCCGGCCGGCGGGTGGCCACTCCGCCACCCACCCTGGACGCCGCGTGGCGCGAGATCGTCCCGGCGGTGCTGGCCGACGACGTTCCGTTGTCCACCGGCCCGCGAGCGCCGCTGCTCGTGGTCGGCGGGCGCAGCGCCGGTGCCCGCGTCGCCTGCCGGACCAGTCCGGGTGACACCGACGGCGGGCTGCCCCCGGCGGACGGGGTGCTCTGCCTGGCGTTCCCGCTGCACCCTCCAGGGAGGCCGGAGAGGTCCCGCGCACCGGAGCTGGCAACCCCCTTGGCACACGGCATACCCACGTTGGTGGTACAGGGCGGCGCGGACCCGTTCGGCGCACCGGCCGAGGTCAGGGAGGCAGCCGCGGCGCAGTCTCCCGACGACTCCCTCCTCGAGGTCGTCGAGGTGCCGGGCAACCACTCCCCGTCCAGGGACCTGCCCCTGGTGACTCGCTCCGTCCTGGACTGGCTGGACCGGTTAGGTTAGAGCGGAGAGGTGGTCGCAGCCACCTCGGTCCGGCCGACACGACAGGAGCATCATGGTCTTCCGCAAGCTCGCCCGTCCGCTGCTCGCCAGCGCCTTCATCACGCGCGGCATCGACGCCCTGCAGCACCCTGGCCCGCGCATCCCGGCCGCCCAGAAGCTCTCCAGTGCGGTCGCCGAACCACTGGGAATGCCGCAGGACCCCGAGCTGCTGGTCCGCATCAACGGCGCCGTGATGGCCGGGGCGGGCACGCTGCTCGCCCTGGGCAAGATGCCCCGGCTCGCCGGTGCAGCGCTAGTCGTCAGTCTGGTGCCCGCCACGGTCTTCGAGCACCGCTTCTGGGAGGAGTCCGACCCCGAGGTGAAGGCTGCGGAGAAGAAGCAGTTCTTCGGCAACCTCGGTCTGCTCGGTGGCGTCCTGCTGGCCACCCTTGACACCGCCGGGGCACCCGGACTGGCGTGGCGCGCCAAGAACGCCGCCCACATCGCCTCCCTCGAGTCCCAGCTCGCCGCCAAGAACGCCACTGCCGCGATCTCCGACAAGTTGCCCTTCTGAGCGATCGGTGGTCTGGGCAGCACCCGCCGCGCGGGGACCGGTCACCGGCACGGTCGTGGTGCCCGGGAGCAAGTCGCTGACTAACCGGCACCTGCTGCTGGCCGCTCTCGCGGACGGCGCCACGACGCTGCACCACCCACTCGTGTCCCGGGATGCCGAGCTGATGGTGGGTGCTGTCGAGCAGCTGGGCGTTCGCGTCGAGCGCACCCACGGCGACGGCACCTGGGTGCTGACCCCACCCGCTCGCCTGCGCGGCGGAGGGAGCATCGACTGCGGCCTGGCCGGCACCGTCCTGCGGTTCGTCCCCCCGGTCGCCGCGCTGGCCGAGGGCCCGGTGCACTTCGATGGTGACGAGCGGGCCCGCGCCCGGCCGATCACCCCCTTGCTCCAGGCCATGGCGGAGCTCGGCATCCAGGTAGAGCACGGCGGACGGAACAGTCTGCCGTTCACGGTCGTGGGCACCGGGAGCGTGCCGGGTGGCGAGGTGGGAATGGACGCGTCGGCGAGCTCGCAGTTCGTGAGTGCCCTGCTGCTGGCCGCGCCCCGCTTCGACCGCGGCCTCACCCTGCGGCACACCGGAGACCGGTTGCCCAGCACCCCCCACATCCAGATGACCGTCGAGACCCTGCGCGCGGCCGGTGTGCAGGTGACGACCCCCTCACCGGGTGTATGGCGGGTGGAGCCCGGGCCGGTGAGCGCCCGGGAGGTCGTGGTCGAGCCGGATCTGTCCTCCGCAGCGCCGTTCCTGGCTGCCGCGGCCGCCACCGGCGGCGTGGTGACGGTCCGCGGCTGGCCCACCAGGACGACGCAGGCCGGCGACCGGATGCGAGAGATCCTGACCACCATGGGATCACGGGTCGAGCTGACACGGTCAGCAGGCGACGGGGCGGCGGCCGACCTCACGGTCACCGGTCCGCTGCCGGGACAGCTGCGCGGGGCGGACCTCGACCTGCACGACGTCGGCGAGCTGACGCCGGTGGTTGCCGCGCTGGCCGCCCTCGCGGTCACCCCGTCAAGACTCATGGGCGTCGCCCACCTGCGCGGGCACGAGACGGACCGGCTGGCGGCCCTCGAGACAGAGCTGGGCCGCCTGGGCAGTGACGTCCGACAGACTCCGGACGGCCTGGAGATCGCGCCGGCGCGCCTCTTCCCCGCCCAGGTCAGCACCTACGACGACCACCGGATGGTGATGGCCGCCGCAGTTCTGGCGCTGGCCGTGCCCGGCACTGACGTGCTCGGCGCGGAGACCGTGGCCAAGACCTACCCCGACTTCGAGCGTGCCTGGTCTGCCTTGGTCATCGGTCCCGGCGCGACGGCCTCCGGTGATGCCCCGTGAGCCGATACGACCACCTTGACGAGTCGGCGGTCCGGGTGCGCCCCTCGCGCCGCGGCAGCCGGCCCCGCACCAAGGAGCGCCCCGCCCACCTCGACGCGCAGGAGGCGCTCGTGATCGCGGTCGACCGCGGCCGCTACACCACCCGTCTGGGCGACCGACAGGTCATCGCAATGAGGGCTCGGGAGCTCGGGCGCAAGAGCATCGTCGTCGGCGACCGCGTCGGTCTGGTCGGTGATACCTCGGGGAGCGCAGACGCCCTCGCCCGAGTTGTCCGGGTGCTCCCCCGCAGCTCCGTCCTGCGCCGCTCCGCCGACGACACGGACCGCGTGGAGCGGGTGATCGTCGCCAACGCGGACCAGATGGTGCTCGTCACGGCGTTGGCCAACCCTGAGCCCCGCAGGCGGATGATCGACCGGGTCCTGGTCGCGGCATACGACGCCGGGCTGGACCCGCTGCTGGTCCTGACCAAGTCTGACCTGGCCTCCCCCGATGCACTGGTGGACATCTACCGCCCCCTGGAGGTGCCCTACGTCGTCACCTCGCTCGACCCTTCCGGAGAGAAGCCGGGTCGCGGAGTCGACGAGGTGCGGGAGCACCTGCAGGGGCGGGTCAGCGTCCTCGTCGGGCACTCAGGGGTCGGCAAGTCCACGCTGGTGAACGAGCTGGTGCCCGACGCCCGACGGAGCACCGGGGTGGTCAATGTGATCACCGGTCGTGGCCGCCACACGTCCACCAGCGCGGTGGCCCTGGAGCTGCCCGGCGGTGGCTGGGTGGTCGACACACCCGGCGTGCGGTCCTTCGGACTCGGGCACGTGGATCCCACCACCTTCATCGAACACTTTCCGGACCTGGCGCAGGGTGCCGCGAACTGCCCCCGCGGCTGCACACACGACGAACCCGACTGCGCCCTCGACGCGTGGGTGGAGGCGGGCAGTGCCGGCCCGTCCGGCGCCGCCCGGCTCGACTCGCTGCGACGCCTGCTGCGCAGCCGCACCGGTGGTGAGAGCGGCGACCCGGACAGGAGCGGCTGACCTGCACGGGCGACACCGGTCATCCTCCCCGTCCAGCGCCACCCGAGGCACTAGCGTGAAGGCGATGGCCACCTTCGACGACGACCTTCGCCTCGCCCACGTCCTGGCGGACGCGGTGGAGCGCTCCACGCTGGAGTCCTTCCGGGCGCAGGACCTCGACGTCCACTTCAAGGAGAACGGCACGCTGGTCAGCGCCGCCGACACGCAGACCGAGGAGCTGCTACGCCACCAGCTTGGCCGCACCCGGCCGCGGGACGTCGTCCAGGGCGAGGAGCTGCCCACGACCGGCCACGGCAACCGGCGGTGGATCCTGGACCCGATCGACGGGACCGTCAACTACGTGCGCGGTGTCCCGGTCTGGGCGACGCTGATCGGCCTGGTCGTCGACGATGCCCCGGTGGTCGGTCTGGTGGCGGCACCGGCGCTCAACCGGAGGTGGTGGGCCGCCACCGGCTCCGGGGCGTGGACCGGGCGTTCGCTGTCCCGGGCGACGCGCATCTCGGTCTCCGACACCTCGCGCGTCGAGCACTCGTCGCTGTCCTACTCGGATCTGAACACCTGGTTGGAGCATCCCCGCCGCGAGGGGTTCCTGCGCCTGACCGGACGGTGCTGGCGGACCCGCGCCTACGGCGACTTCTGGAGCCACGTGCTCGTCGCCGAGGGAGCCGTGGACATCGCGGTCGAGGCCAGCCTCGGGGTCCAGCAGATGGCGGCGCTGTCCCCCATCGTCGTCGAGGCAGGCGGCCGGCTGTCCGACCTGGACGGCACTGACGGACCGTTCGGGACCAGCGCCGTGACCTCCAACGGGCAGCTGCACGACGGCATACTCTCCCTGCTCAACGATGGTCTGAGCAGCTCAACCGACTGAGCACCGCAACCGATCGCGAGGACCCGGTCCGAGCACCGCGATCGACCGCGAGGACCCGGTCTGAGCAGCCAGCAGATCCAGCACACCCGGTCTAGCGGCGGCTCGGGTGGGGTGGCCCTTGCTCTCCCGTCAGCACTGTGACCTGCCATGATGTGAAGGTGCACCTCCCCCGCACGGTCTTCGCTTGTGCCCTGGCTGTCCTCGTGGCCGCAGCTGGTCCACTGATCGCTGCGGCGGGGCCGCCCGGCGTTCAACAGACGGTGCTCGCGGACGAGGACCAGCGCACCGACCTCGAAGAGCATGCCGTGGACGAGCTGCTGGCGGTCGTCACCAAGGAACGGCCCATCAGCCCACTGGACTACGAGCCGGATGACCTGGCCACCTGGCCGGGCACCGACTACCGGATCCGGGCCGAGGTGCGAGACCAGCTGGAGGCGATGTTCGCCGCCGGTGAGGACGCGGGCATCGGCTTGCGCCTCATCAGTGCCTACCGCTCCTACGAGACCCAGGCGGGCACCTACGACTGGTGGCTGCGGAACTACGGACGCGCAGAGGCCGACGCCACCAGCGCCCGTCCCGGCCACAGCGAGCACCAGACCGGGCTCGCGGTGGATCTTGATGACACCATCGGGGCGTGCTACCTGGACCGCTGCTTCGGAGACACCGACGCGGGCCGGTGGGTGGCCGCGCACGCCCACGAGTTCGGCTTCGTCATCTCCTACCCGGAAGGTGCGCGCGAGGCGACCGGGTACGCCTACGAGCCGTGGCACATCCGCTATGTCGGCCCCCAGGTCGCCCGGGACATGCACGCCCGCGGGATCGCCCTGCTGCAGGACTACGTCGGGCTGCCCGCCTCGCTGGTCCGGATCGGCGAGCTGCTCGGTTCCGGCGGCTGAGCAACCACGTCCACCCGGCCACGACCGAGCGCGCGGACGCCGTCGGCGTGCCGTGCGTCACCGACCAGGACCACCGTCCACGGGGCGCCGCGGTGCCGGTCCCAGGCCTGGCGCGCCACCTCCGGGTCGAGGGTGCGCACCTGGTGCAGGGTCCGCGTGACGAAGTCGACGTCCATCCCATCCAGCGCGAGGGACACCGCCTCGCCGGCAACGGACTCGCACGCGGCGTAGCGACCCGGCGCGGTCCGCGCCTGAAACCGTGCTGCGTGCGCGATCTCCGCGTCGGTCAGGTCGTCCCCCCGCAGGTCCAGGATCTCCAGGAGCGCGGCGACTGCCTCCACCGTGACGTCGCCACGCACCGACCCGAGTGCGGTGAACAGGCCGCCCTGAGCCCGAGGACGGAAGCCGGCGCGGATGCCGTAGGTGTAGCCCCGCTCCTCACGGAGGACCCGGTCGATGCGCGCCTGGGGAGAACCACCGACGGCGAAGGACAGCACCTGGTAGGGGCCCCAACCGAGGGCGTCGGCGCGGCTGGGTCCGGGGCCACCGATGTGCACCTCGGTCTGTACCGAACCCGGCCGGTCGACCAGGACGATGCGCCCCGCATCCGTGGCCCGCGTGCCCGGTGCCGGGTCGTGTGGGCGGTGTCCGGGCTGGCTCGGCCACAGCTCGAACGCTCTCTGGAGCAGACCGGTCCACGAGATGCCGGTCAGATCGCCTGCGATGGCGAGCGTGGCGCCGTCCGGGTGCATCACCTGCGCGTGGTAGGCGCGCACGTCCTCGGAGGTGATCTGGGACACCGTCGCCCGACTGCCGCCCGCGGGCCGCGAGGAGCGGTCCGAGCCGTCGAAGTAGGTCTCGATGAACTGGAGGGCGGCCAGACTTCCGGGATCCGCGCGGTCCTGCCCGATGTCCGCGAGCCGGTGCCGCACCTCGCGCCTGACCTCGGTGTCCGGGAAGGTGGCCTGGGTGATGCACTCGACCAGCAGGGCCAGGGCGGCCTCCAGGTTGCGGCTGATGGTGTCCAGCTGGACGATCAGCCCGCGCTCCCCGACCGAGGTGTGCAGCGCGATGCCCTTGCGGGCCAGCAGCTCGGCCATCTCGTCGGCCGTGTGCCGCGGGGTCCCGAGGTCGAGGCAGCGCGCCATGATGAGGCCCACGCCCTCGACATCGACCGGCTCCCCGGCCAGGGGCGCCGGGACGCCCAGCTGCACGCTGAGCACATGCTGCCCGGGCATGTTGAAGGCCTGCACGCGGAGGCCGTTGGCTAGCACCAGTCGTTCCGGCTCCGGAAAGGCCCACGGCGCCGGGTCCGCGACGGGAGGCCGACTCGTGACCGCTGCGGCGGGCTGGTCGGGGGTGGTCATGCCACCACCTCGGACGGCTGGTCCGCGTCCGTCGCGAACGCCACCGTGGCGCGCGCGTCCGGCAGCAACCACCGGACTGCAGCCTGCTGCACCTGTTCGCTGGTCACGGCCCGCACGCTGTCGAGGTAGGTGTTGATGTGCTCCGGATCGTCATGCAACAGGGTGTAGTGACTCATCAGGTCGGCTCGTTCCTGGTGTCCGGCCAACGCCTCCAGCCAGGACCGCTCGGTGTCCGCCAGGGAGGACTCCAGCTCGGCCGCGGTCGGGCCCTCGACGGCAAAGCGTTCCAGCTCGGCGCAGACCGCCTCCTCGACACTTCTGGGGTCGGCATCCTCGGCGACGTCGATGCCGAGGAAGCCGAGGGACGCTCCGTCGACCAGGCCGAGAGAGGCTCCGGAGACGCTGGTGGCGATCTCCTCGGTGCGCACGAGCCGACGGTACAGCCGGCTGGTGGTCAGTCCACCGATCGCGTCCAGCGCGACGGCGCACGCCATGAACTCGGCCGTGTGGGCGACGGGCAGCCGGAAGCCGAGGTAGAGCCGGTCGTTGGGTACCTGCTCGATCCGGTCCAGCCGGGGTGCGGCGACCAGCGGTGGCAGCTGCGTCGACGGAAGCTTTGCCTCGGGACCCGGGTTCCTGAGGGGGCCGAAGTGTCGCTCGACAGCCGCAAACCCTGGCTCCGGGTCGACGTCACCGACGAGGGTCAGCACGGTGTTCGCCGGGCTGTAGTGAGCGGAGTAGAACGCGTGGACGTCCGCGAGCGTCGCCGCATCGAGGTCGTCCATCGAGCCGATCGTCGGGTGGTGGTAGGGATGTGCCTCGGGAAAGACCAGACTGCCCAGGTCGGCGATGGCGGTGCCGTACGGCTGGTTGTCGTAGCGCTGCCGCTTCTCCTCCTTGACGACATCGCGCTGGTTGTCGAGGTTGGCCTGGGTCACGGCGGCCAGCAGTCGGCCGTGGCGATCCGCCTCGAGCCACAGTGCGAGCTCCATAGCCCCGGTCGGCACCGTCTCGAAGTAGTTGGTCCGGTCGAACCAGGTGGTCGCGTTGAGCGTGCCACCGTGCTCCATCAGCAGCGAGAAGTGCTCTCCCTCGGCAACGTTCGCCGAGCCCTGGAACATCAGGTGCTCGAAGAGGTGGGCCAGCCCCGTCCTGCCCGGGCGTTCGTGGCGTGACCCGACGCCGACCCAGAGGTTGACGGTGACGGTGGGCACCGTGTGGTCGGGGCTGACGAGCACCCGCAGTCCGTTGTCGAGGGTGCGGGTGACGATCGGGTAGTCCAACGGCATGGGGGTCACTGTAAGCAGGAAAGTGCCCGGGTCGTGGCCTTCACGCGGGGTGCGGGCGACCGGAGCCTCAGTACTCGTCGCTCCGCGGACCCCAGCTCACGTTGCGGCCCGCACGTTCGGGCAGCTCGTGGACCTGGTCCAGCGCCAGACGTGCGAAGACCTGCTGCTCGGTCACGGTGCGCTCGGAGCGCCCCCTGCCGAGGAAGCTCACCACCCAGTGCAGCAACGTGGTCACCCGGGACTTGAAGCCGATGATGTAGACCAGGTGCACGCCCAGCCACAGCAGCCAGGCCGTGAACCCGGTGACCTTCAGCCTGCCGATCTCGGCGATCGCCCGGAACCGGGAGATGGTGGCCATGTTGCCCTTGTCGAAGTAGCTGAAGGGCTCGTCGACCGCCTTGCCGCCCAGTGCGGCACGGATCTTGCGGGCGGAGTAACGCGCCTGCTGGATCGCGACCTGCGCAACTCCGGGCAGGCTGTCGAGCGCCGCCATGTCGCCGATGACGTAGACGTTGGGCCGGCCGGGCAGCGTGAGGTCCGGCAGCACCGGGATGCGGCCGACGCGGTCGACCTCGATTCCGACCTGCTCGGCGAGCTGACGGGCCAGGGGGCTGGCCGCAACGCCGGCCGCCCAGACCTTGGTGAGCGCCTCGATGCGGTGCCGCTCCCCGGAGCCGTCCTCGTAGTCGATACCCCGTGCATCGACATCGACCACCTTGGCCCCCAGCAGCACCCGCACGCCGAGCTTCTCCATGGCACGTCGCGTCTTGTCCTGCAGCGACTCGTCGAAGGTGCCGAGCACGGCATCCGCCGCGTCCATCAGATAGATGGTGGCCTTGCGTGGGTCGATGTGGCGGAAGTCGTGGCGGAGGGTACGGCGGGACAGCTCCGCAAGCTGACCGGCCATCTCGACGCCGGTCGGCCCGGCTCCGACTACGACGAAGGTGCTCTGCGCCTTCGCGTCGTCGAGGCGGCCCTCTGCGGCAGCGATCTCGGCCAGCTCGAAGGCGCCGAAGATGCGGCCGCGCAGCTCGAGGGCGTCGTCGATGCTCTTCATGCCCGGGGCGTGGTCGGCAAACTCGTCGTGACCGAACCAGGACTGGTTGGCTCCCGCGGCGACAATGAGGTGGTCGTAGCGGTGGACGCGTGGGACGCCGAGGGTCGTCGCCGTGACCGTCTGCGCAGCCAGGTCGATCTGGGTGACCTCGCCGAGCTCTACCTGCACGTTCCGTTGGTGGGCCAGCACCTCACGGGTGGCCGGCGCGATCTCCCCGGGCGACAGGATTCCGGTCGCCACCTGGTAGAGCAGCGGCTGGAACAGGTGGTGCGTCGTGCGGGCGATCACGTGGACGTCGACGTCGTCGCGCTTGAGTGCTCGGGCCGCGAACAGACCTCCGAAGCCGGAGCCGATGATGACGACCTTGGGGCGTGGGCTGGGGTTCATGAGTGCCTCCTCCATCGGAAGAACGGTCACCGGTCTTCGAGTATGCCGGGTACAGCGCGATCACGCCGTGATCTAGCGCACCCACCGGGGCAGGGGACATGCCGAAGGCCCCCAGGGAATCCCTGGGGGCCTCGGTGCTACGGAGTAGCGGGGGCAGGATTTGAACCTGCGACCTCCGGGTTATGAGCCCGGCGAGCTACCGAACTGCTCCACCCCGCGTCGGCTCACCCAGCATACGACAGGCCGCCCACCGCAACCAAATCCGCCGACCGCGGGTGGCGGTCGGCGGATGTGGTCTGTGCAGGTCAGGGCGTTGCGGTGGTCTCGCTGTCGTCCCCGGGCGCCGGGTCGACCGTGACCGAGCCACCCTCGGGTGACAGCTCGACCGCGCGGCTGATGGCGTCGTCGAGCCGCTGCTGCGCCTCGGCATACGCCTCCCAGTCACCGTCCCGCAGCGCGTCCTGGCCGTCCTCGTAGGCCTGCTGGATCTCCGCCACCACGGAGGCCAGGTCGGTGTCCGCCGGGGCGGTCGGGTCCTCGCCCTCCTCGCCCTCTGCCGGCGGCACGACAGGATCAGTGACCGGCTCGTCGGTGCCGGTCCCCTCGTCCGCGGCGGTGGCTCCCGAGTCACCACCGAAGAGCTCATCCAGCGCTCCGTTCAAGGTGTCCGACCAGGCCAGCTCGTTGCCGAACGAGACGACGACCAGACGCTGAAGGGGGTAGGAGGACCCGCCGGCCGCCCGGACGTAGATCGGCTCGACGTAGAGCAGGCCACCGCCCACGGGGAGCGTCAGGAGGTTGCCGATCTCCACCCGAGATCCCGCCTGACGGTTCAGGGACAGGAACTGCGAGAGCGTCTGGGTGAACGCCTCGGAGTTCACGTTGGAGGACTCGATCTCGTTCTGGAACTGACCGGGTCCGGTCACCGTGGAGTCACGGGGCAGCTCGAGGAGGCGCATCTGGCCATAGCCCTCGCGCCGCTCCCCGGCGGTCTCCCCGGCGTCAGCATCCACGGCGAGGTAGCCGACGAGGTTCTGTCGGTCTTCGCCCGGGATGTAGGTGCTGGTGAGAGAGAATGTGGGCTCCTCCTGCCCGGGCATGGCGATGCTCAGGTAGTAGGGCGGCATCGCGACGTCGATGTCGCCCGGCGCGCTCTCGTCCGAAGCCACCTCCCAGAAGTCCTGTCCACCGAAGAACGCCTCGGCAGAGTCGACGTGGTAGCGCCGGAGCACCTCGCGTTGCACCTTGAAGAGATCCTCGGGGTAGCGCAGGTGCCCCATCAGCTCGCCGTCGATCGCTGACAGGGGCTGCACCGTGTTGTCGAAGGCGGACGCCCACGCCTTGAGGACAGGGTCCTCCTCCTCCCAGGCGTAGAGCGTGATCTCGCCGTCGTAGGCGTCGACCGTTGCCTTGACCGAGTTCCGGATGTAGTTGACCTGACCCTGTCCGATAGACCGGACGTTCTGGGATGTCTGGACCAGGGAGTCGATGGTCGCCTCGCCCAGCGACTCGAGCTCGCTGTAGGGATAGTGCGAGGTCACGGTGTAGCCGTCCACGATCCACTTGATCCGCCCGTCGACCACGGCGGGGTAGGGGTTGCCGTCGAGCCGCAGCCACGGGGCGACGCGCTGCACCCGCTCCCTGGGCTCTCGGTGGTCCAGCATGCGCGACTCCGGACCCACGCTGTCGGACAGCAGGATCTCGACCTGCCGGTACTTGATGGCGTAGGCCACCTGCCGCGCGAAGGTCCCCATCTGGACCCCGCCGCCCCCCTCGTAGGTGTTGCGGGTCTCACCCGACTCGCTGGCGCTGTCCGGGAAGTCCAGCTCGCGGGGCGCCTGGCCATCGGGCGCACCGACGATGGAGTATGACGGCGAGTGCTCACCGAAGTAGACGCGGGGCTCGAAGTCGCCGAGCTCACCGACGGGCGGGATGTTGCGGTGGTAGAAGATCGGCTCGCCGTCCTTGGTGCGCTGGTTGCCGTAGGCGGCCACCAGCCCGAACCCGTGCGTGTAGACGGTGTGGTCGTTGACCCAGTTACGCTGCGCCGCGGGGATGCCGTCCAGACGCAGCTCGCGGACCGCCACCACGGTGTCGACCGTCTCGCCATCCACGTCGTACCTGTCGACGTCCAGCGCGTCGGGGAACTGGTAGTAGCTGCGCACTCCCTGCAGCTGCCGGAAGGTGTCCGACACGATCGCCGGGTCGACGATGCGGATGCCGGGGACCGTGTCAGCGTCCTCGCGCAGCTGACCGGCGCTGGCCTCGGTCTCGGACTGGTAGTCCGTGTTCTCGTACTCCACCAGGTCGTAGGCCGCCAGCGTGGAGTCGATGTTGCGTTGGATGAAGGGTTCCTCCAGCTGAGCCTCCGACGGCTTCACCCGCAGCTGCTGGACCAGGGCGGGGTAGGCACCGCCCACCAGGAGCGCGATCACGACGAGTCCGGCGAGACCTATCAGCGGCAGGCGCCAGGTGCGGGTCCAGATGGTGGACAGGAACAGCAGTGCACAGAGCAGAGCGGCGATCGCGAGGACGCCGCGCGTCGGCAGGACCGCGTTGACATCGGTGTAGGTCATGCCGGTCATCCGGCCGTGCTCGGCCGTGGTGAGTGCGTAGCGCTCGAACCAGTAGGCCACCGCGCGCACGCCCACGAGCAAGGCCAGCAGGATGGCTAGGTGGATCCGGGCTGCTCGGGTCGTCTTCTCCCCCGGCCCCTGCAGCTGCAGGCCGCCGTACACGTAATGAGTCATCAGCGCGCCGATGAGTGCCAGGCCGAGAGTCAGCGTGGCGAAGCTGATCAGGACGTTGACCCAGGGCAGGGTGAACACGTAGAAGCCGACGTCGATGCCGAACTGCGGATCCTTGGCTCCGAAGGGCTGCCGGTTGAGCCAGAGCAGCACCGTCTGCCACTGCGAGGCCATCGCCGACCCGGCGAACAGACCGAGCAGGATCGGTGCGCCGATGAAGACCAGGCGACGCACCGGGTCCAGCGCGGCACGGTAGCGGTCGAGGTTGGCCTGCTCCGGGCTGCTGGGCGCATAGATCGGGCGGTTTCGGTAGGCCAGGTGAAGCGAGGACCACACCAACAGGCCGGTCAGGACGCCGGCGGTGACGAAGAGGACGACCTGGGTCAGCAGCCTGGTCGTGAGGACGTTGCGGAACCCGACCGAGTCGTACCAGAGGAACTCGGTCCACAGCTGAGCCACCCAGGTGATGGCGGTGATGACGCCGATCACGATCAGGATCGTCGGGATGAACCGTCCTCGCCCACCCAGGCCCGTGCGGGCCGCCCCGGGTCCACCTCCGCCGGGCCCCGAGGCGGTGGGGCGCTCTCCCCGAGCCCCGAAGCCGAACGGATCCTCCGGCTCGCGGCCCCATGGGGGACGTGGCCCGCTGGTCGAGTCGTCGCCCGGCTCCTCCGGAGTCGTCCCATCGCGCTCAGTCACTGCTACCTGCTTCCTGGTGCTGGGGGGCCGCCCGACCCACCCATGCTGTGTGCGTCCAACGCTAACCCAGGTCGCATCACCCAACGGCCTCCAGGTCCGGAAGTGGCACCATGTGGGGGTGTCCGACCTCTCCCAGATCCTGACCAAGGCCGCTGCCGACACGGAGCGCCACGTCGCGCGGCTCGGCTGGGACCAGCCGCCGCGACTGTTCGCACTGGTCCGGACGGGTGCCCTGGTGGACGCCGAGCCCGGCCTGCGTGGCCAGCTCCTCGGTGCCCAGCCCGACAGCCTGACCTCGATCGAGCAGGAGGGCATGGCACCCACGTCGAACATCGAGACGATGCTCGGCACCCTCGGGTGGCCCGACGCGGTGGATGGTGCGGCCATCGCCCTGGAACGCATCGTGGTGCCACCGGAGGCCGAGCGTGACCTGCCGTTGAGCCCGACGCAGGCCACCGAGGCACTGACCTCGCACCCGGCGCGCAAGGACGTCCGTCTGGTCGCCGCCGTGCTGCGCACCGGTGAGTCGGTGTGTTTGCTGCGGCAGCGCGACTTCGACGACGACGACGCGGTGGCCATCGGTCAGGACATCGCACCTGGCCTGGTCGAGGCCCTGCGCGCAACGCTCACCGAGTAGCGGCGAGCCCTGCGCGCCGCGCCCGACGAGTGGGACTGGTCTTCCGCCCGACACGATCAGGAGCACTGAGGGAGAGCGACGTCCTCGCCCTCGCCGAGGGCCTCGACCAGGTCCTTGGCCTGGTCGAAGGTCTCAACCGCCGCGACCTCGAGGCCGTCGGGGATCCGGCCGACAACCTCGTCGCAGTTGGCTGCCGGCGCGAGGAAGTAGTCCACGTCGGCCCGCTCGGCGGCATACATCTTCTGTCGGATACCGCCGATGCCGCCGACTGAGCCGTCCGAGCTGATCGTGCCCGTGCCGGCGATGTTGAGTCCGCCGGTGAGCGCACCGGGCGTGATCTTGTCGTAGATCGCCAGGGAGAACATCATGCCGGCGGACGGGCCGCCCACGTTGCCCGCGTCGATGGTGACCTCGTAGGGCAGGTCGTAGTCGCTGGCCAGGTAGACGCCGATCACCGTGGGGGGCTCCGCGTCGGGGTCGAGGGGGTCGGGATCACCCTCGCCGGTCGGGACGTCGAGCTCGATCTCCTCGCCGTCGCGCAGCACCGTGAAGGGCACGACGTCGCCGGGGCTGAACTCCTGGAGCTTGTCGCGCACGTCCTGGGGGTTGCCGATTGGTGTCCCGGCCACGCGGAGTATCTGGTCGTCGACCTCCACGGCATCGGCGGCCGGAGCCCCCTTGATGATCTGCGCGACCTTGACCTCCTCAGGTACCTCGATCCCCTCGGCGCGCAGCGCGACCACGGCCGCGCCGAGCTGAGAACGGTTCATCAGCTCCACGTTGACGTCCTGGATCTCCTCCGCGGTGACCTCCGGCGGATAGATGTCCGCCGCCTCGTAGACGTCCGTCGCCGGGTTCAGCTCAGCCATCAGCCAGTCCCAGGCAGTGACGTCCGATCGCGGGCCACCGTCGATGATGATGGTCAGGAAGTCCAGCGACCCCTCGGTCTCGAAGGTCTCCAGCCCCTCGATGTCGACCACCGGCTGGCCGTTCATCTCGCCCAGCGTGTTGTGCACACCGGCAGGGCGGTAGATGACCTTGTCCACGGTGACCAGGTTGAGCACCGCGACGCCCGCCACGAGCAGGACCGCCACCGCAAGCAGGAGGCCGGTGGTCCAGCCGACACGAGTGTGAGGCGGGGCCGGAGGGCGACGCTCGGCGGACGAGCCGCCGTAGTAGCTCACAGGCCGACCCACTCGGTCGACCCGGTCTCGAAGAGCTGCTTCTTCCAGATGGGAACGCGTGCCTTCAGCTCCTCGATCAGGGTCCGGCAGGCGGCGAAGGCCTCGGCGCGGTGACCGGCGGACACCGCGCACACGACAGCGGTGTCACCCACTGACAGCTCGCCCTGCCGGTGCACCGCCGCGACCCGCTGCACGCCGGGCATTCCCGCGACCTCCCGGGCGATCGCCGCGAGCTGGGCGGCGGCGTCCGGGTGCGCGCTGTAGTCCAGTCGCACGACACCGTCGCGCCCGCCGTCGTGGTCCCGGACCACGCCGACGAAGATCGCGACCGCCCCGGCCGCCGAGTGCCTGACGTCGGCCAGCACCTCGTCGACTGACGGACCCGACTCCACGATCTCGGCGCGGACCACCCGCTGCGCATCATCTGTCACGGCGCCTATCATCCCTCACCCGCGTGAGTGGGACCTGAACGTTCCGCCCTTGGTGCCGTGCGGCCACGGGGTACGCCGAGAGCGAACGACCCACGAGTGGGAACTCCGCTGCGCCCCCCGGTGTTGTGTCGGTTAGCGGCTAAACCGCAGACTGCTCCTGCAGGCTGCCCCGGTGCCACGGCGCTTGAGGCCAACGTTCCAGGGCAGGTTTGTGGATATGCCGATCAGGTTGACGGAAGGACAGTGTCGTGTCGGACGAGAACAACCCCGACGTCCCGGGCCCCGCGGACGACGACGCCGACCAGGGCCAGGAGCGGTCGGGCGAGGCCGCCCAGGACCGCGGCCGGCCGGAGGACGACGCTCGGCGCCGCGACCGGTCCGCCGATGACGCGCCGCAGCTCGGCTTCCGAGGCCCGACCTCGGCTGGTGGCTCCGAAGCTGCTTCACCGTCCGGCCCCAGCGGGTCGGGATCTGCCGATAGCGGAGCCACCGATCCGTTTGCCGCCCTGTTCGGTGGCGAGATACCACCGGAGCTCCGCCAGCAGCTGGAGGCCATGGGACTCGGGCAGCTTGACCCGGCGATGATGCAGATGGTGCAGGCGCAGGTGCAGGCCATGATGTCCGGACCGGATGACGGCAGCGCCGTCAACGTCGGAGTCGCCACCGACGCAGCCCGTCGCTCCGTGGCGACCGCAGGCGACCCGACCATCTCGCAGACCACCGTCCGCGACGTCGAGCAGGTGGTCCAGGTGGCCAACCTCTGGCTGGACCAGGTCACTGATCTGGTCGTCGCCGAGGGGCCCACCCGGGCGCTGAGTCGCGCGGAGTGGGTCGAGCTCAGCATGCCGGTCTGGCAGACCCTGACCGAGCCCGTCGCGGCCGGCGTCGCCGCGGCCATGACGTCGGCGATGCAGGAGCAGCTGCGCGGGCTGGGCGACGGTGAGCTTCCCCAGCTCCCCGGCATACCCGCCGGGATGGACCCCGCCGCGCTGCTGGGACAGATCGAGCCGATGATGCGCCGGATGAGCTCCGGGATGTTCGGCACCCAGGTGGGCCAGGCGATCGGTGCCCTGGCCGCCGAGACCGTGTCAGGGACCGAGGTGGGGCTTCCCCTGCTCCCGGGCGAGACCATCGCGCTCCTTCCGGCGAACGTCTCGGCGTTCGCCGAGGGGCTGCAGATCGACCCCGGTGAGGTTCACCTCTACCTCGCCGTGCGCGAGGGGGCGAGGGTACGGCTGTTCGCCGGTGTGCCGTGGCTCGGTCCGCAGCTGCTCACGGCGGTCCGGGACTACGCGCGGGACATCCGCTTCGACACCGACGGCATCGAGCAGGCCCTGCGCTCGGTCGACCCGAGCGATCCAGAGGCCATGCAGGAGGCGGTCGCCGGGTCCCTGTTCGCCCCTGTCCCCAGCACGGCACAGCAGGCGGCGCTGATGCGCCTGGAGACCTACCTCGCCCTTGTCGAGGGTTGGGTCGACACGGTGGCAGAGCGCGCTTCACAGGAGCACCTGCCCAACGCCGCGGCCCTGGCCGAGACCGTGCGCCGCCGGCGGGCCACCGGTGGGCCCGCAGAGAAGGTGTTCGCCTCGCTCGTCGGCCTCGAGCTTCGTCCACGACGCCTGCGGGACGCGGCAAACCTGTGGGCGGCGCTGGAGGCGGAGGTCGGCCAGGAGGGCAGGGACAAGGCGTGGGAGCACCCGGACCTCGCTCCGGACGCGGACGACCTGGACGATCCGCTGGGCTTCGTCCAGCGGGTGACCAACCGCGACACCGACGACACCTCCATGGACGAGGAGCTCGAGCGGCTGCTCAACGACGAGGGATCCTGATGCCGAGGTCAGTCCTCAACATCTGAGTCGTCCTCGTCGTCGACCGGCCGGCCCATCCCGAACGACACCCCGTGCAGGAACGTCGTGGCCTCCTCGTAGCGCTCGAAGCGTCGTACCAGGGCCTTGAACCGCGGCCCGTGGTTGGGTTCGAGGAGGTGCGCCAACTCATGGACGATGACGCTGTCCACCACCCAGCCGGGCATGCCCTCCATGGCGGACGACAGCCTGATCCGGCCGGTGGCGGGGCTGCAGGACCCCCAGCGGCGACGCTGGTTGGCGACCCAGCTGATGGAGGTGGGTCGGGCCGCGCCGTCCAGGTATCGCTCGGACAGGGCCAGGGCGCGACCCATGAGGTCGTCGCGCTCCAGTCTGCGCCGCGACTGCGATCGCAGGTGACGCTCGAGCAGGTTGTTGACGTGCTCCTGCTCGACCTCGGGCCTCAGCCCGGCGGGCATCAGCACCACGAACGTGTCGCCTTCCATCCGTGCCGACACGGTCCGTCGGCGACGGGCGCTGCGTCGGATCTCGATGGGCGGACGCGGCGCTCCCGGGTGGGCGGGGCCCTGGTGGCCGAGCGGTCTGCGGGTCATGGGAAGTCAGGTTAGCGACCACCGCCGACAGTTTCCGACGCTCGTCCACAGGCCTTCGACACGCAGGCGCTGAGCACGAGATTTGCGACATTTGTGCTCAGATGCGTCTAGGGTGGAAAGGAACTGCGGGTCGCACGACCTGCTGACATGGGGCTTCGGCCCGTGCATAGATGAGGAGTGAGTGACCATGGCGGAGACCAACGAGACCTACCAGGGCGAGTTCTACTGCGTGAAGTGCAAGGAGAAGCGCGAGGCTGAGGGGAACGTGGTGGAGACCAATGGCCGCCGCATGGCTAAGGGCAAGTGCCCGGTGTGTGGCACCAACCTCAACCGGATCCTCGGCAAGGCTACGAGCGCCTGAGCAGCAGCTAACGCCTGACGAGGGCGGGTCGGTGTTCGCACCGACCCGCCCTCGCGCGTTCTCCACCTGTGGATAGCGCCCCGGTGATCCCGCAGGGAGTGGCAAGGTCGCAGCATGTCGCCCATGGTCCGCCTCCGACCGACCGCCCACCCGGTGCGGCGGGCGCCGGACCAGGTCCAGTTCGGCCTGTCGCCAAGCACCGGCATCGTGCTCGCTGGGCTGACCGAGGCCGAGAGCGAACTGCTGCTCTCGTTGGCACAGAGCGCCGGCACGGCGCGCGACGTGTCGCTGGCCGAGCGGTTCGCCGTGCCGCTGGCGCGGGTCAGGGAGTTCATCGGCGTGCTCCGCAGCCACGATCTCCTGGTACCGGACACCGTTCCGGCAGAGGGTCATCGGCTCTGCGTCCCGGGCCGCGGCACCGTCATCGACCTGGTCCGGGAGTACGTCGCGGCTGCGGACATCGGCGTCCTCGTCCCCGACGAGCCGGGAGTGCCCGCCGCGGTCGATCTGGCGTTGGTCTGCTCGATAGGAGCCACCGCACCGGACGAGGGCGCGGTCTGGCACCGCGCGGGCACCCCGCACCTCCCGGTGGTGCTCCGAGATCACGAGGTGGTCATCGGGCCGTTGGTGCATCCCGGCCGGTCAGCCTGCCTCCGCTGTCTCGACCTGCACCGGCGCGACAGGGACCGTGCCTGGCCGCGCATCCTGTCGCAGGTTGGCAGTCCCACAACGGACCTCGGCAGATCTGTCGACGCTCCCGGTCCACAGGCACGCACGGTCGCCGCGCTGGTCTCCATGTTGGCGAAGGAGTGCCTGGGGACACCCGCGGCAGCGCTGGGAGTCGCCTGGCAGGTGTCGCTGCCCTGGCCGGAGGTGCACACCCGGGTGTGGGAGCCGCACCCCTACTGTGACTGCGCCGCGGTCGCGCGCCGCTCCCCCGGCGCCTTCCGGACAGGACGCTCCTCCCGGCCAGTCCCCTCCTCCCGGCACGGGCCCACCGCCCAGACCGGTCCGTCTCCCCGGACAGCATGAAGCGGGGCCGACACACGGTCTGTGTGTCGACCCCGCTCCGGTCGGATCCTGCAACGGCGCGTGGCAATGCGCCCCGGCACATGCCGGCATCACCGCTGCAACATCGTGGTCCAGACGAGACGCTGGTCGCGCAGGCTCCGCGTCAACTTCTGGCGGTGCTCGCGCTCCAGGCTCCTGGTCCGCTCGGCGTGCGCGGAACGGGCCAGGTCCTCCTCTAGCAAGTGGTACATCGTGGTTCTCCTTCTGGTAGGTGTTCCGTCGGCTCAGGCAGCGACGGGGTTCTTGCGGGGCCGGCCGCGAGGCCGCTTGCGCGGCACCACGACGCCCTGGAGCACGAGCTGGCCGCCCCAGACACCCCAGGGCTCATTCCGCTCGAGCGCCTGCTCGAGGCACTGGCTCTGGATCGGGCAGTCGGCACACAGCGCCTTGGCGGTCTCGACGTCCTCCGGGAGCTCGGCGAACCACAGGTCCGCCGGGTTCTCCCGGCACGGCAGGACGGCCTCGGTGCCGATGGCCCCCCCGACCGACCAGGAACTGCTCGCTTCGGTGTACTCGGCGTTCATGACGCCTGCGTGGCTTGGCACGCTAACCCCTTCCTCGCGCGGTGTGCTGTGGACGTGCGGGCTCAGGGCCCGGTGCTGATCACTCATGGCTTGACTCCTCGGAACGAGGATCTGGCCTGGAGCACCTCACGAGATGCACAAAGGCCGCGGATCCTCAGATGGGGTTCCGCGGCCTGCGAGGGGGAGCGATGGACCTAGTCCACGGCCCTCACAGGGAGGAACGCCACATCGGTGGCAGAGAACGTACGGAAGGCGCCGAACACGGCATACGGGTCGCCAGTGCCACGACGCGCCCGCCGATCCAGCAGGATGGGACGGACGGAAATCGGGCACAGTGCACCGCCGGTGCCTGCCTGGCCACGCATGATCATGTTGTCCATGGTTCCGTCCTCCTCTCGTAGTCCTGCTGGTTCCCCCGGTTGTCACCCCCGGCGGGTTGGTCGAGAAATACCGTACGCCCCTCGCGCTGCGGGGTGCAATCTATTTATGAGATTGATTTTTTGACGGCTCCGACGAGCGCGCCTCACCGGCCAGGACCGCGAGGACGTCGGCCCCATAGAGGTCGAGTTTGCGAGGGCCGACGCCAGGTATGGCGGACAGTCCATCAGTCGTGTCCGGCACCGCCTCCGCGATGGCCGTCAGGGTGGCGTCCGTGAACACGACGTAGGCTGGCACCTGCTGCTCGCGCGAGACTTCGAGGCGCCACTCCCGGAGCCTCTCGAAGGTGGCCTCGTCATAGGTGGGTGGACAGTGGCTGCACCGTCCGATCTTCCGCTCCGCGGCGGACGAGAGGACCGCGCCGCAGGTCCGGCAGTTCTTGGGCCGGCGCGGCGCTCGCGGCGGGGCCTTATCGGGGCGAGCCAGGGCGCCTTTCGACAGCCCCAGCGCCCTGCCTGCCGGCTGCAGGAAGCGCGACGGCTTGCGGGTGGCGCGTCCGCCCACCCCCCGGGCGGCGGCCCAGCTGAGTAGCAGCTCACGGCGTGCCCGCGTGAGCCCGACATACAGCAGGCGGCGCTCCTCCTCGATGCGTTCGACACCCTCTGCCATCGACACCGGCAGCAACCCCTCGCTGCACCCGATGATCAGGACGACGTCCCACTCCAGGCCCTTGGCCGCATGAAGCGAGGCGAGGGTGACGCCCTGGACCGTGGGGGCGTGCTGCTCGGCCGCCCGACGCTCCAGCTCGGCGACGAAGCCGGGGATGCGCAGGTCCGGGTCCAGCACCGACACGTCGTCAGCGAGATGGGCCAGTGCCTCGAGCGACTCCCACCGCTCCCGGCTGGCGGCCCCGGCGGCCGGGGGCTCAGGACTCCATCCGGCACCGCCGAGAACATCGCGCACGGCGTCCCCCAGCGGGGCGGTACCGCTGTCTGCGCGGGCTGCACCACGCAGCAGGAGGACCGCCTGCCGGACCTCCGGACGGGAGAAGAACCGCTCTCCCCCACGCACCAGGTAGGGCACGTCCTTGCCGGCGAGCGCCGACTCCACGGCCTCGGACTGGGCGTTGGTCCGGAACAGCACCGCAATCTGGCTCGCCGGGGTCCCGGCATCGATGCGGGCCCTGATCTCCGTCGCCACCCCGGCGGCCTCCGCCACGTCGTCGGCATAGGCCGTCAAGCGCGGCGGCGGGCCGCTCTCGCGCTGCGCCTCCAGCTCCACACCGCCACGGGACGAGGCTCCCAGCACGAGGTTGGCCACCTGCACGATCTGTGGCGTCGACCGGTAGTTGCGGACCAGTCGAACCACAGCCGCGCCGGGGTGACGCTGCGGGAACTCCATCAGATGCTGCGGGGACGCACCGGTGAAGGAGTAGATGGTCTGAGCAGGGTCGCCGACGACGCAGATCTCTTGCCGACCCCCGAGCCAGAGGTCCAGCAGCTGCTGCTGCACGAGGTTGACGTCCTGGTACTCGTCGACCACGAAGTGGCGGTACTGGTCGCGCACGGACCCTGCGATCCGGGGATGCGCGTCGAGAATGCCGACCATGAGGAGGAGCACGTCCTCGAAGTCGATGGTGTGGCGTTCGCCCTTCACGTCCTCATAGGCGCTCATCAGCCGGGACACCGCGGTGACGTCAAGGCCGGCGACACCATCCCGCTTGCCCCGGACCGAGTCGGGGTAGCCCTGGGGCGTGATCAGGTTGACCTTGGCCCACTCGATCTCGGCGGCGAGGTCCCGCAACGCGGTGCGGTCCAGCCGCAGCCGTAGCCGTCCCGCGGCCTCGGCCACCGCCGGCGCCTTGTGCGCCACCACCTCCGGTGGTGCGCCCCCGACTGCCTGCGGCCAGAAGAACTGCAGCTGGCGCAGGGCTGCGGCGTGGAAGGTGCGGGCCTGCACGCCGGGCACCCCCAGCCCCCGCAGCCGGGTGCGCATCTCCCCGGCCGCCCGGGCGGTGAAGGTGACGGCCAGCACCTGGTGCGGTTGGTAGGCCCCGGACCACACGCCATACGCGATGCGGTGCGTGATCGCGCGGGTCTTGCCCGTCCCGGCACCAGCCAGGACGCACATCGGCCCGGTCGGCGTGGCGGCCACCGCGTGCTGCTCGGGGTCGAGTCCGAGCAGTATGTCGTCGGGCGAGGCGGGCACTGCCGTCAGCGGGCCGCCGAGCGGCAGGGTCACCGGGCCGCCACGGAGCCGGCTGTGGGGCCGGTCGCACCGTCGCTGGCAGCCTCGATCGGGCCTCCGGCCCAGTGCTCGATCAGGATGCGTGCGATGGAGATGCGGGGGGGCAGCCCGAGCTCTCCGGACCGTGCGGCGAAGGACAGCTCACCGCGGGTGAACCACGCGGCATCGGCGATCTCGACGGGGTCGAGCTTGAGCGTCACCGAGGTCGCCCGGGCGGTGAATCCGACCATGAGGGACGCCGGGAACGGCCAGGGCTGGTTGCCCCGGTAGACCAGGTTGGTCAGCGACAGCCCCACCTCCTCCATGACCTCGCGGCGCACGGCAGCCTCCAACGACTCGCCAGCCTCCACAAAACCAGCCAGCACCGACATCCGTGTGGGCGCCCAGTGCGGGCCACGCGCCAGCAGCAGCCGGTCGTCCTCGTCAGTGACCGCCACGATGATGGCAGCGTCCGTGCGCGGGTAGTGCTGGGACCCGTCGACGGTGCACCGGCGCACCCAGCCGCCTTCCTCCATGACGGTCGGGTTGCCGCAACGGGGACAGAACTGGTGTCGGGCGTGCCAGTTCGCGAGGGCGACGGCCGTCGTCAGGACGCCCGATTCGAGGTCGTCCAGGTCCGCCCCTGCCTCACGGAGGCTGCGCCAACCACGGCCTCGCTCCGCCAGGTCGTCCGCCGCAGTCTCGTCGTGCGTCACGGCGACGTAGTTGATCCCATCGGTGTCGTGTCCGAGATAGAACGTCTGCCGCTCGGCGTCGGAGTAACGGGGAGAACGGTGGACCAGGCGCAGCCTGCCGTCGACGCGACAGGTCAGGGCCCGGCCGTCGAACAGGTCGATGACGCGGGTGGCCGCGTCCCCGAGGGCTGCCGACGTCGGGTCGCCGTCGCGCCGCCCCAGACCGTTGCGCTGCAGGGTCCCCCGGGCGAGCGACAGGTCCAGCAGTGCCTCGGAATCCAGACTCACCCCTCCACTGTAGGCCGGGTTCTGGTGGGCCGTGTCGCGCGGCTTCCAGCACGGTGCGGGCGTGACGACATACGGTGGGAGGGTGATTCGCAGCGACCTGGCCCTGGCCGCACTGGCCACCGCCGCCGTGCCCGGGATGCGGCCCGTGTCGGTCGCTGCCGTCCGCAGCGGCGAGGACAACCCGCTCCACCAGTCTGCGCTCGTGGAGGACGTGACCGGACGCAAGTGGGTGGTCCGCTCGCCCCTCGGTGCTGCGGCCGGGGCGGAGCTGGAGCAGAACGACCAGCTGATCCGCCAGCTGGGCAAGCACCTGCCGTTCAAGGTGCCGGCTCCTGCTGGTTATGCCGACCTCGGCACGGACGGTCGGGCGGCGGTCTACCCGTATGTCGAGGGGCTGGCTCTCAGCTTCCGTCACCTCCCCCAGGGACCCGGTCTGGCGAGCGCGGTGGGTCGGGCCATTGCGGCGGTGCACAACATGCCGCACGAGCTGTTCGAGGAGCACGCCGTCCCCGTCTTCGACTCCGCTCAGTTCCGGGCGCGCAAGCTGGCCGAGCTGGACCGCGCCGCCGAGACCGGCCACGTGCCCAACGGTCTGCTGGCCCGGTGGGAGCACGCCCTCGACGCCGCGCCGATGTGGGACTTCACGACGACGCCGACGCACGGCTCCCTCGACGGGTCCTCGTTCCTGGTCGTCTTCAGTGAGGACGACGCAGCGAGCGGTCGGGTGGTCGGGCTCACCGGCTGGGAGCGCGCGCAGGTCGCCGACCCGGCAGAGGACTTCGCGCGTCTGGTCGAGCGATCGCATCCGCGTGCGGTGGACGCCGTCTTCGAGAGCTACTCCATGGCCCGCTCGCAGCGCCCGGACGGCTATCTGTTGCACCGGGCTCGCCTCGCGTCGGAGATGCGGCTGCTCAACGGCCTCGCCGGAGCCGTTGCCCGCGACGACCAGGAGTTCGTCCGGGCGCGGGCCGACGAGCTGCGCAAGATGGACCGGCTCACCGCCAACGACGACTCACTCGTGCCCAGGACGGCCCTGGTCACGGCAGGACCGCCGTTCCCAGCTGTCACCGACGACGACAGTGCGGACGCATCTCTCACCGACACCGACGTGACGGGTGCGGTCCCCGGCCTCGAGACGCCGTCGTCGGCCACTGAGGGCGAGGAGGGTGGCGGCACCTCCCCCACGCCGGCGGGCTCTGAGGCGCAGGCTGCGCACACGGCCGAGGACGGCGTCGAGGCTGAGCCGACCCGCGAGGGCGATGAGGAGGAAACCGACGACGAGCCGGCCTTCGTCGTGGAACCGCCCTCGGACGGGACGCACCTGGAGCCGGCGCATCCCGCAGCCGCCACCGAGAGCCCTCGGGTCTCACCCAGTGACGTCACGGCACCGATTCCGATGTTCCGCCCCGTCGACGCCGCGGGCGCCGAGCGTGCGGCTGAGGGTGCGGCCGCGGAGGGACAGGGCGCAGCG
>DATGRS010000264.1:0-3602 GCA_035303365.1 Ornithinicoccus sp.
TGACCGCAGTTGGTCGTGCAGTCAAACCGGAGACGTCAGGTCAGCAGGCACGCTGCAGGCTCTCCACCTGCGGCGACGCCCACGGCGCTCTGACGTCTCCGGTTTGACGGCACGCGTCCGCACCTGAGGAGGCCTAGACGCCGCGAACTCAGTTCACGTCGCGCCGACGGAACAGCACCCACGACAGCAGGACAACCACCACGCCCACCAGACCGACGACGAGTGCACCCTGCTCCAGCGAGATGAGGGTGACTACCTCACGGCACTCGCCGTTGAAGGCGTCGTCGCAGACCCAGGTGCGCACCTGCTGGCCGTCGTTGATCCAGGCGAGCAGGTTCTCGCTCAGCAGGTACTTGGTGTAGTTGGGGAAGAGCCCGCGCACCATGTTCTCCGCGACGAGCAGGTAGCCGACCACGATCCCGAGCACGGCACCCGTGTGCTTCATCAGCAGACCCGCTGCGGCACCGACCATGCCCAGGAAGACGGCCAGCGCCACCATTCGGGCGCTCATCCATCCCAGGTCACTCCACTCCGCGGCACTCACGGTGCCGTCGACGCCTCTGAGCTGGTAGATCAGCGGGACGCCTCCCAGGATCAGCGCCAGGAAGAGCGCCGTGATGGGGATTGCCACCAGGCCGGAGGCGAGCACCTTGCTGGCGAAGACGCGGTCGCGCCGTGGCTCGAAGGTCAGCCACGTGCCCAGCGTCCGGTGGGCGATCTCGGCGGCCGTGGCCGTTGACCCGCCCAGGAGGACCAGGATGAACACGAGGTTCCCGGTGTCCCGCAGGTTCATCGAGTAGAGGTCGAACATCGACGGCGGCGCGTAGCCCGCGATCATGTCCTCGAGCGTCGGCTCCTCCCACACGCATCCGAAGTCAATGCTCGGGTCGCCCATCCGCTCGCGCTCGGCCTCCTGCTCGGCCAGACACTGCTCCACGAACTCATCGTCCTGGAACTGCTGCTGCTCCTCCCAGTCCGAGTGGATCTGCTCGAAGTCGCGCTTGGCCTGCTCCTCGAAGGCGCTCACCGGCTGGACGGTCTGCCACAGCCCCCAGAACACCAGGAGCGATGCGGCCACGATCGCCAGCACCGACAGGTGGACGATCTTGCGCGAGAAGATACGGCGCAGCTCGACGCGGGTCAGGCGGGTCATCGGCCGGCCTCCCCGTCGAGGGCTCCGTCAGCGACGGGCTCAGCAGGACCGGGCGTATGCCGTGCGCCTGGGTCGTCGTGCCACGGATCGGGGATCCTGCGCTCGGGGGCAGTGGGCCCACCGAGCTGGTCGGCCTGGGTGAGCTGCAGGAAGACCGACTCCAGATCCTGCCGCACGGGCACCAGCCGGCTGACGTAGAGACCCTGCCCAGCCAGCGCCCTGGTGACTTCAGCGGGGTTGTCCGCACCGGTCACCCGGAGGCCGTCACCGCTGAGGTCCGCGGTCATCCCCGCCTGCCGCAGCACGGCGACCGCGGCCTCGGGGTTGTCGATGCCCACGTCCACCGCCGCAGCACCGGCTCCGGCGATCAGGCCTGCCACGGACCCCTGCGCGACCACCCGGCCGCGCCCGATGATCGAGACGGTGTCGGCGATCTGCTCGATCTCGGACAGGATGTGGCTGCTCACCAGCACGGTGCGGCCCTCGGTGCCCAGGTGGCGCATGGTCTCCCGGATCTCGCGGATCCCGGCCGGGTCGAGGCCGTTGGTCGGTTCGTCGAAGATCAGCAGGTCGGGGGACTTCAGCAGCGTCGCGGCGATGGCCAGACGCTGTTTCATGCCCAGGGAGTAGCCGCCGAACCGGTCGTCCCCCCGGTCACCTAGTCCGACCTCGTCCAGCACCTCCCCGACCCGCCGCTGGTCCGTGCCGATCGCGTCCGCGAGCAGGCTCAGGCTGCGCCGTCCGGTGAAGGACGGATAGAACTTGGGGCTCTCCACGATGGCGCCGACCCGGCTGATGACGTGAGGGAGCCGTTGCGGCACGGGCTGGCCGAAGATGTGCATCGTCCCGCTGTCGGCGCGCAGCAGGCCGAGCAGCATCCGGATGGTGGTCGTCTTGCCCGACCCGTTGGGTCCCAGGAACCCGTGCACCCCGCCCGCCGGCACGTCGAGGTCCAGTCCGTGGATCGCCACCCGACGGCCGCGCACCCCTCGGAAACTCTTGCGAAGTCCTCGCGTTGCGATCGCCAGGCCCTCGTCGGCCACCAGCTCCACGGCATACTCCCTCGATGAGCGGCGCCACGCCGGGGCCGACTCAGCCGATTATGACGGCAGGCGTCTGCGTGCTGATCAACGACACGCGCGCTTCGACCAGGGGAAGCACGTCACGGACGGTCACCGGCCGCCCGAGCTCGAAGGAGAGCGAGGTGACGCCCGCGTCGACGATGCCGCAGGGGATGCACGCGTCGGCCCACGACAGGTCACAGTCGGCGTTGAACGAGAAGCCGTGCATCGTCACGTCCTGGCTGACCCGGATGCCGATCGCACCGATCTTGCGGTCCGGCCCGCGCTCGTCGGCGCGCACCCAGACGCCGCTGCGGCCCTCGACCCGGCTGGTCGGCAGGCCGAGCTCGCTGCAGACGTCGATCAGCAGGTCCTCGAGACGACGCACGTGGGCGACCACGTCGACAGGGGAGGGCAGGTGCACGATCGGGTAGCCGACCAGCTGTCCCGGCCCGTGCCAGGTGATCTTGCCGCCACGGTCCACGTCGATCACCGGCGTGCCGTCGGTGGGGCGCTCGTGCTCCTCCGTGCGCTTGCCGGCGGTATAGACCGCGGCGTGTTCCAGCAGCAGCACTGAGTCCGGCAGCTCGCCGCTGACGACCTTGGCGTGCACCGCGCGCTGGTGGTCCCACCCCTGCTGGTAGTCCACGTAGTCGGGCGCGAAGCCGACGTGCTCGATACGCATGGCTGTCACCCTACGCCGCGCGGGCGGCCCGGGCGCTTCGGCTCTGCGCGGCCGTGAGGGGGCTGTGGACAACTTCTGCGGGCCGCGGCTGGGGCACGGCAGGGTGACCGCATGGACGTTCCACAGATCCCCGGGTATGACGTGCTGGCCCGCATCGGTGTCGGTGCGAGTGCCCAGGTGTGGCGCGCCCGCCGGGTGGCCGACGACCTCGATGTCGCACTCAAGATCGTCCCGACGGGGCCCGAGCACGTCTCCGCGGCACTGCGGGAGGCGGGATTCCTGGCCAGGGTTCGGCACCAGCACCTCATCCATCTGTATGACGTGCTGCCGGTTCCGCAGGCCGACGGCCGTCCCGGTGGGGTGGCGTTGGCCATGGAGCTGGCCGGTGGTGGCTCGCTGGCCGAGGTGCTCGGGGCTCGCACACATCTCACGCCGGGGGAGCTGGTCACCGTCTGCTCTCCGCTCGCCGGCGCCCTCGCCGAGCTGCACCGCACCGGTGTGGTGCACGGCGACATCTCGCCGGGCAACGTGCTCTTCCGCTCCGACGGGATGCCGCTGCTCGCCGACCTCGGCGTCTCGCGGGTGGTGGGGGAGCGCCGGGGCGAGACGTACGGCACCGACGGCATGGTCGCGCCGGAGGTGCTGGAGGGCTTCCCGCCGTCGTCGGAGTCCGACGTCTACGCGATGGGCGCACTGGCGTGGC
>DATGRS010000265.1:0-3929 GCA_035303365.1 Ornithinicoccus sp.
GCGATGATCCCACCGACTCCCTCGGTGCTGGCCAACCGCTCGACGCCGGCCTCGCGGATCGCGTCCATCGAGCCGAACTCGGTCGCCAGCGCCCGGGCTGCGGTCGGGCCGACGTGCCGGATGGACAGCGCGACGAGCACCCGCCACAGCGGCTGCGACTTGGCCTGCTCGAGGTTGGCGACCAGCTTGGCCCCGTTGGCGGAGAGCACCCGTCCGTCCACGACGGACTCCGGCGGGTCGGTCTTCTTGGCGGTCCGGGTGTAGAACGGCACGGCCGCGATGTCCTCGGCGGTCAACCGGAACAGCGTCGACTCGTCGCTGATCACCCCGGCGTCGAGCAGGGCGTTGACCCCCTCCCCACCCAGCGCCTCGATGTCGAACCCGCCGCGGGAGGCCAGGCTGAACAGTCGCTCGCGCAGCTGCGCCGGGCAGTACCGCGAGTTGGGGCAGCGGATGTCCTTGTCGCCCTCCTTCTGCTGGGCCAGCGTCGTGCCGCACGAGGGGCACTCGGTGGGCATCACGAACGCCTTCTCCGACCCGTCGCGCAGCTCGGCGACCGGCCCGACGATCTCCGGGATCACGTCGCCCGCCTTGCGCAGCACGACGGTGTCGCCGATGAGCACCCCCTTGCGCTCCACCTCGTGGGCGTTGTGCAGCGTCGCCTGCTCGACGGTGGATCCGGCCACCTTGACCGGCTCCATCACGCCGTATGGCGTCACGCGCCCGGTGCGACCCACGTTGACCCTGATGTCGAGCAGCTTGGTCGTGACCTCCTCGGGCGGGTACTTGAAGGCGATCGCCCACCGCGGCGCCCGGGAGGTCGAGCCGAGCCGTCGCTGCACGCTGACCTCGTCGACCTTGACGACCACACCGTCCAGCTCGTGCTCCGCCGCGTCGTGCCGGTGCTCGCCGTAGTAGTCGATGAACTCCTGCACCGCCGCCAGGTCGTCCACGACCCGCGCCTTGTCGGAGACCGGCAGTCCCCAGGCGCCGAGGAGCTCGTAGGCCTGGGACTGCCGCGTCATCTCGAAGCCGGTCCGCGCGCCGATGCCGTGCACGAGCATCCGCAGCCGGCGGGTGGCGGTCACCCGGGGGTCCTTCTGCCGCAGCGACCCCGCCGCGGTGTTGCGCGGGTTGGCGAACGGAGCCTTGCCGGCCTCCACCAGCGAGGCGTTGAGCTCCTCGAACGCCTCCACCGGGAAGTAGACCTCGCCGCGGACCTCGAGCAGGTCCGGGATCGGCACCGCGGCACCCTCCTGCTCCTCGGGGGCCACCAGCTGGTGCGGGATCCCGTCAATCGTCCGCACGTTGAGCGTCACGTCCTCGCCGGTGCGGCCGTCACCGCGGGTGGCGGCCCTGACCAGGCGGCCCCTCTCGTAGAGCAGGTTGACGGCCAGCCCGTCGATCTTCAGCTCACAGAGGTAGTGCACGTCGACCCCGCCGGCGTCCCGCTCGACCCGGTCGGCCCAGGCCTGCAGCTCCTCCTGCGAGAACGCGTTGTCCAGGCTGAGCATCCGCTCGACGTGGTCCACCGCCGCGAACTCGGTGGAGAAGGTGCCGCCGACCTGCTGGGTCGGGGACTCGGGCACACGCAGCTCCGGCCACTCCTCCTCGATCGCCTCGAGCCGCTGGAGCAGCGCGTCGAACTCCCCGTCGCTGATCGTCGGCGCGTCCTTGACGTAGTAGGCGAACTGGTGGCCCCGGATCTCCTCCGCCAGCTCGGTCCACTCGTGCCGCACGTCATCTGGTGCTGTCTCAGTCACAGGCCCATCTTGTCGCACGGCGCCGACACAAAGAGGGTGCGAGAACGGCCCCACCGTGCCACCGTGTGATGCTGATGCTGTCGTCGACCAGAGCGAGGACCCCGGCCGGTCCGGGCGTCCGTCCTATCGCGGGCAGTGGGCCCGCACGGAGGAGGATCTGATGCGCGCGCAGGACGAGGTTCACGGAACAGTCCGATCACAGGGGCGCGGCCCGCGGGCGACCAGGCGGCTGGCGCTGGCGGCGCTGCCCGTCGCGGCACTCGTGCTCGTCAGCGGTTGCGGGTCCGAGGAACCGGAGGTGATCGATCCCACGACCTCTGCGGACCCGGGTGACGCGGCACCGACCACGACGGACGCGCAGGAGACGACTGAGGCCACGGAGACGACCGAGGAGCCCACCACCACCGAGGAGCCGACGACCACCGAGGCCCCGAGCACGACGGATGACGGGCCTCCCGCCGAGGGCGTCGGCGACGCCATGACCTTTGCCGAGGAGTATGTCGAGCTGGTCACCTCGGGCGACACGGAGCAGGCCTATGCGATGTTGAGCCCCGAGGCGATGACCTACTTCCCAGACGCCTCCGCCTTCGAGGAGAACGGGGTCGCGCAGCTCTCGGAGGACCTGGCCGACGCCTCCGGTGAGCCGGAGTGGGCGATCCGCTCGGCATACGAGGAGACCCACGACTCCGCGCAGGTGGTGAGCATCTGGGGTGAGGGTGGCGACGGTGCGCCGTTCGCGCACTCCTTCGCCATCCGCAAGCTGGACGGTGCCAGCTGGGTGGTCGACCAGGAGATCACGCCGGCGACCGGTCAGCCGCGTCTGAACTGGCTGAACCCCGGCATCCAGGAGGGCGTGGAGTGGTGGGAGGTCAACCCGGACTCCCCCATCACGTTCGCCCTGCTCAAGGACGCCGGACCCAACGTGGCGGTCACCGCCAGCATCGACGACGGCGACGAGGTCTCGCAGCAGCTGACCGAGCGCCCGACCGGTGGAGCCGTGATGTACGACCTGTCCGACAGCGCGCTCGAGGACGGCCTGCACGTCGTCACCGTGAGCTGGCTCGGCGAGGACCAGCCGTTCGTGCACACCAGCGCCACCCCGGCAGCCAACCCGGGATCCTGACAGCCACGGCTCAGCGGTGTGACCTTTCGGTCAGAATTCGAGAAGCACCGGACACACTGCATACCTAGCCTGGTGGGCATGACTTCCATCGACTCCATCACCCTCGAGGTGGCCTACGTGCCGGCGGCCGAGCGCTTCTATAGCGCACTCGGGATGGACAGCCGGATCGGGCTGCGAGCCTCGGACGCACCGACGTCCGGGTTCCGCGGCTTCACGCTCTCGCTCACCGCTCCGCAGCCCGCTGACATCAACAGCCTCATGGACACCGCCGTGGCCGCTGGTGCCACCGTCCTGAAGCCCGCTGAGAAGTCTCTCTGGGGCTATGGCGGCGCGGTGCTGTCTCCGGACGGGACCGCCTGGACCTTCGCGTCCTCGTCGAAGAAGGACACCGGACCGGCGACCGGTGAGATCGAGGCACTCGTGCTCCTGCTGGGCGTCGCCGACGTGAAGGCCAGCAAGCAGTTCTACGTGGACCGCGGTCTGACGGTGGCGCGGAGCTTCGGGGGCAAGTACGCGGAGTTCGAGCCAGCGGGCTCACCGGTGACCCTGGCGCTCAACACCCGCAAGGCGCTGGCGAAGAACGCGGGCCTCCCGCCGGAGGGCGACGGCTCGCACCGCCTGGTGATCGGGAGCGAGGCGGGGCCGTTCACGGACCCGGACGGATTCGTCTGGGAGGCGCCTAGCGGGTCGGGGTCTTCGGCTGGCTGAGCGGTGAGCGGGCCGGTTCCGGTGGCGCGGCCGGTTCGGGTGTCGGGGCCGGTTCGGGTGTCGGGGCAGGTTCCCGTGCGGCGGTTGGTCGCGGCGCTCGCCCGATCATGACCGAGGCGGCCAGCACCGTCGCGCCGCCCAGCAGCACCACCGGCCCGAGCCGCTCGTCGAGGATCAGCACCCCGAGCAGCACAGAGACGACGGTGATCGGGTAGGTCACGCTCGTCGCGACGGTCGGTCCGGCCGCGCGCACCACGTCGAACTGCAGCCACTGGGCCAGGCCGGTGCCGATCACGCCCAGCGCCAGCACGCACAGCACGGGGACGACCCAGTCC
>DATGRS010000266.1:0-6239 GCA_035303365.1 Ornithinicoccus sp.
AGGTCGGCCTGCTGGCACACCTCGGCGAACAGCAGCGCGGTCAGCGGAGTGGTCTCCGCGGGCTTGAGCACCACGGTGTTGCCGGTGGCCAGCGCCGGAGCGATCTTCCACGCGAGCATCAGCAGCGGGAAGTTCCACGGGATCACCTGGCCCACGACGCCGTGCGGCCGCGGGTTGTCACCCAGCGACGCGTAGGCCAGCTTGTCGGCCCAGCCTGCGTGGTAGAAGAAGTGGGCCGCGGCGATCGGGATGTCGACGTCGCGGGACTCCCTGATCGGCTTGCCGTTGTCCAGGCTCTCCAGCACGGCGAACTCACGGGCCCGCTCCTGCATGATGCGGGCGATCCGGAAGAGGTACTTTCCCCGGTCGGCGCCGGTCAGCCGCGACCAGCCGCGGTATGCCGTGCGCGCGGCGGCGACGGCGCGGTCCACGTCGTCAGCGCTCGCCTCGGAGACCTCGGCCAGGACCTCCTCGGTGGCCGGGCTGATCGTCTTGAACGGGGTACCTCCGCGGGAGTCGACGAACTCGCCGTTGATGAACAGCCCGTAGGAGCTCTTGATGTCGACGACGGAGCGGGACTCCGGCGCCGGTGCGTACTCGAAGGTCGGCATCTGGGTTCGTCCTCGGTGCTAGTACAGGCTGGGGGAGTCGTCGGCGATGTAGTCGGAGCCGGAGTAGGCGCCGGTCTTCAGCTTCTGCCGCTGGAGCAGCAGGTCGTTGAGCAGGCTGGAGGCGCCGAACCGGAAGTACTCCGGGTCCAGCCAGGCGCCGTCATGCCCGGCGACCTCGTTCACCGTCACCAAGAACTTGATCGCCTCCTTGCTGGTGCGGATCCCACCGGCCGGCTTGACGCCGACCATCTGACCGGTGAGCGCACGCCAGTCCCGCACCGCCTGGAGCATGATCAGCGTCACCGGAAGCGTCGCGGCCGGCTGGACCTTGCCGGTCGAGGTCTTGATGAAGTCGCCGCCGGCCAGCATCGACAGGTATGACGCGCGGCGCACGTTGTCGTAGGTGACCAGCTCACCGGTCTCCATGATGACCTTCAGGCGTGCCGACCCACAGGCCTCCTTGACCGCGACGATCTGGTCGAAGACGGTCAGGTAGTCGCCCGACAGAAAGGCACCGCGGTCGATCACCATGTCGATCTCGTCAGCCCCAGCACTCACTGCATCGGCCGTGTCGGCCAGCTTGACCGACATACTCGCCCGTCCGCTGGGGAAGGCCGTGGCCACGGCGGCCACCTTGACCCCGCTCTCACCCAGCACCTCCTTGGCGTGGCCGACCATGTCGCCGTAGACACAGACCGCCGCGGGGCGTGGGGTGGTCAGGTCGCTCGGGTCCGGGGTCAGTGCCCGGGTGGCGAGGCCGCGGACCCGGCCGGGGGTGTCCGCCCCCTCCAGGGTGGTCAGGTCGATCATCGAGATGGCGGTGTCGATGGCCCAGGCCTTGGCCGTCGTCTTGATCGAGCGGGTGCCCAGCGACGCGGCGCGGGCGTCGGCCCCCACCTGGTCGACTCCCGGCAGCCCGTGCAACCACGAGCTCAGGGCCTGGTTGGTCAGCCGCGACACCCCGAGGACCTCGCGGGCCCGCGCGGTGGCATCGGGGACAGGCGTCAGGGCGACGGCGGTGTCTGTGCTCACCCAGCGAGTCTAGCCCGGCGCGGTGCGGTGCCGACCGGGCCGCGAGACGACCGGCGTCCGTCGCGTTGGCCTGCCCACCTATCCTCACCGTGTGCTCGCGGCGCTGACCACCGGACTGGGTATCGGGCTCGCTGCCGGCGTGAGTCCTGGGCCGCTGCTGGTCCTGGTGGTCACCTCGACGCTGCGCGGCGGCCTGCGGAACGGGATCGCCGTCGCGGCGGCGCCCCTGCTCAGCGACCTCGTCGTCGTGACCGCTGTCCTCCTCCTGCTCAGCGACCTCAGCGCGACCGCACTGGGCTGGCTCGGGGTCGCCGGCGGCGTGCTGGTCCTGCTGGTCGGGGTGCAGACGGTGCGGGAGGGCCGCACCGCGACCCTCGACGCGGCGGACGGTGCCCCGGCGCCACCGCTGCGCAAGGCCCTCGGGCAGGCGGCGCTGGTCAACCTGCTGAGCCCGCACCCGTGGGTCAGCTGGGTCGCGGTGCTCGGCCCGCTGACCATCACCTTCTGGCGGGAGAGTCCCTGGGCCGGCGTGGCCGTGGTCGTCGGGTTCTACCTGACCCTCGTCGGCTCGAAGTCGGCGCTGGCTGCGGTCGTGGCGCGGGGCCGGCGACGACTGACGGACGCGAGCTACCGCCGCACCGTGGTCATCGCGGGGGTCGCGCTCGTCGCCCTGGGCGTCGTGATGCTGGTGGAGTTCGGCGGGCAGGCGCTCTGAGACCGCAGTGTCCGGCGGATGTCCCCGGGTGGACCGACGCCGACGCGTCGGCGACACCGACCATAGGATCGGGGCATGGCAGAGCACCTGGACCCCGTCCGCATCCCCGTCCCCGGCGGTAAGGTCATCGAGGAGCTGGCCGGCCGCGTCGCCACGGGCCACAACAACTACTCGGTGGCCCGCATGAGCGCCCCGGGCGGATGGGACGAGCCGGCACAGCGTCCCGAGTTCGACGAGGTCACCTACGTGATCTCCGGCGAGGTCATCGTGCACACCGACGAGGGCGAGCAGCGGGTAGGTGCCGGTGAGGGCATCCTGACGCGGGCCGGCGAAAAGGTGCGCTACGCCGCGGGAGAGGAGGGCGCGGAGTACCTCGCGTTCTGCGTGCCGGCCTTCTCCGAGCCGGGAGCCCACCGTGGCTGAGCCGCTCACCGCCGACACGATCCGCCAGGCTCCCAAGGCGCTGCTTCACGATCACCTGGACGGTGGGCTCCGTCCGGAGACCGTGCTCGAGCTCTCGCAGCAGATCGGGCACGAGCTCCCCGTCGACACGGTGACCGGGCTGGCGGACTGGTTCCGGGAGAACGCGGACTCCGGCTCCCTGGAGCGCTACCTGGCGACCTTCGACCACACCATCGCCGTGATGCAGACCGTCGAGGGACTGCAGCGGGTTGCGCGTGAGTGCGTGGAGGACCTCGCGGCCGACGGCGTCGTCTATGCCGAGGTCCGCTATGCCCCCGAGCAGCACCTTCAGCAGGGACTCACCCTGGACGAGGTGGTGGACGCGGTCGAGGAGGGGCTGCGCGAGGGCGAGGCGCTGGCGCGCGAGAGCGGGCGGGCCATCCATGTCGACACGCTGGTCACGGCGATGCGGCACGCCGCGAAGTCGCGGGAGATCGCCGAGCTGGCGGTGCGTCATCGGGACGACGGCGTCGCCGGGTTCGACATCGCGGGGGCGGAGGCGGGTTTCCCGCCCACCCGGCACCTGGATGCGTTCGAGTACCTGCGCCGCGAGAACTTCCACTTCACCATCCACGCGGGGGAGGCGTTCGGCCTCAAGTCCATCTGGGAGGCGATCCAGTGGTGTGGCACCGAGCGGCTCGGCCACGGTGTGCGTCTGGTCGACGACATCACCCTGGGCGGGGTGCCCGTCGCGGAGATCGACGACTCTCTGCCCTACGCCGAGTGGACCCAGGACCAGCTGGCACAGGTCCAGCTCGGCCGACTCGCGTCATACGTCCGGGACCGTCGGATCCCGCTGGAGATGTGCCCCTCCAGCAACCTCCAGACCGGGGCGGCGGCCACCATCGCCTCGCACCCCATCACGCTGCTGGACCGGCTGCGGTTCCGGGTGACGCTCAACACCGACAACCGGCTGATGAGCGGCACGTCGATGTCACGGGAGATGGAGCTGCTGGTCACCGAGGCCGGCTGGGACCTGCGGCACCTGCGCAGGGTGACGGTCAACGCGATGAAGTCGGCTTTTTTGCCCTTCGACGAGCGGCTGGCGATCATCGAGGACGTCATCAAGCCCTTCTACGACTGACCCCAAAAAAGATAGAGGTTTCGTACGCCCTCACCGCAAAAAGGTAGAGGTTTCGTACGCTCTTACCGGGAAAAGATAGGGATCTCGGACGGCTCACCGCAGCACCGAAGGTTCAGCAAGCGAGCATCCCATGATCCTGAGGCCCGGCCTGTAGAGGTGGCTCCAGATCTCGAAGGGCCGTACGAAACCCCTACCAAAATGCGGGTATGCCGTACGAAACCCCTATCTTTTTGCGGGGATGGTGAGGGGGTCGGGGCCGAGCACCCGCGCGCGTAGCTGGTCGTCGCGCTGGAGCCGGAGGATGTCGCGCCGCCGCCGCTCGGCCATCACCGCGGACATGACGAGCTCGGGGTGTGCCCCCGGGGGCGGGGCAGGCGAGACGTATGCCATCAGGTCCGCATAGAGCGACGAGCCGGTCGCGACCCGGCTCGGGGGTGTCAGCTCGTGTCGGCGGGCGAGGAACTGACGGATCGCCACGGCCAGGCCGTCCGGGATGACGCCGATATCCGTGCCAAGTGCCCATGGTGCAAGGAACTCGGGCATGGCGGGCGGCTCCGGCAGGGTGAGCCGGACGCGCTCCCGGACGACATAGGTACCGGCCAGGAAGTCGCCCAACCGCTTGGCTCTCTCGTTGGTCGCGGCGATAAGCAGGGCCAGACTGCCGGCAGTGAGCCACACCTCGAACCAGGCGGTGAGCCCCCGGATCAGGGCGTGCCGGAAGCCGATCGGCCCGGTGTCGTCGCGCACGGTGCGCAGCCCGAAGATCAGCTTGCCGAGGGTGCGCCCCTTGGTGAGTGTCTCGGTCGCCACGGGTACGGCGACGAGGGCGGAGACCAGCACGATGATGATGACCGCCTGGATGAGGGCCATGTCGGCCCCGATCAGCTCCCACGGTGAGATCCAGAGCGCGAGCAGCAGGGCCAGGACGACCACGATCAGGTCTATCGCGCCGGAGGCCATCCGCATGGGCAGGCTGGCGGCGGGCAGGTCGATCTCGACCGCCTCGGAGGTGACGAAGCCGTCCGACTCGAAGATTCCCCGGTTGGCCATGGTGGGCGACAGCCTATCCGGAGCGCCGGGACGCCTATCCTGACAGCGTGGATCTGGACGCACTGGTGACTCGCCGGCGGGCGGGGTGGGAGCGGCTCAAGGCGCTCAGCACTCAGCGACGCCTGGGCGGAGCCGAGGCGGACGAACTGCTTGACGGTTACCAGCGGGTGGCGACCGACCTCTCGACAGTGCGGTCCACGTCACCCGACCCGGCGCTGGTCACCCACCTGTCGGGGCTGCTCGCGAGCGCGCGGCTGCGGTCGGCAGGCACCCGCACGTTCTCCTGGGCCATGGTGGGCCGGTTCTTCGTCGAGGACTTCCCGGCAGCCCTCTACCGGCTGCGCCACTGGTGGATCCTGACGGCGCTCGTCAATGTCGCCGTAGGTCTCGCCCTGGGAGCGTGGCTCTACTACAACCCGGTGGTGGAGAACACCCTGATCTCCTCGGTCGAGGTCCAGCAGCTCGTGCAGAGCGACTTCGAGAGCTACTACTCCGAGAACGCCGCCAGCAGCTTCGCGACCCAGGTCTGGGTCAACAACGCGTGGGTGGCGGCACAGTGCATCGTGTTCGGGGTTCTGGGGCTGCCGGTCATCTACGTGCTGTGGCAGAACATCTCCAACGTCGCCGTCATCGGGTCGCTCATGCACCAGCACGGCCGAGGGGACGTGTTCTGGGGGCTGCTGACCCCCCACGGCCTGCTTGAGCTGACCGCTGTGTTCGTCGCCGCGGGTGTCGGGTTGCGTCTCTTCTGGGCCTGGGTCGCCCCCGGACCGCGGAGTCGCCTGTCGTCGCTGGCCCACGAGGGCCGGACGGCGGCCGGCGTGTCGCTCGGGCTGGTCGTGGTGCTGCTGATCTCCGGACTGATCGAGGCGTTCGTGACGCCGTCTCCGCTGCCGACCTGGGCGCGGGTGGGCATCGGCGTGCTGGCGCTCGCCCTGTTCGTGCTCTATGTCTTCAGCCTCGGCCGCTCCGCCGTGCTCCGCGGTGTCACCGGTGATGTCGACGAGTCGCTGATCGAGCAGACGGCACCGACGGTCGGCTGAGGTCACGCCTCGATCCCCAGGATCGGGAGTACCTCAGGAGCAGCTGGCCCTCCTCGCCACGTCCAAGTGCCCTCTACGAGGGTCTGAGCCCACCACCGGGCACTGAGGGACGAGAACGCCATGGGTCGCCCGAACGCGCGGCGTCTCGCACTCCAGATCCACGCTCACCCGGCACGTATGGCGTAGCCCAAGCCATCGGGGGTGGTGCACCGTGACGGGCGTACGGTGCCCCGCAAACCGAG
>DATGRS010000267.1:0-2536 GCA_035303365.1 Ornithinicoccus sp.
GGTCGAGGGAAACCTCGCCACACCGTGCGCCCGGTCGAGGAAAACCCCGCTACACCACGCGCCCGGTGGCGAGGCGCTGCTGCACGACGCCGGCCAGGCGGTCGGCATACTGCTGGGCGCGCTCGGCGGTGTCCGCCTCGACCATCACCCGGACCAGCTGTTCCGTGCCGGACTTGCGGAGCAGGACCCGCCCGGACCCGTCCAGCTCGGAGGAGACGGTGGCGACCTCCGCCTGGACCGTCTCGTCGTCATCCACCCGGTCCTTGTCAACGTCCTTGACATTGACGAGCACCTGCGGGAGCCGGTGCATGACGCCCGCGAGGTCTGCGAGCGGACGCTCTGAGGCGCGGACGCTGCGGGCGAGCGCCAGCGCGGTCAGCACGCCGTCGCCGGTCGTCCCGTGGTCGAGCATGATCACGTGGCCGGACTGCTCACCGCCCAGCGAGTGGCCGTGGGCCCGCATCTCCTCCAGCACGTAGCGGTCCCCCACCGCCGTCTGCACGACGGTAATGCCCTCGCGCTCCATCGCCTGCAGGAGACCGAGGTTGCTCATCACGGTGGCGACCAGGGTGTTGTTGGCGAGCGTGCCCCGCTCGCGCATGTCGATGGCCAGGATCGCCATGATCTGGTCGCCGTCGACCTGGTGGCCGTCCGCGTCGACCGCCAGGCAGCGGTCCGCATCGCCGTCGAAAGCGAAGCCCATGTCGGCCCCCCGGTCGACCACGGCCCGCTGAAGTCGCGCCAGGTGCGTCGACCCGTATCCGTCGTTGATGTTGAGCCCGTCCGGGTCGCCACCGATCGTGTCGACGGTGGCACCGGCGCGGTGGAACACCTCGGGACCGACCACGCTGGCCGCCCCGTTGGCCGCGTCGATCACCACGTGCAGGCCGTCCAACCGACCGGGCACCGAGTCCAGCAGGTGCTCCATGTAGAAGTCGGCGCCCTGCGGGAAGGGGCGGATCCGGCCGACCCCGACTCCGGTGGGGCGCTCCCAGTCGGCATCGAGCCGCTGCGTGATGGCGTCCTCGATGTCGTCGGCCAGCTTGTGGCCGCCCTCGGCGAAGAACTTGATCCCGTTGTCCGGCATGGCGTTGTGCGAGGCGGACAGCACGGCGCCCATCTCGGCGGCCATTCTGGCGGTCAGATAGGCGATCGCCGGGGTGGGTAGCACGCCGGCATTGAGCACGTCCACACCTGCGGAGGCGAACCCGGCCATGACGGCGGCACTGAGGAACTCTCCGGAGGCGCGGGTGTCGCGACCGACGACCGCCGAGGCCCTCCGACCGCCGTAGCTCGTGCCGCTCGAGCCGAGCTCGTGCGCCACGGCCACCGACAGCTTGAGCGCCAGCTCCGCGGTCACGTCCTTGTTGGCCAGACCGCGCACCCCGTCGGTGCCGAAAAGTCGCGTCACGTCCCAACTCCTTCAGATTCCGGCGCCTCGTGCGACAGCGCCGATCCCACAGCCTAGGACACGGCGAGGGCCCCGACCGGAAACTGCAGGTCGGGGCCCTCGGTTGGCCGTTCCAGAGGAACGGACCAGATCAGCGCTTGCTGTACTGCGGCGCCTTGCGGGCCTTCTTGAGGCCGGCCTTCTTGCGCTCGGGGACGCGGGCGTCGCGGGTGAGCAGCCCAGCCTTCTTGAGCGCCGGGCGGTTCAGCTCCTCGTCCACGCCGTTGAGGGAGCGGGCCACGCCAAGACGGACGGCGCCGGCCTGGCCGGAGGGGCCGCCACCGTGGACGCGCACCAGCACGTCGTAGGCGCCGTCGAGCTCCAGGACGGTCAGCGGCTCGTTGACGATCTGCTGGTGGACCTTGTTGGGGAAGTACTCCTCCAGGGTCCGGCCGTTGATCTTCCACTCGCCGGTACCCGGCACGATGCGGACGCGGGCGATGGCCTGCTTGCGGCGGCCGGTCGCGGCGCCGGGAGCGGAGGCGGAGGGACGACGGGCGGCCTCGCCGGTCGCAGCCTCGGACTCGGAGGTGTACTCGGTCAGCTCGACCTCGTCGGCCTCGACCTCGGTGTTGTTCACAGTCATGTCTGTCACGGTTTCCTTACTGCGCAACCTGCGAGATTTCGAACGGGACGGGCTTCTGCGCGGCGTGCGGGTGGCTGTCGCCGGCGTAGACCTTCAGCTTGGACAGCTGCTGGCGTCCCAGGGAGTTCTTCGGGATCATGCCGCGGATGGCCTTCTCGACCGCGCGGGTCGGGTGCTGCTCAAGCAGCTGGGTGTAGCTCGTCGCCCGCAGACCGCCCGGGAAGCCCGAGTGGCGGTAGGCCTTCTTCTGCTCCAGCTTGGCGCCGGTCAGCGCCACCTTCTCCGCGTTGATGATGATGACGAAGTCACCGGTGTCAACGTGGGGGGCATAGGTCGCCTTGTGCTTGCCGCGGAGCAGGATCGCGGCCTGGGACGCGAGGCGGCCCAGCACGACGTCCGTGGCGTCGATAACGTGCCAGGCGCGGGTGATCTCGCTGGCCTTCGGTGTGTAGGTACGCACGTGTAACCCTCGTGTTCGTGGGAGTGTGGCTTGAGCCGGA
>DATGRS010000268.1:0-7463 GCA_035303365.1 Ornithinicoccus sp.
TCGGCCTGCCGGCACTGGACCGGGCGCGTGTCGACGAGGGCATCGAGGCGGTGATGGACGACGGGCCTATCGCGTTCGGACGCCTTCGCTACACGGTGACCGGCGGTGTCGGCCCGCTCGGCTCTGACCGCCTGGACTCGCCCCTGACCTACATCGTGACCGCGGGCGACCAACCGCGGCCCGCACCGGTGACGACCGTGGCTGTCGTACCGTGGACCCGCAACGAGCGGGCGGCGACCGTGGGCCTGAAGACCACGTCGTATGCCGAGAACGTCGTCGCTCTCGCCGCCGCCAAGTCGGTGGGAGGCACGGAGGCCATCTTTGCCAACGGTGCCGGTCAGCTGTGCGAAGGCACCGGTTCAAACGTTTTCGTGATCCGCGACGGGGTCGTCCTCACCCCGCCGATGGAGTCGGGTCCGCTGGCGGGCATCACCCGCGCGCTCACCATCGAGTGGTGCCGGGAGGAGGGTCTGGAGGTGCGGGAGGAAGTCCTCCCGCTGTCGGTGCTGGCCACCGCGGACGAGATCTTCATCACCTCCAGCACCCGCGACATCCAAGCCGTCGGAACGATCCGAGTCGTCCCCACCCAGCAGACGCTGGCGGGCGAGCTTCTTGGGGTGGACCTGGCCGAGCGCGAGCTCGGCAACGAGCCCGGCTCGGTGACGGCCCGAGCTGCCGAGATCTTCGCCCGGCTGGGCCGGGAGCGGATGGACCCGTGACCGTCGATCGCCCGCACTGACGTCTCGGGGTCGGACACCGGCGCGGATTAGGATGGACCAGACGGCGCGGGTTAAGGTATCCGCCGCATCACGGACGTGTAGCTCAGCTGGTTAGAGCGCTCGCTTCACACGCGAGAGGTCAGGGGTTCGAGTCCCTTCACGTCCACCAGCACCAATTACGGCCTGACCAGCGAAAACGCCTGGACGGGCCGTGTCTCGTTTCCGCAGCGTGTCGGATACGTGTCGGATGACATGTGGTTGTTGTCGGCCGCGGTATGACCAGATACTCCTGCTCAACTGCTCGCCGATGATCCCAACGCATGGTGTCGTTCTCGCCCCTCGACCAAGCTCCTTCATGGTTGCACCGACCGAGGTCAATGCCGGGGACGCCTGAGGACCCTGGGTGAGGCGAGCATCTCGCATCAGCCAGCGCGACACGGACAGGCCGTTTGGACCGCTTGCGCGAACCGTGACCTGGTCGTGACCCACGGGGTGGCTCCCCGCAGCACACTGGACTCCACAAGGAGGTGCGGGGTGTCACGGACATGGTCAGCACAACGTGGGCGGCCGACCCCTGGTCGTGTGGGGGCTGGCGCGCTTCTGTCGGGCTTGCTGCTGGTGAGCGCCTGTGGGACGCAGACGGGGGCAGGGCCGGGGGACTCGCCAGGCGGGGATCCCGCCACCGCGACGGGGGGCATCGCCGGCTTCCCGGCGTGCACCGATGTGCCCCGGATACGGGCTGACGAGTCGCTCTACCGGGAGGCGCCGGTCTACGGCAACGCCGATGAGCTGGTCCAGGATGTCCACGAGTGGGCGGCCGGGCAGCGTGGATTCGTCGAGCTCGGGCTGGACCGGGAACGTAACGGGTGGGTCACGGTCTGGGTCAAGGACGCCGACGTCGCGGCCATGTCCGAGCAGATCGCCGAGCGCTGGCCTAGTGAGGGGATCGTGGTCGTGGAGGTGCCCTGGACCGTTGGCGAGCTGGAGTCGCTCGTTACCGAGGTCAATGCTGCCCTGGACCAGGCCGGCGTGCGCACCGGCGGCACCGCGTTGATGCCGCACCACGGCGTGGCCGAGATCGGTCTCGGGGTGATCACATCGGAGGCCGAGGAGGTCCTGGCCCAGTTCGCCGGACGCCCCCTCTGCGTCGAGGGAATCCCCGCCGATGAGGCACCGAAGGAGAAGGATCAGCCGCTCGCCGGCGAGGGCTGGCGTCTCCTCGGAGAGGACGAGACAGGCGAGGCCTACCGCTCGGGGGTCGCGACGACGGATGCGCAGCTGGACCGGCTGTGGGCGCTGGCCGGCCTCGAGGGGGAGCCCTCGACCGTGGAGTGGGACAGTGAGATCGCCGTGTGGTTCGGCGCGGTCTACGGCAGCGGCTGCCCGGTCCGGATGGACGGCGTGGTCGTCGAGGGCGACCTGCTGCACGCGGACCTGGTGGTCCCGAACGCGGTGTACGGCTGCAACGATGATGCCAACCCGCACTCCTTCGTCGTGGCGGTGGAGCGGCAGCTGCTGCCGGAAGGGCCCTTCAGGGTGCAGCTCGAGGCCCGCGACCCCTACCCCGGCACCGCGGAGGAGCGCACCGTCGTCGACGTCGACCTGGCCGCTTCCGGCAGCACCGCTACCGACGATCAGCTGCACCTGGACCCGACGCTGGTCATACCTGCTGAGCCCCCGCTCGTCACGGACGGCGACGCGCTTCTCGGTGACGAGGCGGTGCGATACGTCTACCGCCACGACCCGGGGTGCGAAGTCCCCACCCTCGGCCCGCTCGATGGCTCAGTCTGGCGGCTGGCCGACCGGGAGGCGCCCTGGGACGTGGAGGACAGCGAAGAGCTCACCCTCTACTCGCTCGGCGGGGAGAATGACCAGATCGTCGCCTCCACGCAGCAGATGGACTGGCTCTTCGCGCGGCTCCCCGAAGGCAACACCTGCCCGTAAGTCCGTCGAATGTCCACCTCTCACCGGGAGCCGGCTTCCGCGCCTCCCGGTCGCCGTAGAAGCTGCAACCATCCTCAGTGCGGCATTTGGGTGCGTTGAATAGTCAACACAAGGCGGGTCGAGAGCGGCGGTATGACGCGCCCCTGGGCGACTGATCGAACGAGCGACCCGCGGCAAAGTCGGACGGTTCAGGCTTGGGGGCGACCTGCTCCTCCGAAACATCGTCCGCGACGCCACATTGTCGTGCCATCGCTGAGGTGTAGTTCGGTCCTTGGCCGGCGCAGGGCGCGTTAACCGTGACGGTCTTCGTAGCCGGGTCGGCGTAGGCGTCCAGGATGCGTAACAGCTCGTCAAGGGCTTGACGGTGGTCCTCGGGGTCGTGGGCGAACTCGATCCATAAATAGCCACCGGGGAAGGTCAGGTCAAAGAGGTCTCCGCTCACGCTGGGGGTCCTGGACATAGCGGCTGCGTCGGCCCCCTCACGCCTCAGCCCCCTTCCCGAACTGGAAGATCTCGATCTGACCAGGATCATCGGGCTCGCCGACCTCAGTCTGTTCAGGCACTCCCAGCGTCACCGCAAGATCGTCGTCGAAGACGTGCCCACGTTCCACTGCTTCGCCCCTGTTCCCCGAGAACCAGCTCCGGCCGATCCTCGTCGGCGACGTACCCCTACCCACCCAACCGCCCTGACTACCTGCGGTATGGCCGTGCGCGTGTGCTCGCGCGGCGACCCGGCACGCCGACCAAGCGCGGACTAGAGCGTGTCGGTTCTGAGTTGGACTCCCTTGTCGAGATCGTGGGGGACGACCGTGGCACCGTCGGTGACGCCGACCGCCTGGACCCTCTCGCCCTCGCCGAGGACACCCTCCTCGAGGGTGAGTGCGACGAATGGGGTGCCGTCGAAGAGTCGTCCGGCATGGACATCGTCGGCCGGGATCCAACGCTCGGTCTCACCGGCGACCTGGACTTGCGCCCGGTCCGGTTCGGCTGGCTCCCAGCCCGGCACGACCAGGAGCTGGGCGCCGTCGAGGGTGGTGAGGATGGCACTGCCCTCCTCCAGCGCGTCGTTGGGCAGCACTGTGGAGCGTCCGGGTGCGACGAAGAGCTGGAGACCGTCCGGGGCCCCGCTCAGCTGGACGCTGAGGTCACCCGCCTGGAGAGTTCGCGCACCGGACTCTACGAAGGACTGCAGGTTGTAGGTCTGGTCTCCTACGACATACCGGATCTGCGGCACGGAGCCGGTAAGCGTGGGGTCGCTGGCGAGCACCACGATGTGGGAGCCGATCGTTCCCTGGGCGACCTCGGTCGTGGCGGAGTCGTGCGGGGTCAGTGTCGCCCCCGGGGGCAGCACGCCGATGGCGGTGGGCACGACGTCGGCGGGCTCCGGGGCTCGGTCCCCGTTGGTCGAGGGCATGACTACGCCCGGCACCCAGCCTGTGGCGCCGGTGCCCGACACCAGCTCTCCGATGTGGACGTTGCCGTCCAGGTTGGTGGCGCGGGCGCTGGTTCCCCAGACCCCCCGTGCTTCGTCGATCATGACGACGGCCTGCGTGTCCCCCGTGGTGAGGACGGTGCTCTCCACCGGGGCCCCGCTGGCCGCGTGCCCGGCGTCCTTGCTGAACCAGTAGAGCTCCTGCAGGCCCGGTTCGGCGCCCGCGACGAACTCCGTGCTGGCGTACCAGAGCTGATCACCGTCGACGGTGAAGTCGCCGCCCTGGCCCCACTCCGAGCCGGGGTTCCAGACGGGCCATTCGCCGATGCTCCCGGCCGGTGAGGCCCAGACCGCGACCACTAAGGGGCCCGACCGGTAGACCAGCACGTCCCCCGGGCCGTCCTCGGCCTGGACCGGCTTCAGCTGCACACCGTCCTTGGTGAGGACCAGCTCAGGTCGGGCGTCTCCCTCGCCGCTGCGCAGCAATCCCTGCCAGTGCGTCCGGCCGGCCTCGCTGGGGTGGGGTTGGTTGTCCAGTACGTCCACGGACAGGCCCTGCGCCCAGTCGACTGCCGCTGGCGTCATGGGATCGTCGGTGGTGAACGGGTTCAGCGCGCTGCCCAGGCCCACGGCACCAGCCAGCACCAGCGCTCCGGCGCCGGTCGCGAGGGTCCGTCGGCGACGCAGCTTCTGCCGCCCGGCGGTGATGACGGCGCCGGGCTCGACGGCCATGGCAGGCGCGAACTGGTCGGCCTGCTCGATCAGACCCAGAGGTGCGCGGTGGGGGTCGCGTTCAGTGTCGAGGTGGTCAGACATGGGTCGGTTCCCCTTCGGTGAGGGCGGCGCGCAGTGTGGCCAGCCCGCGGGATGTTGAGCTCTTCACGGTGCCGGTTGAGACGCCGAGCGTGTCGGCGGTGTCCTTCTCGGACAGGTCGAGGTAGTGCCGCAGGACCACGCACTGACGCTCGCGACGCGGTAGCGCCTGGAGGGCGCCGGCCAGGTCGATAGCCAGGTCGACGCGGCGCTCCGGTCCGGGGCCGGCGGGCACCGCTGACTCCGGGACGTTATCGGTGAGCCGTTCACGGTGGCTCTTGCGCCACCGGTCGATGTTGAGGTTGACCAGAATCCGCCGGGCGTAGGCCGCCGGGCTGTCCCGGCGAGCCCTGCGCCAATTGGCGTAGACCCGGGCGAGGGCCTCCTGCACGAGCTCCTCAGCGACGTGCGGGTCGCCGGTGAGCATCCACGCCGAGGTGAGCAGACGTGGGGAGGCGCCGCGGACGAAGTCCGCGAAGTCCTCCTCATCGACCTTCTTCATGTGACCTCGGTCCTCATCTGGCCGTCCCAAGCCGGGGCGGGCCCATCCTCTCAACGGATCGAGGTGGTCAAAGGTTGAGCCAGGGCCCGCCCAAAGGCGAACCCGCTACGGGCCGGTCCCGCGGCCGCAGCGGCAGAAGGGTGCCTTCGTGTCCGGTTGACACTCAGGAGTCGGTGAGGCGGTCACCGTTCAACACGCCGCCCACCAGCTGACTAACCGACTCTCCACTGGGACGAGGTCGTTGCCACCACGGGCGCTCGGCCGCTCTTCGGAGGCGACCCACTGATCCATAAGGAACACGTAGATGGACGCGGGCCACCGTGTCGTCAGTAGGGACGGTGGCTCTCCGGGGATCGTCCAGAGTCTCTGCGCACCCGGGCCTCCCCAATCGCGCGGTCTGCGCTGACCTGACGTGCGTCGGCGCCTTCATGCACCGCGGCCCTCTTCGAGTCGCGACTGGGCAGCCTGCGGATCCACGCTCTCCACGATCGCCTCACACGCACTCCCTTCCGTCGCACCGCCGGAGAACCAGAGCTCGACCCGTGTCGGCGTCAATTCCTTCAACGTATCCCACAGGGTTGCTCTTGCACGCTCCGAGCACGGTAGACAGCGCGGTCACCAGTCGGGACCTCCGGTGGGGCGAGAGGACCCTCGCCAGCTCGCGACCTGCGGCAGAGCCGCCGTGCGAGCCCCAGACCGATTGTCGCGGCACGCGCCAGTACAGGATGATCCGCCCGACTGTGCGTCCACGCTGCTCGTGCGCCGGGCGATCACTGGCTCGACGGGCGTGGTTCCTCGTGTTAGCTGTGGGCCTGTGAGCTGCTGTCCGGGTGGCCCACGGGATGCGATGGGTGCAGGGGCTCGGTGAGGACTGTCAGACCTTGGCAGACGGGCAGCAACGCCTGGTTCATGCGTTCAGCGATGTCGCCGCCGAAGTCGTCGGTTCGGAGCCAGGTTCGGAGTGTGCCGGTGAAGGCGGCTTGGATCGCACCGCCGACGGCTGCGGGGATCGGATCATCGGGATGACCTGCGGCCCGTCGGGCGACGAACGTCGCGACGGTGCGTGCCCAGTGCGACCACCGGAGCGCGACCTCCGGGCGAAGTGTTTCGGTTTGCTCCAGCACCTGGAACCGCTGTCGCCACACGTCCTGCTCGTCGAGAGCCTCGAGCAGCGCTTGCACCGCGGCGGTACGGACGGCCTCCATGACCGATATGTCATGCGGCTGGGCGAGGAGCAGGTCAGTCAGGCGGTGTAGGTGATCATCGAAGCCCGCCCAGACGATGTCGGCCTTGCTGGGGAAGTACCGGAACAGGGTGGTTCTGCCCACGCCGGCTGCCGCGGCCACCTCCGTGACGGTGGTCTCGTCAAACCCGTTCTCCAGGAACAGGACCATGGCATGCGTCTGGATCGAGTGCGCGGAGGAGACCATCGGGCGCCCCGGACGCCGGCGTTCAGGCTTTAACACGCGCGCCTTCCCTCCTCCGGGAACAATTTCGGTACTGAGTACCGTTACTCTAGTGCGGCCGGGCACGCTTCGTCTCGCAGGACCGTTACCCACAGGCGGAGCCTAGGCACTCACCCTGCTCGAACACTACGTGCCCGCGTGCTCGAGCTGTTGGAGGAATGACATGGCAAGGAAGCCGATCGAAAGCTACGCCGAGGCGCAGCGGCTCGCTAAGCGCCGCATGCCCGGGCCGATCTACAGGGCCTGATCTCAGGAAACGAGAAGGGCGAAACCATCAGGCGTAACCCTGAGGCGTTCAGCGAGATCGGATGGCTGCCGCGGGTGGCGCGCGAGACGCCAGAGGAGCAGCCGCTGGTTCGCGAACTGGCTACAACGTCCCTGGGGATGAACCTGTCCATGCCGGTGATGGCTGGCCCCGCTGGCGCTCAGGCCATCCGACCGGAGGCCGACGAGGTGCCCTCCGGTGCTTCGACCAGCAGATCGATGTCAGAGTCCTCATGGGCTGTATGGCGCGCTACGGAGCCGAAGACTGCCAGGCGTGCGTAGCCGTGTTCGGCTGCCAGCGACTTGAGGATCGGCGCAGCCGC
>DATGRS010000269.1:0-2474 GCA_035303365.1 Ornithinicoccus sp.
GCCGGTCGCCACGAGGAGCTGCGTCGGGCCCTCCCGGACCTCAGCCGGCTTCCGGCGCCCGTGCGCCACTACCTGGAGGTCGACCTCGCGAACCCCTACCTGCCGGCGAGCCGTGCCACCGACCACGGACGGTGGGAGGCCATGCTCTCGGATGGGTTCACCCAGGCCGGGCTGGAACGTGTGAAGGTTGCCGCACCTGGTGCCGGCACGCCTGATCCAGGGCACCTGTTCAACCGTCTAGGAGCGGAACGACCAGGTGGGGGGACAGACACAGGCGGTCCGCTGGTCACGGTGATCATGCCGTGCTACCGACCCGACGACGGCCTCATGACCTCGATCGCCTCGATCAGTGCCCAGACGTGGGAGGAGCTCGAGATCCTCGTGGTGGACGACGCATCTGGACAGGACTACGAGGACGTCTTCGACCGCGCGGTGGCCTCGGACCCCCGGGCCCGGCTGGTCCGCATGGAGCGCAACGGCGGCAGCTACCTCGCCCGCAACGCCGCACTTCGCCAGGCGCGAGGCGACCTGGTCACCTTCCAGGACGCCGACGACTGGTCCCACCCGCGCCGCATCGAGCACCAGGCCCGACTTCTCCTTGACGAGCCGGATGCTCCGGCAAGCCGCAGTCTCGCCGTGCGCGCCAAGGATGACCTGACCCACCAGTGGTTCGGCTACCGCGCCCTCCGTGACAACGCCTCCAGCCTGATGGTGCGGCGCGAGGTGTTCGACCGGATCGGCCTGTTCGCACCGATCCGCAAGGGCGCCGACTCCGAGTATGCCGAGCGGATCACCACCCTGGCCGGTCCGGTGCTGGACACCGGGACCCCGCTGGCGATCACGCGACTGCGCACCGGCACGCTCTCCCGTGGCGACTTCACCTACCAGTGGTCAACGCCCGACCGCCTCGTCTTCAAGGGCAGCTACCGCGCGTGGCACAAGGGGCTCGTGAAGGCGCAGGAGCCGGCGCTCGGTGACCGCGACACCGGGCAGACGGCCACCACGCTCGCGGCGGACCCGACGCCGCCGCTCATGGCGGATCAGACGATGCCGTTCGCCGTGCCCCGGTCGTTCCTGCGGGGGCTGGACCACGCTCCCGGCTGGGACGAGTTGGGTGTCGCCTATCTCGGCGACTTCTCCGCGGAACGGTCTGGCTCCGAAAGCCCGACAGTGACCGCAGAGGCCGATGGCCGCGTCGGCCTCTGGCACCAGGAGGCCGTGCCGCCGGTCCGCACCAAGCGTCCCGAGATGCACCCTTCCTGGTTCGAGGAGATCGCGCGGTCCGATGGTCGGCTCGTCCCGCTGAGTCGGCTGGACGAGGTGAAGGTGCAGCGGCTGGTTGTCCTCGACCCCAGGGTCCTGGTGCTGGCTGCCGCGCAACCCTGCCGCGTCCGCGTCACCGAGCTCGAGATCGAGCTGACGCCAGAGGTGCTGCAGTCGGACTCGTCGCGCCTGCCGGTGGACCTGCTGGCGGCCTCGGACACCTGTCAGGCGTGGTGGGGGGTCCGCCCGCGGTGGGTGCCCGCTCATGGGCTCGACGAGGCGTCGCGACGCGAGGTCTACGAGCTGGTACCCGACCTGGCCTCTTCGCCGACGCCCTCCACGACCGGGACCAGGTAGGCCGCCAGCGGTTCGGTGAGGACCTCCACGAAGGTGGCGGTGATGTGCGAGCCCTGCCGGTAGGTCAGGACGTTGCGGTAGGCCGCGACGCAGGTCTGCTCGGGGCATACCCACGGGTTCATGTCGACGTAGACCGCCGTGTCCAGGCGGTCGACCGCGGCCCGCAACGGAGCCGACCCGATGCCGTCGTCCGAGGGCCAGGAGCATGAGCTCGCAACCTTGCCCGCATGCTCGAGCGCGCACTCATAAGGCACCACGTCATTCTCGGGCGGCTGGGGGGTGTCCGAGATCGCCACGACCCAAGTGCCCTCGGCCGCCAGGGTCCTCCAGTAGTCGGCGTAGCCCTCCACGAGCGCCTCCGTGGATCGGTCGCCCGACGCATCCAGGGCCTTGGCGCGGATCGAGGAGGTCACCATCACGTCGGGACGCTCGTCGCCGGTGAGTCGCTCGAGGAGCTCCTCGGACCAGGCGTGGCACTCGGTGTATGGCGCTCCGTCCCGCTCCGTCATGGCGGCGGTGAAGGAGCAGCCGCTCTTGGTGTAGAGGCGCACCAGCCAACCGCGCTCCTCGGCGATCATCTCCAGGGCCGGCATCCACTGGCCGATCTTGGAGTCCCCCACCACGGCGACGGTCAGCTCGCCGTCGAGGTCGCCGAACTCACACATCACGAGGGCGGCCTCCTCCAGCGAGCTGTCGCAGTCCCGGTCATAGAAGGAGGGGACGTCGTTGGTGGCTTGGAGGGGGTCGGGGGTGAGGACGTCGAAGAAGGGTGGGTCGCCGGGTTGCTCGGCCGAGGGCAGGGGCAGCCCGGTGGGTTGGCCGCCGGGGCCGGTCGTTGCCCCGGACTGGTCCGG
>DATGRS010000270.1:0-6979 GCA_035303365.1 Ornithinicoccus sp.
CGCCGTAGCAGTGCTCGCCACCCCACGCGCGCACCGCATCCGACCGACAGAGCCCGTCCCTCCCCATCCCTGTCCGCCTGCCAGGAGCGTAGTGTGTAGCGCATAACCGGACATCCGTGTCGTTCTCGCATATTCAGCGAGTCGTGTCCCAGGAGGTCGAGGTCCCCCGTCGATGAACGCCGTTTCGCCGATCAGCCTCACCGACCTCGTTCCCGCCCTGCGGTGGAGCAAGTCGCCCGACACCGCCGCGGTCCTGCGGCATCCCCGGTTGGTGGACGGCTGGTGGCGGTCGCTCCCCCTGCCCCGCGTACTCGACATCGCCGGCCCCACCTGGCTGGCGCACTGCCTGGCCCGTCTCTCCGTCGAACAGTGGGACCACCTGGAGGTCTGCGAGTTCGTACCGACCCTGCGCGGGCTCACGGTGGACCTGGCGGAGATCGCCGAGCCCGTACGCGGCGCGGTGCAGAGCACCGCGGGCGACTGGGAGCGGCTGGTCCACGCCTCCCCCCGGACGATGCGTTCCTGGGATTTCCCCAACAACTGCGACGTCCTCGAAGTCGTCGGCACGGTGATGTGGCAGTCGATCCTGCCGTTCGCCGGCGGCCCCCTCAACGGTCCGGCCCCCTCCCCCGCCCTGGTGATCGAGGCCGTGCGCACCATCGCGAACTGGATGCCCGCCTCCGCCCCGGACCACGTGCGCAACGCGATGGCCTACCTCACCGAGGCCACCGGAGCCGACTCCGCCGGTCCCACCACCGACTCTGTCAAGAACACGCAGTCCCCCGCCACGCGCGCCATCCGGACGCTGCGCGCCCTGCGGGCCCAGCGCGACCGCGAACTCGCCGCGGAGGAGGAGGGCGCCGCCTCCCCGCCCCCCTCTCCCGCCCCGGACCCCAAGGAGCCGGTGCCGCTGCTGGCCCGGCGCGGCGGCAGCCCCCTGCTCGGTCCCGGCGGAACCCTGCGCCGTCCGGCTTTCGGACCGCCCAGGGCCCTGCGCGACCAGTCCAGGGAACCGGCCGCCTCCGCCAAGGCCGACACGTCCAAGAGCGCTCCCGAACTCGGCGCGCACCCGCTGATCGACCTGTTCGAACAGCTGTGCCGGGAGTGGAACGACCTGGAGCGGCTCATCGCCACCGAACGGCTGTTCACCTCCGAGCCGACCAGCATCCGGCTGCTCGCCGACCAGCTCCAGATGGACATCGGTGCGCTGCGCTCCGCACAGCGCACCGTCGAGGAGCGGCTGCTGCAGTGGCTCAACTCCCCGGTGGGCGCCCCGCTGGCCAAGCACCTGCGCGAGGTGTCCGACCAGCTCGGGGTGGCCACCACCATCGACCTGCTGGTCAACGCGCACCCCGACCATCCGGTCGACGTGCCCTCCCTGGGCATCCCGCTGTGGCAGATCGTCATGACGCTGTTCACCGACCGGCGCCTGGACGACAACTGGCTGCTCGCCACCGACACCGGGCACCTGCGCCGGCAGACCCGCCAGCTCCTCGCCGACCAGCCCAGCCTCAACGAGGCGGGCACCCGGTTGGGCCGGCTCGGCATCCGCCCCCAGGCGTTGCGCGCCTGGCTGCTGAGCACCCCGGGGGTCAGCATCCAGGACGGGCAGGTCCTGGTCGACGAGAACGTGCCGTTGAACGCCGCCGAGCCCGCGGGCGGCTACGGCGGCCACACCGCGTTCCCCGCCGCCCCGCAGACCACCACCAACGGCCTGCCCATCCGCCGCCGCCCCGCCGAGTCCAAGGCCGCCGCAGAGCCGAAACCGAGCGTGGCCGCCTCGGCACGCTGCTTCCGGGCCCCGGACGGACGCTGGTGGCACCGCGTCGACGTGACCGCCGACCAGCTCAACGGAGCCCCGGTCTCCGTACCGCCGGGCTACGCCGCGCACCTGGGGCTGCAGCCCGGGCGCCTGCTGTGCCTCACCGGCCCCGGCGCGGACCTGCTGGTCCTCGTCTGGCGGGACCAGGCCGCGTTCGACTCGCTGCGTCCGCTGCTGCGCCGTCTGGGCGCCCAGCCCGGCGACCGGCTGTTCATCACCGTCAACGGCGACCGGTTGGACGCCCGGCTGCTGCAGGCCTCCGCAATCCCCGCTGACAGCGGCCCGCTCGGCCTGGCGCTGAGCCTGACCGGGTACACCGCTCCGGCCACCCCTGAGGAGGCCCTCGACATCATCGCCCGTCGGATCAGCGAGACCGACGAGGGGTTCACCGGCACCCCGGCCGAACTGCTCAACCTGCTGAGCAGCCGTGGCGACGAGGACATCGCGGAGCAGTTGCGCCTCTCCCTGCACTCCGTCCCGGTCCAGGCCCAGCAGCGGCTGGCCTAGCCTGGCGGAAGGGCGCCCTCCGCCACCCCGTGGGGGCGGCCGACGGCGACGGCCCGTGTGAGGCCGTCGCCGTCGGGGACACGGTGGCGCGGGCGGGTCCGGTCCGCCGTCATCCTCCCCGTCCCGGTGCGGACAGCGCCGTCTCCTCGCCGCGCAGCGCCCTGACGAGCTCCTGCTCCTCCCGACGGGACAGGCTGGTCTCCAGCACGACCGGCTCCAGCGGTCGCAACGCCTCGACGACGCGGTCCCTGGTGGCCGAGTGGACCAGCAGGAACACCGCGGCCCGGCCTCCGTCGAGCTGGCGTCCGATCTGGCGGATCATGCCGTCGTCGATACCGATGTCGGTCAGCTTGCCCGCGACGGCGCCGGCCGCCGCGCCCACCGCCAGGCCGAGCGCGGGCGAGAGGAACAGCGCCCCGACGATGGTGCCCCACAGGGCGCCGCCCGCGGCGCCCACACCGGTCGCGCTCAGCGTCTGCTGGATGCGCGGCCTGCCGCGGGCGTCCTTGTACACGTAGGCGGCGTCCTTGAGCCGCAGCAGCTCGTGCCGGGCCAGGTCGTCGGCGATGTCGAGGGCCTGCTCCGCCCGGTCCCGGTCGGCTACGCCGAGCACCACCAGATGGGTCATGGCCGTCTCCTCCCGGGTCGTCGTTCCCCTCCCCTATCCGGGGGACGCCGCGCCTCACCCGGGCGCGTGCCAAGAAACGGCAAACGCCCGCGGCCGGCGGGGCCGCGGGCGAGAGGTCACGGACGACGGAGGCGGGTCAGACGTTGAAGCCGAGCATCCGCAGTTGGTCCCGGCCGTCCTCGGTGATCTTGTCCGGCCCCCACGGCGGCATCCAGACCCAGTTGATCTTGACCTCGCGGTCGAACTCCTCCAGCGCGCTGGCGGCCTGGTCCTCCAGCACGTCGGTGAGCGGACAGGCGGCGCTGGTCAGCGTCATGTCGATGACGATGTCCCGCTCGTCCACGTTGATGCCGTAGACCAGGCCGAGATCGACGATGTTGACGCCCAGTTCGGGGTCGATGACGTCCTTGAGGGCGTCGGTGATCTCTTCCAGCAGCGCCTCGTCCACCTCGGCGGCCGGAGCCTGCGCGGTCTGGGCAGCCTCCTCGTTTCTGGTGGTCATGCGGCCCCCTCCTTCTGGGTTGCCAGGGACTTGGCGGTCGCGTCCTTCCACGCCATCCAGGCGAGCAGAGCACACTTGACGCGGGCGGGGTACTTCGACACCCCGGCGAAGGCCACCGCGTCCTCCAGCACGTCCTCGTCGGGCTCGACCTGCCCCCTGGACTGCATGAGTGCGGTGAACTCGTCCAGGACGGCCATCGCCTCGTCGACGGTCTTGCCGATGAGCAGGTCGGTCATGACCGAGGCGCTGGCCTGGCTGATGGAACAGCCCATGCTGTCGTAGGAGATGTCGGCGACCGTGGCCGTGCCGTCCCCCTCCCCCGGCTTGAGCAGTACCCGGAGGGTGACTTCGTCACCGCAGGTGGGGTTGATGTGGTGGCTCTCGGCGTCGAACGGCTCCCGCAGCCCCTTGTGATGCGGGTTGCGGTAGTGGTCCAGGATGATCTCCTGGTACATCGCGTCGAGTTTCATGGCACGCCTCTCCTAGCTTCGGGCCACGCCGAAGAACCGCTGCGCCTCGCGGATCCCCTCGGCCAGGGCGTCCACGTCAGCGAAGGAGTTGTACAGGTAGAAGGAGGCACGGGTGGTGGCCACCGTGCCGTACCTGCGGTGCAGCGGCCAGGCGCAGTGGTGCCCCACCCGCACGGCCACCCCCAGGTCGTCCAACACCTGTCCCACGTCGTGGGGGTGGATGCCGTCGACGGTGAACGACACCGCTCCCCCGCGTGCGTCGGCGTCGGCCGGTCCGACGATTCGTACGCCCTCGATGGAACCGACGTGCTTGAGCGCGTATTCCACCAGGGCGTGCTCGTGCGCGGCGACGGCCTCCATGCCGACGGAGCTCAGGTAGTCGCAGGCCGCGGCCAGGCCGACCGCCTGCGGCGCCATCGGCACCCCGGCCTCGAAGCGCTGCGGCGGGTCGGCCCAGGTGACGCGGTCCATGTGCACCACGCCGATCATGGAGCCGCCGGTGATGAACGGCGGCATGGCGCGCAGCAGTTCACCGCGTCCCCACAGCACGCCGATGCCGTTGGGGCCGCACATCTTGTGCCCGGAGAACACCAGGAAGTCGGCGCCGAGTTCGGTGACGTCGACCGGCATGTGCGGCACCGACTGGGCGCCGTCCACCAGGACCAGCGCGCCGACGGCGTGCGCCCGCTCCGCGATCTGCCGGACCGGGTTGACGGTGCCCAGCACGTTGGACTGGTGGGTGAGCGCCACGATCCGCGTGCGCTCGTTGACCAGGTCGTCCAGGTTCGACAGGTCGAGGCGGCCCTCGTCGGTGAGACCGAACCAGCGCAGGGTCGCCCCGGTGCGGCGGCACAGCTCCTGCCACGGCACCAGGTTGGCGTGGTGCTCCATCTCGGTGACGACGACCTCGTCGCCCGGGCCCACGGCCAGGCGGGCGAACTCCTCGCCCGCCGTGGCCGCGTTGCTCATGGCGTAGGCGACGAGGTTGACCGCCTCGGTGGCGTTCTTGGTGAACACCACCTCGTCGGCGGGGGCGCCGACGAAGGCCGCGATGGTGGCCCGGGCCGCCTCGTAGGCGTCGGTCGCCTCCTCCGCGAGCTGGTGCGCGCCCCTGTGCACCGCCGCGTTGTGGCGTTCGTAGAACTCCCGCTCGGCGTCGAGGACCTGCCGGGGTTTCTGCGAGGTCGCCCCGGAGTCGAGGTACACCAGCGGACGCTCGTCGCGGACGGTCCGGGCCAGGATCGGGAAGTCGGCCCGGATCGTCTCGACATCCAGCTCGCGTGCTGTCACGGTTAGGCGCCCACCTTCACGAACCGCTCGTAGCCCTCGGACTCCAGCGTCTCGGCGAGCTCGGGGCCGCCGGACTCGGCGACCCGGCCGTCCGCGAAGACGTGGACGTAGTCGGGCTTCACGTAGTTGAGGATGCGGGTGTAGTGCGTGATGAGCATGACCCCCATCCCGTTGGCCTCCTTGGCCCGGTTGATGCCCTCGGAGACGATCTTGAGGGCGTCGACGTCGAGGCCGGAGTCGGTCTCGTCGAGGATGGCCATCTTCGGCTTGAGCAGCTCCAGCTGGAGGATCTCGTGCCGCTTCTTCTCACCGCCGGAGAAGCCCTCGTTGACGCTGCGGGAGGCGAAGGAGGAGTCGAAGGCCAGGGTCTTCATGGCCTCCTGCAGCTCCTTGGAGAACGCCCGCAGCTTGGGGGCCTCCCCGCGGACCGCGGTGACGGCGCTGCGCAGGAAGTTGGACATGGACACGCCCGGCACCTCGATCGGGTACTGCATGGCGAGGAACAGTCCGGCGCGGGCCCGCTCGTCGACCTCCATCTCCAGCACGTTCTCACCGTCGAGGAGGACCTCGCCGTCGGTGATCTCGTAACGGGGGTGGCCGGCGACGGCGTAGGCCAGGGTGGACTTGCCGGAGCCGTTGGGACCCATGATGGCGTGGGTCTCACCGGAGTTGATGGTCAGGTCGACGCCCTTGAGGATCTCCTTGCGCTCGTCCTCGCTGATGATGACGTCGGCACGCAGACCGCGGATCTCGAATGTGGTCATGGTCTCTTCTTCAGCCTCTACGGGTTCGTGGGGTCCAACGAGACGAGCACGTCGTCACCGTCGATCTTCACAGCGTACGTGGGGACCGCCTGGGTGGCCGGCGGGTTGAGCGGCTTGCCGGTGCGCAGGTCGAAGCAGGATCCGTGCAGCCAGCACTCGATGCTGCCGTCCTCGACCTCGCCCTCGGAAAGGTTCACCTCGGCGTGCGAGCAGATGTCGCTGATCGCGTACACCTCGCCCTCGCTGCGCACCACCGCCACCGGGGTGTCGCCGACCTCCACGCTCAGCGCCCCCTCCTCGGGGAGGTCGCCGAGCGAGCAGACCCTGGTGTAGGTCCCTTCCCTACTCATGGAACGCCAACTTCTCCTCGACCTCGTCCGTGATGCGCTGACGCAGTTCGGGCACCTCGATCCGGTTGATGATCTCGGCGAAGAAGCCGCGGATCACCAGCCGCCGGGCCTCGTCGGCGGGGATGCCGCGCGACTGGAGGTAGAAGAGGTGGATGTCGTCGAGACGTCCGCTGGTGCTGGCGTGTCCCGCCCCCTCGACCTCCCCGCTGAAGATCTCCAGGTTGGGCACGGAGTCCACGCGGGTGCCGTCGGTGAGCACGAGGTTGCGGTTGTTCTCGTAGGAGTCGGTCCCCTTGGTGCCCTCACCGATGATCACGTCGCCGATCCACACCGCGTGGGCGTCCTCGCCGCTGAGCGCGCCCTTGTAGTCGACGCGGCTGCGGGTGTGGGAGAGGTTGTGGTCGACCAGCGAGCGGTGCTCGTGGTGCTGGCCCTCACCGGTGAAGTACAGGCCGTACAGCTCGGCGTTGCCGCCGGGGCCGGTGTAGCCGACCTTGGGCGACAGCCGCACCAGGTCGCCGCCGAGGGTGACCACGACGCTGCGGTAGCCGGCGTCCCGGCCGACCTTGGTGTACTGGTGCGACACGTGGACGGAGTCGCGGTCCCAGTCCTGGAGGCTGACGACGTCCAGCCGGGCTCCGTCCTC
>DATGRS010000271.1:0-2936 GCA_035303365.1 Ornithinicoccus sp.
CGGCGAAGAACTGCTCCGCCTCGGCCACCGACATCTCGAGCACCTCGCTGATGTTGCGACCGCCCAGCGTGTAGTCCAGCACCGAGGCATCGAACCGCTTGCCCCCGCAGTCCTCGCACGTGGTGGTGACTCCGGCCATCATCGCGAGGTCGGTGTAGATGACGCCCGCACCCTTGCAGGTCGGACACGCTCCCTCGGAGTTGGCGCTGAACAGAGCCGGCTTGACCCCGTTGGCCTTCGCGAACGCCTTGCGGATGGGCTCGAGCAGGCCGGTGTAGGTGGCCGGGTTGCTCCGCCGCGAACCCTTGATGGTGCCCTGGTCGATCGTGACCACGCCGTCCCGCCCCGACACCGACCCGTTGATCAGCGAGCTCTTGCCCGACCCGGCAACCCCCGTGACGACGGCGAGGACGCCCAGGGGGATGTCGACGTCGACGTCCTGCAGGTTGTGGGTGGATGCGTCGCGGACCTCCAGCACGCCGGTCGCCTCGCGAACCTCGTCCTTCAGCGAGGCGCGGTCGTCGATGTGCCGGCCGGTGATCGTGTCGCTGGCCCGCAGGCCAGTGACGTCGCCCTCGAACATCACCTGCCCGCCGTCGGCGCCGGCCCGCGGCCCGAGGTCGATCACGTGGTCCGCGATGGAGATCATCTCCGGCTTGTGCTCCACGACCAGGACGGTGTTGCCCTTGTCCCGCAGCTGCAGGAGGAGCTCGTTCATGCGTTGTATGTCGTGCGGGTGCAGTCCGATGGACGGCTCGTCGAAGACATAGGTGATGTCCGTCAGCGGGGAGCCGAGGTGCCGGATCATCTTGGTGCGTTGGGCCTCACCGCCGGACAGGGTGCCGGACGGCCGCTCGAGGGAGAGGTAGCCCAGGCCGATGTCCACGAAGGACTCAAGGGTGTCTCCCAACGACTCCAGCAACGGAGCCATCGACGGCTCGTCGAGGTCGCGCACCCACTCAGCCAGGTCGCTGATCTGCATGGAGCAGGCGTCGGCGATGTTGATGCCCTTGATCCTGGAGGACCGGGCCAGCTCGCTGAGCCGCGTGCCGTTGCAGTCGGGGCAGGTCTGGAAGGTGATGGCCCGGTCGACGAACGCCCGGATGTGCGGCTGCATCGCCTCGCGGTCCTTGCTCAGGAACGACTTCTGGATCTTGGGGATCAACCCCTCGAAGGTCACGTTGATGCCCTCGACCTTGATCCGGGTGGGCTCCTTGTAGAGCAGGTCGTGCAGCTCCCGCTTGGTGTACTTCTTGATCGGCTTGTCCGCGTCGAGGAAGCCGGAACCGCGGTAGATCCGGCCGTACCACCCGTCCATCGTGTAGCCGGGGACGGTCAGGGCTCCCTCGGCCAACGACTTGTCCTCGTCGTAGAGCGCCGTCACGTCGAAGTCGCTCACGTTGCCGCGGCCCTCGCAGCGGGGGCACATGCCGCCGGTCTGCCGGAAGGTCTCGCGCTTGGTCTCGGTCTTGGCCCCGCGCTGCACGGTGATGGCGCCCTTGGCCTCGACGGTCGGGACGTTGAACGAGAAGGCGTTGGAGCTGCCGATGTGGGGCTTGCCGAGCCTGCTGAAGATGATCCGAAGCATGGCGTTGGCGTCGGTCGCGGTGCCGACCGTCGAGCGGGGGTTGGCGCCCATCGGCTCCTGGTCGACGATGATCGCCGTCGTCAGTCCCTCCAGCAGGTCCACGTCGGGCCGCGCCAGCGTCGGCATGAAACCCTGCACGAAGGTGCTGTAGGTCTCGTTGATCAGCCGCTGCGACTCGGCGGCGATGGTGTCGAAGACCAGCGAGCTCTTGCCCGACCCGGACACCCCGGTCAGCACGGTGAGCCGCCGCTTGGGGATCTCGACGCTGATGTCCTTGAGGTTGTTCTCCCGGGCGCCGCGCACGCGGATCACGTCGTGCGCGTCACTGACCGGCGTCCCCCTCGCCGCCGAACCGTCGGACGAGGACGTTGTGGATCGCGTGGTGGTGACATTCGACATACACCCGATCCTGCCACCGCGCGCCGACGCTCACCTGGCTTTTTCGTCCTTGCGACGGTGGGACAGCACGATGGTGACACCGACGACCACCAGGATGGCGAGCAGGCCGGCCAGCGTGAGCGGGTTGCCGGCGGCAGCGGTCAACGCGGCCGCCCATATCGCGAACCCGATGGTGGCGTAGATCAGCGCCCAGGCCAGCGCTCCGGGCACCTGGACCAGGCTGAACGTCAGCCAGCTGATCCGCAGCATGCCCGCCGCAGCGAGCACCAGGGTCTGGAAGCCGATCGTGAGGTAGCACACCGGGATCATCACCAGCCCCCAGCGCTCGATGGCCTGGCGCCCACGTGCCGTGCCCTCGCCCTGCAGCCACTGGTGCACGCCCGCGCGCCAGCCCTCGATCGGGTGGGTTCGGCGCAGCGCCTGCTCGGTGACCACCCGGGCGATCCAGTAGGTGGCCTGGCCGCGGGCTGTCGCGATGAGGAAGAGTCCGGTCAGCGCGATCCAGAAGGGACCCTGGTTCAGCCAGTCCACTCAGCGGGTCCCGGCGGCGCGTCGCGGCTCAGAGGCGTGCTCGTGCGTCCCATCCGACGTGACGTCGGGTGTCGGCTCGCTCGCCTGCCCAACGGCCGTCGAGTCCGCCTCGCTCGCCTGCTCAGCAGCCCGGCGCTCCGCCTCCGCGAGCGCCTCGCGGGCGGGCGCGATCTGCTCGGTGATGTCTGCGACCAGCTGCTCGACATCGGTCATGCCACGCACCGGGCCACCGGCGAGCAAGCCGTCCATGCCCAGCAGGATGGCTGACGGGCGGCCAGGGTTGCCGAAGACAGAGCCCACCGACCCGCCGACCTCCTGGACGTAGAACGGTTCCCACGACGGGGTGAGCTGCCGCATGTTCTCGTGGCTCATCGCGTGCAGCACGCGGAAGTCGATCTCGGGCACCTCACGAGCCCAG
>DATGRS010000272.1:0-19417 GCA_035303365.1 Ornithinicoccus sp.
CGGGGTCACGGGGGCGTGCTCCTCGCCGTTGAACTTGACCAGCTTCTCGAGCACCACCGTGCGCGCAGGCATGTTGATGCCCAGGGCGAGAGTCTCCGTCGCGAAGACCGCCTTGATCCGCCCCGCAGTGAACAGCTCCTCGACGATCTCGCGGAAGAGCGGAAGCATCCCGGCGTGGTGGGCCGCGAAACCGCGGGTCAGGCCCTCCACGAAGTCGTGGTATCCCAGGACGGGCAGATCCCGCTCGTCCACCTCTGCGACACGGGTCTCGACCAGCCTGCGGATCCGCTCCCCCTCCTCCGGCGGCACCAGCCGGGTACGCCGGGCCAGGAGCTGGGTCACGGCCCCCTCACAGCCGGCGCGGCTGAAGATGAAGGTGATCGCCGGCAGCAACCCCTCCCGGTCCAGCCGGTCGATGACCTCCGACCGGCTGGCGGTGCCGCCGGGCAGGCTGCTGACCCCCTCGTAGCGCTGCCGCTCGTCCAGGACCCGACCGCCGCGGTCCCGACCGCCCTTGCGCCCACGGTCGTCCCGGCCGTGGGGTCGACCCCGTCTCCCGCGCGGCCCACCGGCGTCCTCCCTGCGCCACCGGGTATCCCGCTCGGTGGCCGCGATACGGCTCAGGAGCTCGGGGTTGATGCGGGTCTGCTGGGCGGGCACCGGTGCGTCCACCACCAGAGCGTCACCCTCGTGCACGAACAGGTCGTACAGGTCCTTGCCGACCATCATGTGCTGCCACAGCGGGACCGGCCGTATCTCGGTGACGATCACCTCGGTGTTGCCCCGCACGGTGCGCAGCCAGTCGCCGAACTCCTCGGCGTTGCTGACCGTCGCGGACAGCGAGATCACCTGCACCGACTCAGGCAGGTGGATGATGACCTCCTCCCACACCGCACCCCGGAAGCGGTCGGCCAGGTAGTGCACCTCGTCCATCACGACGTAGCCCAGGCCCTGCAGGGTGTGCGACCCGGCATACATCATGTTGCGCAGCACCTCGGTGGTCATTACGACCACCGGCGCCTCCCCGTTGACCGACGAGTCCCCCGTGAGCAGACCGACCTGGGCGGCGCCGTGCCGGGCCACCAGATCGTGGTACTTCTGGTTGCTCAGCGCCTTGATCGGTGTGGTGTAGAACGCCTTGCGTCCGCTCTCCAGGGCCAGCGCGACCGCGAACTCCCCCACGATGGTCTTGCCGGCGCCGGTCGGCGCGGCCACCAGGACGCCCTGTCCCTCATCGACGGCTGCGATCGCCTGCAGCTGGAAGTCGTCGAGCGGGAAGTCGACGCTGGCCGTGAACCGGGCGACCGCCCCACTCCGCTGCCTGGTCCGCTTGCGGGCAGCGGCGTACCGCTCGGCAGGAGTGGACATGCGTTCAGGCTACGCGGTGGGCACTATCACGTCGATCGCGAGCGGCACCGTGGTGCAGTCGACCGGGAGCGGGCACAGGGCCTCTCCGTCGCCGTGCGCCACCAGCTCCGGTCCGCTGACCCGCACGCGCCTGGCGCGCTCGATGCGCACCGCCGGATGGCTGGTGTGCTTCCCGGTGAAGACGCCCCGCAGGAGCCGGACCGCCGACGCCGGCCCCACGGGCGTGATGATCACGACGTCCAGCAACCCGTCGGTCGGGTCGGCACCCGGCGCGATCCGCATGCCGCCGCCGTACTGCGGCATGTTGCACACTGCGACCACCAGGGCAGCCAGCTCCAGCACCTGCTCATCAAGCTCGAGGCGATAGGACATCGGTCGGAGCCGGGCGATCTCAGGGAGCACCGCCAGGGTGTAGGCCTGCGACCCGAGGCGGCGCGGCAAAGTCGCGGCGCGTGCCGCGATCAGCGCGTCGAGACCGCACGGCACGGAGCCGACCACGTGTCGGCCCAGCGGGTCGACGTGGATGAGGTCGATGCTGCGCCTGCGCCCGGACAGGAGTGTCGCCACCGCGTCGGAGGCTCTCAGCGGGATCCCCAGTGAGCGTGCGTTGTCGTTGCCGGTCCCGGACGGCACGATCCCGAGAGCGGTGTCCGTGCCCACGAGCTGGTCAGCGACGATCTGCACGACCCCGTCACCTCCCACCGCCACCAGGGTGTCCACGCCCTCCGCCACGGCGACCCGGCACGCTTCGCGCGCGCCGTCAAGAGTGGACGTCTCCAGCTGGTGCACCTGCTGCCCGGCACCCCGTAGCTGCTCGACGACCGAGAAACCCACCACGCCCGCCCCACGGCGACCCGAGCGCGGCCCGTGCAGCACGGCATACCTCGTCATGGGGTGATTGTGCCCCAGCCGCAGCCGTCCCGACTGGCACCACTCACAGCGGGCTGGCCTCGTCCGGGGACAGGTCCTCCCAGGCCCGGGTGGGGTCCCGCTTGGCGCGCTGTCGCTCCATCAGGAACGACACGCCGATGGCGCACCAGTAGAGGAAGTACACCGGCACCGACAGCGCGAGCATGGTCCACGCACTGGGGTCGGGGGTCGCGAACGCGGAGAACACCAGGATGAGCATCAGTGCTATCCGCCAGCCCTTGACCATCACACGGGCCGGCAGGATGCGCAGCTGGTTGAGGCCCACCAGTGCGACCGGCATCAGGAACGCCAGCCCGAAGGCGAGAATGAAGTAGAGGACGAAGTTGAGATAGGTCATCGCGTCCTGGAGGTTTGCCGCGTCGTCCGGCGTGAAGGACAGCAGGATTGCGACGGTGCGCGGGATCGCCCAGGCAGCGAGGGTGGCGCCGGCCAGGAAGAGCGGCACCCCGGCGAAGAAGTACGCCAGGGCGATCCTGCGCTCCTTGGGCGTCAGACCGGGCATCAGGAACGCCCAGATCTGCCAGATCCAGAGCGGGCTGGACAGCACGATGCCGACGAAGACGGCCACCTTGAGCTGGACGGAGAACGGCTGGGTGATGCTGGCGCCGAAGTTGATGTTGACGATCTCGCGACCCGCGGAGTCACGCACGTCCCTCAGCGGCTGGATGAGGAGGTCGATGAGGTCGCCGTAGAGGTACCACCCCACGATGGACAGGACCAGGACGCCGAGGGTGGCGACCAGCACCCGGTTGCGCAGCTCCCGGAAGTGGTCCGCGAGGGACATCCGTCCCTCGGGGTCCCGGGGACGGCGACGAAGTGCCACGGAGAGGTGCGGAGCGGCGGTCAGACGCGCGGGTCGTCGCCGCGGCCGTCCTCACCGCGCAGGCCCTCGCGGAACTCGTCCCGCACCTGTGCGCCACGGTCCCGGTCCCGGTCGTCGTAGCTACGGTCCTGCTCGCCCGGGTCCCGGGACGGGTCGCCATAGCCACGATCGCCCATGTGCTCGGCACGGGGCTGGCCGGCCTCGTCGCGGTCGCCATCCTCGTGGGCGGTCTCCCCACGGACGGTGTCGCGGCTGGCGGCGCTGGGTTCCTTCATCTGGTCGACCTCGGACTTGAAGATCCGCATCGACTGACCCAGGCTGCGCGCCATGTTGGGCAGGCTCTTCCAACCGAACAGCAGGATGAGGATGATGACCAGGGCGACGATCTGCCAAGCCGACGGCCGCATGCGGCAACCTCTCTCGCGGGGCGGGAACCACACCACAGTGCGGCCCCCTGAACAGGGTCAGTGTAGCGGGTAGGACTGCACGGCCCGGGCCGCTCCGTCGCGGATCTCGGCAGCGAGTCCAGAAGGTCCGGTGACCACCGCGTCGCCGCCGAGCCGCCAGACCAGACGCCGCACCCACGCCGGGTCGGAGGCGCGGACCGTCACGCTCAGCGAGCCGTCGTCGTGGCGGTCCACGGACTCCATCGGGAAGTTCTCCGCCACCCAGGCAGCTCTCGGAGCCAGCTCCATCTCCACCAGCACGTCGTCCGGTGACCCCTGGAACGCGGTGCTGCTGGTCTGGCGAGGCCGAGCCTGCGCCGGCGGCGTCCCGTCGACGTCCAGGAGGTCAAGGGACTCGATCCGGTCCAGCCGGAACAGGCGCACGTCCTGGGCACGGTGGCACCATGCCTCCAGATACCAGCGGCCCTCCAGGGAGACCACCCGCATGGGGTCGACATCGCGCTCTGTGGTCTCGTCGCGGGTCGGGTTGTAGTGCCGGATGTGGATCCGGCGGGTGCCGGCCAGTGCCTCCCGGATCTGCTCCAGCCGCTCCTGCTCGGTCTCGCTGGCCTCGAGGCTCACGCTCACCTGTGCGGCGGCGGAACCCTCGGCGCCCGCTGCGTCCTCGAGCTTGTGCAGGGCTCGCTGGATAGCCTCCCGGGCACCGATCCCAGGGGTCGCTGCCAGGGCTCTGAGCGCGACGATCAGGGCCAGTGCCTCGTCCCGCCCCAGGCGCAGGGGTCGTGCGATCGCCTCGACGTTGCCGACGTGGACCCGGCCGCCCTCCCAGCTCGCCTCGATCAGGTCGTCCGGGTAGTGGCCGGGCGTGCCGCAGACGAAGAGCAGCTGCAGGTCGTCGACGATCTGCTCCTGACTGACTCCCAGCTCGCGCGCAGCCTCGTCGATGTCGATGCCCTGCCGGTTCAGCAGCCACGGCACCATGGTGAGCAGTCTGGAAAGACGCTCCGTCGCGGTCTCGTGCACGGCCATCAGGCATTCCCCCCGTGAGCGGCGATGACGGCGTCCAGAGAGCGTCTCACGCCGGCGACGAGGTCCTCCGGTGCCAGCGCGATGGCGTCCGGCCCGAGTCCGGCGATCTCCTCGACAAGCGGCCAGGGCGCCCCCATCGGCACCTCGATGACGTCCCAGCCGTGCGGCCCTCGTTCTTCGAGCAGCTGGCCCCGCCGCCGCAGCTGGTGACCGGCACCAGCCCGCACCGCGATCCGGGCGGCTCGGTCTCCGGGCTCGTCATCGGCCCTCGTGATCATGGCTCGCGGGTCGTGGCCCTGGGGAACGTCGTAGGCCGCCGGCTTCCCCACCGCTTTCACGGTGCCCACGATGCGGTCCAGCCGAAAGACCCGCGGTGCTTCGCGGTCCAGGTCGTGCCCCGTCAGATACCAGCGACCGTGCCAAGAGGTGAGCGCCCAGGGCTGAAGGTGGCGCTCCATCGAGCTTCCCGTGGTGCCCCGCCGATAGCCGAAGGTCACCTCGCGCCGGGCCAGCACCGCGTCGCGCGCCGCCTCGAAGGTCGGTTCGTTGGTGTGCAGCAGCGGTTCCACCCCCGCGACCGACCCCTCGTCGCGGGTCAACCCGGTGGACTCCAGCTTGCGCAGCGCCTGGGCGGCCGGGCCCGCCAGACTGGCTTGCGACCAGGCCCGCGAGGCGACGCCGATGACAGCCAGCTCGTCCGGTTCGAAGGCGATCTCGGGCAGCGCGTACTCGCGACGGTCGATGCGGTAGCCGGTCTCGTCGTCGAAGAGCGGGTCCACGACCTCGGTGCGCAGCGGGATGCCCAGCAGGCGCAGCTCGTCCTTGTCCCGCTCGAACATGCGGTCGAAGGCCTCGTCGCTGCTCGCGGCGTACTGGGGCACCGCCGTGCGGATTCGGCTCTTGCTCATCGGTTGGCGGGTGTAGAGCAGCGCGATCACCAGGTTGAGAAGCCGCTCGGTCTTCACGGCGGCGGGACTGGGACGGGCCATGGGGCGACGGTACCCGACGTGGCGCGTGATCCGGTCCGAGATCGGGTCAGGCTCCGCGTCGAGGGCGCCCAGACGAGGCGGAGGCCGCCAGCAGGTGCGCAGCGTGCCGTCCCGCGGCCGCGGCGGCGAGGAAGGCAGCAGGATCCTGCCCGAGGTCGCGGCCCATCGTCGACAGCCGGACGGGGACGGCGGCCAGCGCCTCCCCGAGGCCGGAGACGTCAATGTCGTGTCGGGTCAGGTGCGGCGCGATGGCCATGAGACGGTCGGCCTGGCGCAGCACCTCAGCAGCGAGCTCGGGACTCACCCCCGGCTCCCCGTGCAGGACTGGAACCGCCACGTCGGCGGGCCGGTTGAGCACCAGTCCGTATGCCGTGCGGCTGTGGTGGGAGATGCCGCGGTGCCTCTCGCGCTGGTCGGCCTCCGAGACGCGCAGGGCGGCGACGCCGCGGCCGCCGAGGACGGCCGCCGCGTTGAGCGCTTCACCCGCAGAGACTCCGGAGAACCCCCAGGCGGTGCCGGTGCCGAGGTTCCCCGGTCCCTGGGCGACGATGACCACGTCGGCGTGGACGACGTGACGCGCCGCAAGCAGGCCGGAGAAGGTGTTGACCGCCTCGAGGTCACCGCCGAACGCCTGTCCGCAGGTGATCACCGACGCGAGCCAACCGTGCTCCCGGAGAGTCGCACAGGTGCGTGAGAAGGCGGCCGGGAGCGCGCCCCCGTCGGTCATCACGTAGGCGGCACGAGCCTCGGGCGCGCCGTCACGCAGGCCCGCCATCACGGCCGGAAGGCTCGAGTGCAGGTCGGCCACCACCACCGGCGCGCCGGACAGGTCGTCGGCGGCCGACAGTGCCGCGTGGTGCGGACTGTCCTGCTCGTCCACCCCGAACACCATCGTCTGCAGCGGGGTGTAGCGGGCCTTCACCAGGTGTCCGGTCGCCTCCGGGTGAGCGGCGTCGGCGCCGTCGGGCGGCAGGCGGTCCGGCAGGGCCACGACCATCGCGAGCCCCCCGGTGCCGAGCTCGTTGTCCAGGGCATTGGTGTTGAGCAGCACCCGGTCGCCGACAACAGGCTCGCCGGTCACCGACACGTAGGCCAGTGCGCGGACCGGCTTCGCGGAAGAGTCCGCCCCCGCGATGCGCACGTCCACCTCAACGGCGTCACCCCACCGGGCACGCTCGCCGACGACCTCGCCCTCACGCCACCGGATCACAGACCGACCCTAGTCATCTGGCGACGGGAACCCGAGAAGGTGCCGCCCGACCCGGCTTGTCCAGCCGGGTTGAGCGACACCTTCTCGGGTCGAACGTGTGCTTCGGGCTTCGCTCAGCGGACTCCCTCGAGGTCCACCACGAAGATGAGGGTCTCGCCGCCCTTGATGGCGCCACCGGCGCCGCGGTCACCGTAGCCGAGGTGCGGCGGGATGGTCAGCTTGCGCCGGCCGCCCACCTTCATCCCCAGCAGACCCTGGTCCCAGCCCTGGATGACCTGGCCGACGCCCACCTGGAAGTCCAGCGGGGCACCGCGGTTCCACGAGGCGTCGAACTCCTCGCCCGTCGACCACGCCACACCGACGTAGTGGGCCGAGACGACGGACCCCGGGGTGGCCTCGGCACCGTCCCCGATCTCGATCTCCTCGATCACGAGGTCCGCCGGCGGGGTGTCACCGGGGAACTCGACCTCCGGCTTGGTCTTCTCACTCATGGTGTTTCCTTCCATCGGTCGTGCTGCGAGACGATCCACACTGTCAGATCGTCGTGCTGTTGGACGCGGTGAGCCAGGCAGCTACTGGGCGGCGAGGATGTCGACGACGAAGACCAGGGTCTCGTCCTGGAGCTCGTGACCCTCGGAGGCTCCGTAGCCCTTGTCCGGGGGGATCACCAGCAGGACCCGGCTACCGACGGTCTGCCCGATCAAGCCCTCGTCCCAGCCTGCGATGACCTGCCCCTGGCCGAGCGCCGTCTCGAACGCCTCGCGCCCCTCCTGCAGCGAGGTGTCGAACTGGGAGCCGTCGGACCACTTGACGCCGGTGTAGTGCATCCGCACCTGCCGGCCGGCGGCGAGCTCCGGGCCCTCGCCCTTGATCAGCGGCTGGGCGACGAGCTCGCTCGGGGGCTCCTCCCCCTCGGGGATCGTGATCTTCGCCGGGCTCGTGCCGTCGGCCTCGACCGTCGGGAGACCCTCGACGGGGTCGACCTCCTCGCCCTCGGCCTGGGTCAGTGGCGTGGTGGCCTCGACGACCTCGATGTAGAACACCACCGTGTCGGCCGGCCCGATGCCCAGCTGTGGGTTCCCCTGCTCGCCGAAGGCGTCCTCCGGTGACATGGCGACGATGAACGACTGTCCCGGCTTGGTGCCCTCGAGGGTCTGCAGGAACCCGGGCAGCAGCACCGGGTTGGACAGCGACATCGTCACGGTCTCGTCGGTCGGGAAGGTCGACACGATCTCCTCCCCGGTGGTGCCGTTCACGGCGAGGTACTTCAGCTGGACGTCCTGCTCGGCGGTGGTGGCCTCCCCCTCGCCCGGCTCGATCTGCTGCGTCGACGTCTCCGCCACGGACAGCGGTGTCTTGCCGAGCTCGAGGGCCGGCACGGTCTTGCCGTCGACCTCGGCCTCGGTGAGGGTCACGTCGTCGGCGGTGCCGTTCGGGGCGATCGAGGTGGCCGCCGCGTCGTCGCCCGGGCTGGCGGTCGAGCTCGTGTCGTCGGTGCCGTTGTCACTGCCGCAGGCGGACAGGAGGATCAGGGGCGCCACGGCGAGGCCGAGCAGCCGGATCTTGGGAGAGCGCACGCGCCATCCTTGTCTTAGAGGGGTCTGTTGGACGGTCAAGACTAACCCGGTGACTCTGAGGAAATGCTGGGTGCCGAGCCGCCCATCAGGTGAGCGACAGGGTGCAGTCAGCAGTCAGCCAGTCAGCGGCCCTGCTCCATCGAGGTGATCAGCTCGTCGATGCGCTTGTCCTCGCTGACGAACGGGTCCTTGCACAGCACGGTCCGTTGGGTGGAGTCGTTGAGCTTGAGATGGACCCAGTCCACGCTGAAGTCGCGCCGGTGCTCCTGCGCCGCGCGCACGAAGTCGCCGCGCAGCTTCGCCCGTGTGGTCTGGGGTGGGGTGCTACCCGCCCGGAGGATCTGCTCCTGGGAGACGACCTCGGCGGCTCCCCCGCGCCGGGAGACGATGTTGAACAGCCCTCGGGTCGGGTGGATGTCGTGCCAGGCGAGGTCAAGCTGCTGCAGCCGCGGGTCTGCCATGGACAGTCCGGCCCGGTCGGCATAGCGCTGCAGGGTGCGCCACTTCAGCACCCACTCGACCTCCGTCTCCACCAGCGCCAGATCCTGTGCCTCGAAGGCCTTGAGGGTGCGCTCCCACAGCTCCAGCACCTGGCGGTAGGGCTCGCGCTGCGCGAGGCCGGCGCGCTGCGCATGGTCGCGGGCGCGGGTGAGGTACTCGGCCTGCATCTGGGCGGCGGTGACCCGGCCGCCGCTGGCCAGCGCGAGCGTATGACGGCCAGTCAGGTCGCGGCTGACCTCCCGGATCGCGCTGATCGGGCTGGTCAGCGTGTAGTCGGGGAAGATGACTCCCGCCTCGATCGCCTTGAGGACCAGGTCGGTCGCGCCGACCTTGAGCAGCGTGGTGGTCTGACTCATGGTGGAGTCACCGACGATGACGTGCAGCCGTCGGAACCGTTCGGCGTCGGCGTGCGGCTCGTCGCGGGTGTTGATGATCGGGCGGGACCTCGTGGTGGCTGAGCTCAGCCCATCCCAGATGTGGTCCGCGCGCTGGCTGATCTGGAAGGTGGCCTGGGACCCGGACACGTTCAGCCGCCCGGCTCCACTGATCACCTGACGGGTGATCAGGAACGGGATCAGGGTGTCGGTGACCCTGCTCAGCTCGCCACGTCGCCCGATCAGGTAGTTCTCGTGACACCCGTAGGAGTTGCCGCGCGAGTCGACGTTGTTCTTGATCACGAAGACCCGGGCGTCGATCCCCTCCTCCGCCATCCGGGCCTCGGCGTCCAGCGCCAGGTCGTGCAGGATCGCCTCCCCCGCCTTGTCGTGGGCGATGAGGTCGAACAGGTCGTCGCACTCGGCGGTGGCGTACTCAGGATGCGAGCCGACGTCGAGGTAGAGCCGTGAGCCGTTGGCCAGGAAGACGTTGCTGGACCTCCCCCAGCTGACCACCTTGCGGAAGAGGTAGCGGGCCACCTCGTCGGGGGCCAGGCGGCGCTCGCCGGGGAACGCGCAGGTCACCCCGAACTCGGTCTCGATCCCGAAGATCCGGCGTTCCATCTAGTCCTCGCGCTGGGTCTGCGGGTTGGTGGTGTCGTGGCCGGGAGGAGTGCTGTCATCGGTGCTCGCCCGCGCCTCGGTGAGCGTGTCGTGCAGGCCCGGACGCGAGTCGTCCTCGGTGGGAACGTCGCGGGTGTCACTGGACTCGTCCAGCAGCGCGTCGAGCAACGGACCACCTAGGCGACGGAACGTCCGCCGCGGACGGCGCCGATCAAGTACGGCCACCTCCAGCTCGGCGGCGGTGAGGTCCCGTGGATTCTCGCCGTCACGTCCCTCCAGCAGCGCGATCGCCAGCAGCAGGACGTCCGCCAGCGGGAGGTCCGGGGCCCAGCGCTCTCGCAGCTTGGTGGCGATCGGTTCGCTCGCGCCGCCCATCACCACGAACCCCCGCTCCTCGGTGACCGACCCGTCATACGTCAGTCGGTAGATCTGGTCGGTGTCCTGCGAGCTGCCCACCTGGGCGACGGTGATCTCCACCTCGTAGGGCTTGGACTCCTGCGTGAAGATGGCACCCAACGTCTGGGTGTAGGCATTGGCGAGCCCGCGCGCCGTCACGTCGCTGCGGTCGTAGGAGTAGCCCCGCATGTCCGCGTAGCGGATGCCGGCGACCCGAAGATTCTCGAACTCGTTGTACTTGCCCGCTCCGGCGAAGCCGATCCGGTCGTAGAGCTCGGAGATCTTGTGCAGCGTGCGGGAGGGGTTCTCCGCGACGAAGGCGATGCCGGTCGCGTAGCTGGCCACGATCACCGAGCGTCCCCGGGCGATGCCCTTGCGCGCAAAGTCCGCCCGGTCCTTCATCAGCTGCTCGGGCGAGACATACATCGGCATCGGCATCGTCATCGCGCACCTCCTGGGTTGCCACGGCGGGCCGCAACCACGGCACGCGCCAGCCCCTCGAGCCGCTCGTCGTCTGCGAAGCGCACGCCACCCTCAGTGACCACCGCGCAGGTCGGCCAGATGCTGCGTCCCAGGTCGGGGCCTCCCGTCGCCGAGTCGTCGTCGGCCGCGTCGTAGAGCGCCTCCACCGCAACCGTGAGGGCCTGCTCCTCGCCCATATCAGCGAACCACAGCTTCTTCAGTGCCCCACGGGAGAACAGTGAGCCCGACCCGACGCTGTGGTGGCCATGCTCCTCGTAGCACCCGCCGGTCATGTCATAGGAGAAGATCCGACCCGTGCCGGACTCCAGGTCGTATCCCGCGAAGACCGGAAGGACTGCCAGCCCGCGGAGGGCGTTGCCCAGGTTGCCGCGGATCATCGCGGCCAACCGGTTGGCCTTGCCCTCGAGCGACAGGAGGGTGCCCTCGATCTTCTCGTAGTGCTCCAGCTCCACCTGGAAGAGTTTCACGATCTCGATCGCGACCCCGGCCGAGCCGGCGATGCCGACGGCGGAGTAGTCGTCGGCGGCAAACACCTTCTCCATGTCGCGGTTGGCGATGAAGGTGCCCATCGTGGCTCGTCGGTCCCCGGCGAGCAGCACGCCCCCGCGGAAGGTCAGCGCGACGATCGTCGTGCCGTGCGGTGCCTCGACGGAGCCCTCGACACCGGGGCGGAGGTTGCCCCCCGGCAGCAGCTCCGGGGCACGGTGCGCCAGGAACTCGGTGAACGAGCTGCTGCGCGGTGCCAGGAACTCCGGCGGTAGGCCGCGTCCGGGTGCGGCGGTCACTGCCCGCCCTTTTGCACGAAACCGTGCACGAACTCCTCGGCGTTGGCCTCGAGCACCCCGTCGATCTCGTCGAGCAGGTCATCCACCTCGGCGGTCCGGGCGGCATCCTGCTGCTGGGGGGCGGCCTCCGGGGGCGTCGGCGTGTCCTCGCCCTCCCGCCGCTGCGGGCGCTTCTGCTCCTGACCGGCCATGGCTACCTCCTGGTGAACCGTCGACGACTGGTACGTCCGACCCTAACCCTCCCGACTGACGAGGTGGGCCAACAAGGCGTCGACGTCATCGACGGAGTCCAGCAGCGCGCCGATATCGTCCCGCGACCCCTTTTCGGGCTCGGGGAGCTGGACCCTGCGCAGCTCCCTGGTGCCGGCAGCCGGTTCGAAGACGACCGAGTCCCACGACGCCGCGCGGACCTGCCCGACAAATCGGCGGACGCACTGGCCGCGGAACCAGGCCCGGGTGCCCTCCGGCGGCTGGAGGACTGCCGAGGCGACCTCCTCCGGGGTGACCACCGTCGCGAGACGGCCGGACGCGCGCATCCGTGCCGCCAGCCCGCGTGCCGGGTCGATATCCGACCACTGGATGTCGACCGCCGTCAGCCGGTGGTCGCCCCACTCCAGGGCGTCGCGTCGCCGGTAGCCCTCGAGGACCGCCAGCTTGGTGACCCAGTCGAGCGTGCCGACGCACCGCATGGGGTCGCTCGCCAGGTCCTCGGTGACGGCGTCCCAGTGGTCGAGCACCTCGCGTGTGTCGGGGTCGACCTCGGTCCCCACGTGATCCTCGATCGCCTCCCGGTAGACCGCCAGGATGTCCAACGCGGTCATCCGCCGCCCGTCGACCAGCTCGACGGTATGCCGCAGGGTCGGGTCGTGCGAGATGTCCCGGATGGCACGGACCCCGTCGGCGAGCTCCAGGGCGGGGGCGCGCCCTGACTCGATCAGCCCCAGCACCAGGCTGGTGAACCCCACCTTGAGCAGGTTGGGGACGTCCCCCAGGTTGGCGTCACCCACGATCACGTGCAGCCGGCGGTACTTCTCGCCAGTGGCGTGCGGTTCGTCGCGCGTGTTGACGATCGGCCGCTTCAGCGTCGTCTCCAGGCCGATCTCCGCCTCGATGTAGTCAGCCCGCTGGCTGACCTGGAAGCCGGGCACCTCCGAGTACTGACCCAGCCCGACCCGCCCTGCGCCACAGACCACCTGCCGGGCAGCGAAGAACGGGAGCAGTCCCGCAGCGATTGCCAGGAACGGGACCGGCCGCGGCACCAGGTAGTTCTCGTGGCTGCCGTAGGAGGCCCCCTTGCCGTCCACGTTGTTCTTGTAGAGACGGACCTCGTCTCCTCCGGCGGCCAGCGTGGCTACCGCCTGCAGCATGACCTCCTCACCTGCCCTGTCCCAGGTGACCGCTTCCCGAGGGGTGAGCACCTCCGGGGTCGAGTACTCCGGGTGAGCGTGGTCCACATAGAGCCGTGCCCCGTTCGAGAGCACGGAGTTGGCGGTCGCGGGGTCATCGAGGTCGGTGAGCTGGCTGAGGTCGGCCAGGGCACGGGCCATCTCGTAGCCGCGCGCGTCCCGCAGCGGCGTCTCGTCGGCGTAGTCCCAGCCCGACCCGGTCTGCAGCGCCCGCTCCGGGCCGGCGCCGCTCGCGTAGGCCCGTACCACCAGGCCGGACAGGTGGACCGCACTGGCGCGGGGATCGCCCGGCCGCGTGACGCCATACTCCGTCTCGGTCCCCATCACCCGGCGCACACTCATGCCCAAACCCTAGGCGGCGCCTCGGCGGATCCGGTCAGGCGGTCGGCGCCAATCGGTCGAGCACCTGCTGCACGAGGGCGCCGTAGTCCGCGACCACCGCCTCGGTGTCAGTGGTGGCCGGGTCGAGCAGCCGGAGGGTCCGCACCCCTGCGGCGAGCCCGACCATCAGGCAGGCCAGCTGATCCGCCTGGAGTCGCGTCTGTTCTCGGGCCGCCTGGCCGCCCGGTCCCGAGTCGCCCTCCTCGAACCTGCTCAGGAAGCGCTCGCGGAACTCCCGGCGGGCACTGACGGGGTCCGGCGCGTCCACGATCAGGTAGATCGCCCGCAGCCACGGCTCGGCTGCCGCCTCGTCCCGGCGGGTGAGCATGCGCCGGACCAGAACCTCGCCGAGCCCCTCCAGGGGGATGTCGCGCGGAAGAGGCTCCGGCTCCAGGGGTGTGGCGTCGGCGTGCAGCTGCTGCTTGGAGCCCCCGACCTTCATCACCATCGCCGGCGAGACACCCGCAGCGGCAGCTATCTCGCGGATCGTCACTGAGCTGTAGCCGCGCTCCCCGAACAGCTGGCGAGCGACCTGGAGGACGTGGTCGCGCGTGGTCTCGGTCACGGGGCCGGGACTCCTTCGCTGATCCGGTGCCGACCCCGCGGGATCCCGGTGGTCAGGTCGATATCGAGGGTGGCGGAGGTTGACCCGACCTGCACGGCGCGGGACCTGGTGCGTCCCGTCGAATGGTCGACGACAGTCAGCACATACCGGCCCGGCGGCGGCAGATGGATCTCGTAGGCTCCCTCGTCATCCGCGTGCTGGGTGGCGACGTACTCCCCGGAGTGCCGGATCAGGGAGAGCATGACGCCCGGCAGCGGATCACCGTCGTCGGTGACATGGCCCGTCAGGAGCAGCCGGCGGTTCATCCTGATCTGGTCCAGGTCCGAGTCGCCCAGCTCCTCGAGCCCCGACATCGGCCCCCAGCCGTCCGCGCTGACCACGACGAGGTAGCGACCCGGCTCGGGCAGGGCCAGGACGTAGCGCCCGGCACTGTCCGTGCGGCCCCAGTCGACGTGCCGCCCGTCGGGGTGCAGCACCGTCACGACCGCGTGCTTGATGGGTCGGTCATCCTGGTCGGTGACCAGCCCGCCGACCACGACCTCGTTCTCCGCCTCGGGCTGCTTGACATCGTGCCGCTCCGGAGCCAGCACCTGGCCAGGGACCCGGCGCGCCTCGGTGCCGCGACGGGGCCGGACGATGAAGGCTGCGACGAGTGCACCGCCGAGAGCGGCGACGGCGCCCAGCCAGAAGACCAGCTGGTATGCCTCGAAGCGCGGCACGTTCTCGATCCCGCCGATGGTCACACCGTCGAGCGTCATGGCCGCGAACACGGCGGCCACCACTGCGCTGGCCGTGGAGGTGCCGATCGCGCGGAGGAGGGTGTTCAGCCCGTTGGCGGAGGCGGTCTCGGTGATGGGGACGGCCCGCATGATGAGCGTGGGCATCGCGGCGAAGGCCAGGGCGGTGCCGAGTGAGGAGATCCCCGAGGCGACCATCACCTCGAGCACGGAGTTGTGCAGGAAGGCCCGGAGCACGAAACCCACGGCGATCACGATCGCGCCACCGATGATCACGGCTCGCGGGCCGTATGCACGGATCAGCCACGCCGCGACCGGTGACATCGCGACCATCAGGACACCGGCGGGGAGCATGACGAGCCCGGTGTCTATGACGCTGAGGCCGAAGCCGTATCCGGTCTCGGTCGGCATCTGCACCTGTTGGGCGCTGGTCAGGAAGTTCGTGAACATCGCGAACCCGATGAGGACCGACGCCGAGTTTGTGAGCAGCACAGTGCGCCGCATCGAGGTCCTGATGTCGACGAGCGGTTGCCCCTGGCGCAGCTCTAGCGGGATCCACGCACCGAGCACCAGCAGGGAGATGACGACGAGGGTGATGGTGGCGCGGTCGGTCCAGCCCCAGCTGCCGGCCTTCGAGACAGCCAGCAGGAAGCAGGTCAGGGCCACCGACAGCAACAGGGCACCGGTGTAGTCGAAGCGGCCCCGGGTGCGCACGGTGGACTCCGGGACGACCATCCAGACCAGGACGAGCATCAGGACCGCGAACCCACCAGAGACCACGAAGAGCATCTGCCAGTCGAAGTTCTCATAGATGACACCGGCAAGCGGGATGCCGACGGCACCACCGATCCCCAGCGTGGCGCTCATCAGCGCAACCCCGGAGCCGACCCGTTCCGCCGGGAGGTGGTCACGCATGATGCTGATGCCGACCGGGACCAGGCAGGTGCCGATGCCCGTCAGTCCGCGCGCCACGATCACCGGCCCCAGCGAGTCGCTCAGGACACCCATCGCCGAACCGACGATCACGAAGGCCAGGCAGAGCACGAGCATCAGTCGCTTGCCGAACATGTCGGCCAGCCGGGAGACGATGGGGGTCCCGACGGCGGCGGTCAGCAGCGTGATGGTGACCAGCCACGAGGCGTTGTCCGAGGTCGTGTCCAGGATCGCCGGGAAGTCCGGCAGCAGGGGCAGCACGAGAGTCTGCTGCAGCGAGACGAGGGTGCCGCAGAGCGCGAGCACGACGATGATGAGCAGCGTCGGCACGGGTCGGGCATCCGCCTGCGGGGTGCGGGGGGTGATCACGGCAGAGTCGGGCACGCTGCTCCTGGCGGAGAAGAACCTTGAGAGGGACGCGCTGGTGAACAAGTGTTCACCAGCAGCCGCAGTCTAGCTCTGGTCTGCGGAGGCGCACGCACCTCTAGGCTGGCCCGTCATGGAGACAGTGCTCGCCGTCCTGGTCGGCGTGCTGATCGTGGTGGCCGGTGCGGTGCTGCTCGCGTGGTTCGTGCGTTCACGACTGGTGCTGGCCAGCCAGGACGACGTGGCGGCCTACCGGGTGCTGCACGTCAGCAGCCTGGCCACGGCAGAGCTGCGCTCGGGGCTGGACGCCGGCGCGGACAAGGCAGCCCGCCACCTACGCGCACTTCTCGGCACACCGGCCGTGGCGCTGACCGACGGGACCACCACGGTGGCCTGGGACGGCACCGGTGCGGGACAGCACGCCGCACAGGTCGCCACGCACGCGCAGGGCACGTTCCGGGACGGCTCCACCGTCGTCCTCGGGCCCGCCGCCCTGGTCTGCGGTGATCCCACCTGTCTGGTGCGGCACGCCGTCTCGGCCGCCCTGACCACCGAGGATCATGTGGTGGGCGCCCTGACCGCCTACACGACGGCGCGCCCGTCGGCCCGTCTGGTGCGCGCCGTCGAGGAGGTTGCGTTCTTCGTCTCCGGCCAGCTGGAGCTGGCCGAGCTGGACCGCTCCCGGGCCAAGCTGGCCGAGGCGGAGATCCGTGCCCTCCGAGCCCAGATCTCACCGCACTTCATCTACAACGCCCTCGGCGCAATCGCGTCCTACGTCAGGACCGACCCCGAGCACGCGCGCGAGCTGCTCCTGGAGTTCGCGGACTTCACGCGCTACTCGTTCCGCCGGCACGGTGAGTTCACCACGCTGGCCGAGGAGCTTCGGTCGATCGAGCGCTACCTGACACTCGAGCGCGCCCGGTTCGGCGACCGCCTGGAGGTGACCCTGCGCGTGTCGCCGGAGGTGCTCCCCGTAGCCGTCCCGTTCCTGTGCCTGCAGCCGCTGGTGGAGAACGCCATCCGGCACGGGCTGGAGGGCAAGAAGGGCCGCGGCCACATCGTGATCGTGGCCGAGGACGCCGGCAACGAGGCGAGCATCAGCATCGAGGACGACGGCGTCGGCATGGATCCCGAACGCGCGCTGCAGACCCTGCTGGGCCAGGTCGGGGACCACCTCGGGCTGGGCAACGTGGACGAGCGGCTGCGCAGTGTCTTCGGCGACGAACACGGCCTGGTGGTCGAGACCGCCCCCGGCGCCGGCATGAAGGTGAGCCTGCGGGTGCCGAAGTACGCTCCCGGGGTCCACGCCAGCTGACGGGCCGTCGGGCGTCCCTCCTGCCGGCGGCGGCGGAGGGCTACCCTGCCGTGTATGCCGTGCGTGCTCGCCGTGGATGACGAACCGCCTGCCCTCCGGGAGCTGGCCCACCTCTTGTCCTCAGACCCCCGGGTCGACCAGGTGCTCACCGCGTCGGACGGGGCCGGCGCGCTGCGCCTCCTGGAGGAGGGGGACGTCGACATCGTCTTCCTCGACATCCGGATGCCGGGCCTGTCCGGGCTCGACCTCGCCCGGGTGCTGGCCCGGTTCCGTCGCCCGCCGGCGGTGGTCTTCGTCACGGCGTACGACGACCACGCCGTCGACGCCTTCGAGCTGCAGGCTGTCGACTACGTGATGAAGCCCTTCCGTCCCGAGCGACTGGCCGCGGCCCTGGACCGGGCGCTGGAGCAGGTCAACGGCTCGGTCGCGAGCGACCCCGAGCCTCCGGACGAGTCGATTCCGGTCGAGCTCGGTGGCGTGACCCGGTTTGTGCGGCGCAAGGACATCATCTTCGTCACGGCCCAGGGCGACTACGCCCGGCTGCACACCGCGCAAGGGAGTCATCTCCTGCGTGTGCCCCTCTCGTCCCTGGAGGAGAGGTGGGCGGACGCTGGTTTCGTCCGCATCCACCGCAGCCACCTGGTGGCGCTCCCCCACGTCGAGGAGGTGCGGTCCGACGAGGGTCGCTACTCCGTCGTGGTCGGCGGCCAGGTGCTGGCCGTCAGCCGCAGACACACGCGCCAGCTGCGGGACCTCCTGGTCAAGCGGGCGAGCGGATGACCCGCGGGGTCGGGGCGTGACCGAGCGAGTCCGGGTCACGCATCCCAGCCGGGGCCGTCCGCGGGTGCGGCGGTCGCCGCTGATCCGTGAGATCGACGAGCAGACGGGGCTGGGCGAGGTCTACGTCAGCTCACTGGTCCGCTCCCAGCTCCGGTTGAGCCTGATGGTCATCGCGGTCGTCCTCGGGGTGCTCGCGTCCCTGCCACTCGTCTTCTACGCCCTCCCAGAGGTCGCCGATATCAGGGTCCTCGGCATCACGTTGCCCTGGGTGATCCTCGGCGCCGTGGTCTATCCCGCGCTGTTCGGCGCTGCATGGTTCTATGCCTACAGCGCCGAGCGTGTCGAGCGTGACTTCGTGGAACTCATCGACGAGCCATGAACCCCGCACTCGGGATGGCAGCCATCGTGGTGACCGCTATCGGCACCATCCTGGTCGGTGTCATCGGGGTCCGCGCGGCGCGGACCACGAGCGACTTCTATGTGGCATCCCGGACCGTCACGCCCTGGTGGAACGCCTCGGCCATCGGCGGGGAGTACCTCTCGGCGGCGTCGTTCCTCGGGGTGGCGGGGCTGGTCATGGCCTACGGCGCGGACATGCTGTGGTTCCCGGTCGGCTATACCGCCGGCTACCTCGTGCTGCTCGTCCTCGTCGCTGCGCCGCTACGCCGCTCGGGCGCCTACACCCTGCCGGACTTCGCCGAGGCCCGGCTGGAGTCGATCGTGGTGCGCCGGGCCGCGAGCGTCCTCGTCGTGACCATCGGGTGGCTCTACCTGCTCCCGCAGTTCCAGGCGGCAGGACTGACGATCCGGACGGTGACCGGGGCACCCCGGTGGCTGGGACCCGTGCTGGTCGCAGTCATCGTCCTCATCGGCGTGATCTCCGGAGGGATGCGCAGCATCACCTTCGTCCAGGCGTTCCAGTACTGGCTGAAGCTCACCGCACTGGCCATCCCGGCCATCTTCGTGCTGCTGGCCTGGCAGTCCGACGGCAGGCCGCCGATCAACCAGGACGGGCCGCCGATCTTCGCCGAGTCCACCGCCGTGGACATCGGCACGGCCGTCGCCGTGGACGTGGCCCAGCCCGTCGAGGTCAGGGTCGATGGGGTCCTCGACGGCGCGGAGGTGATCGGCACGGTTCGGCTGTCGCCCGGCGAGCACACCCTGGCCTCGGGCACGGAGGTCGTCTTTCCCGCAGGAGCCATCATCCCCCACGCGGATTCGCTGCGCCCCCTCGCCGGGGAGGACTGGCTGCTGCCGCTGAGATCGGCCAGTGACTACCCGCTCTACTCGACATACTCGCTGATCCTCGCGCTGTTCTTCGGCACCATGGGGCTGCCCCATGTGCTGGTGCGCTTCTATACCAACCCGGATGGCCGGGCGGCCCGACGCACCACCGTCACCGTGCTCGGGCTGCTCGGGATCTTCTACCTCCTGCCGA